>CACNFB010000001.1 GCA_902619665.1 uncultured Pelagibacteraceae bacterium
ATTCCTTAATAATTTTTTTACTTCTATTACAATTTAAATAACCTTTTTTACTTTTAATAATTGTACAAAGTGTATGAAATTTTTTCATTTTAAATTCATTATAAAATTTTTTTAAATTAACATCGATAATTTCATCAGCATTACAGTATAAAAATTCTTTTTTTAAATTCATTTTACTTTTGATTATTGCATTGTACGTTCCTCTTCTATCTTTATCGTGAAAAAATTTAAATTTTATTTCTTTTTTAAAATCTTTGTTGATATAATTAATTATTAAGTCTTTTTTATAAGAAACTATTATTAAAAAGTTTTTTAAACCTTTAGAAATTAGACTTTTTAAAAGAAAATAAATAAATGGTTTGCCATTAATATTGACTAATGGTTTTGGGACATTCTTAGTAATCTTTCCTAATCTTGTTCCAAGACCACCTGCCATGACAACACACTGGAGTTTTTTAATATTTAATTCTTTCATAATTTGCTATATTTTCACAATTTATAAATGATTTAAGTATAAAGTATATGATAATAACAAAAACTCCCTTTAGAATTCCAATAGTTGGCGGTGGTACAGATTTAAAATTTTTTTATTCTAAATTTTCAGGTAATCTCATTTCAGTATGTTTTAATCAATACATTTACGTTTATTTATCAAAAAGAAATCTTGAGAATAAATCATTGGTCCAAACTTCTGACACTCAATTAGTAAATGACAATACTAAAATACGTCACAATTTAATAAGGGAAACTCTTAAATTCTTTAAAATAAAAGATAAACTAAATATTGGTTTTTTTTCAACATTACCAACGAGAAGTGGCATAGGTTCTTCATCAAGTCTAGTTGTGGGTTTAATCAAAGCTATAAAAATTTATAAAAAATTAAAACTATCCAAAAAAAAAATCGCTCAAATTGCAATCAAAATAGAGAGAGAAATTTTAAAAGAAGAAGGTGGTGTTCAAGATCAAATTATAGCCTCATATGGAGGGTTAAAAAATATAAAGATTAATAAAAAAGGAGAGTTTAAGGTAAGAAATATAAATAATGAGAATTATAAAAAATTTATTGAAAATAATTTTATTTTAATTTATTCAAACTTAAGGAGATATTCTAATAAAATAATAAAATCTCAAACTAAAAACAAAAATAAGACTATTGAAACTTATAAATCAGTTTTTTTTAAAATTAAAGAATTTGAATATTTAATGAATAAAGGAAATATAAAACAAATTGGTCAATTTTTTCATGATCATTGGATGAAAAAAAAACAAATTTCGAAAAGTATGACTAATTATAAATTAGATAAAATCTATAATGATTTAATGAAAAATAAAAATATTTTTGGTGGTAAATTAATTGGTGCTGGTGGTGGTGGTTTTTTTTTATTTGTAACAAATAATAAAAATAAAATAAAAAAAGATTTTTTGAAAACAAAATATCAGTTTTTGGACATTAAAATATCTTAAAGGTAATTTTTTAAGTCAAATATCCTGTCACAATAAGGTTTAATTTCATTTTTATGTGTGACCATCAAAATTGTTTTGTCTTTACTCATGTTTTTAATAGAATCAAGAATCTTTTTTTCAGTAGTTGCATCTAAAGCGCTGGTAGCTTCATCAAAAATCAAAATTTGAGGATCTTTATATAGAGCTCTCGCAATTGATAATCTTTGTCTTTGACCTCCAGAAAGCTTGATTCCGTTTTCTCCAATAAATGTATCTAAACCATTTTCAAGTTTTGAAACAAAACTATCTAGGCCTGACATTTGAATTACTTTTCTAATTCTATTTAGATCAATTTTTTTTTTTTCAATACCAACTGCTATATTATTAGTTATATTATTATCAATTAAAAATGTGCTTTGCGATACATATCCAATTTTTTTCTTATAATCGCTAAAATCGTACGGATCATTATTATTCACTCTAATAGTTCCAGAAAAGGGTTTTAAAAAACCCATGATTAAATCAATTAAAGTAGTTTTTCCTGAACCGCTAGGTCCAAATATACCGATAAATTCTCCAGAATTAATTTCTAAATTTATATTGTCTAGTATAACTTTATCTTCATACTTAAATTTTACTTTTTTTAACTCAATTTTTTCTAATTTAATAAATTTATAATTTTTTGGTGAAAATAAATTTTTTTCTTCAGTTTTTAAATTTAAATCTTCATAAATTACATTAAGTGATGGGATTCCATAATTTATATATTGGACAGAAGTAATTACTTTATTTGCGGATGGAAGAAATTTAATAAGTGCTACTGCAAATAAACTTATCGAGGTGATTACATTAGCAGAATTTGCACCAAAATTTAAAAAAGTAATAATAATAACTGAAATTAAAGCTGCACCTGAAATTTCCAGTATTGATCTAGGAACTTCTCTAAGAAAAGCAGACACTGAGTCTGCATTTTGCTCATTAATATTATTTACCTGATAATAATCTAGGAAATTTTTTTCTAAACTTAATAGTTTAATTATTTTTATGCTACTTAAACTTTCAATAATATTTTTTGTTTTTAGTGCTGCGCTTTTTTGGCGAAGATTTCCTAATTCTATATTTTTCCTAATAGTTAATTTTTGATACAACAGCGATATAATTACTAAAATTGTCCCTGAAGCTAACGTTGTAAACGGATTTACTATTAGTAGTAAAATTAATATTCCAGTAAATAAAAAAATCTCACTTATTATAATCATAAATGAGTCAAACATCCTAACGATCATTGTTGAGTCAGATTCTAAATTTCTAATAATTTCTGAAGATTTTTTTTTAAAAAAAAAATTATAAGGCTGTCTCATATAAATATCAAACAATTTATAAGTAAAATATAATCTAAAATTTCTTACAAACTTTATTTGATACCATTTCAAAAACAGAAAGAAAATATTTTTCAGGCAAATTCCAATTATAAAAAACAAAATAAAAACTTTTAATAGTTCATCTTTTGAAAGCTCTAATTTGAAATAGTTAGTATAATTTGAATTAAAAAACTCATAAAAATTGTTATCAACTAATATTGAAATTATTGGAATAATTAAAGCAATGCTAATTAGCTCAAGTAATAACATTATAATTAAAAAAATTAACAAAAAAATTAATTTACTTTTTTTATATTCATCTAAAAAAAAATAAAATTTTTTTATTGTCTCAATCATGTCAATACTTTATATAAATTAAAAATTTCTTTTGTACATTTGTCCCATGAAAAATTTAATGAATGTTTAAATCCTTTCTTGATAAGTTTTATTCTAAGATCTTCATTATATAATATGTCTTCACACTTAAACATAATTTCATTCGAAGACTCTGGATTAAAGTAAACTGCTGAATTATTCAAAATTTCTTTTGATGCGCCTGTTGATGAAGAGATAACTGGACAATTTAAACTCATTGCTTCAATTGGCGGTGTTCCAAAACCTTCGTATAATGAAGGATTGGCCAATAAAGATGCATACTTATATAAACATCCTAATGTATAATCATTTCCACTAACATGAATAACTGAATTTTTGGAAAAACCATTTTTTGTGTAATTGTTTATTTCTTCGTTATCAAATTTGTTGCTCCCGAAACAAATAACTTTATAATTCTCAGTTATTCTTTTTGACTTCGAAATAGAGTTTAAAAAAAAATTAAAGTTTTTATATGATCCTCTTTTTCCAACAAACAATATATATTTTAAATCTTTTATATATTCAATTTTTTTTGGTATTTCTTTCTGATAAAAATTTTCGTAATTTCCTCTTCCTGGATAAATAACGGAAATTTTTTTTTCATCTAAATTATTGTATAACTTTAATAAATCTTTTTTTGTATTATGGGATACACAAATTAAATGGTCAGAATTATATATAGCTTTTTCCTTATTTTTTATTAGATCTTTTTCAAAATAAAACTTTTTATGAAATAACTCAGGTATCATGTCATGAATAGTTGTAATTAACGGTATTTTTTGTTTTTTGGTATAAAAATAATAAGTCTGATGAATTAAAGAAGGTTTATAAAATTTGAAAAATAATTTTTCAAAAAAAGAATTAATTTTTTCTAGAATTGTCTGAAATCCATATGATCTTGATATTGTTAAAAAATTAAATTTATACTTTAAGTGATTAATTTTTTTGTTCTTACTAAAAAAGGCAAAAATAAAATGTTTCACATTAATCTTATTTAACTCTCTTGAAACGTTCATAAAATAACCAGAAATACCACCGTCTTTTTGTTTCAAGAAAATATTACTATCAAAAACTATTCTCATGTATTATTAAGTAATTTTATACTAATAAAATTAATGTGTTTATATTATGATTTCTGACTCAGCAAAAATATTTATTTACTCATTATTAATTTCTGCAGCATGTGGTTTCTCTGTAAGAGTAGTACTCACATTAACTAAACAAATGTGGGCAAATACCTTACAACATACTATAAGTTTTATAATGTTACCTGTCATTACTCTTTCTATTACTTTTGTAATATCGGGTAATATTGCGTTAGCGCTTGGAATGGTAGGTGCGCTTTCAATAGTCAGATTTAGAAATCCAGTTAAAAATCCTTTCGAATTGGTAGTTTATTTTTTATTAATTACTGTTGGAATAGCGATGGCAGTAAAAATTAAGTATGGAATATTGCTAACATTATTTTTTTTAATAGTAGTTATTGTTGTTAATTTAATTGAAAAATTTTTTAAAACTAAAGGTTTAAATATTTTTTCAATATCATTTAGAGAAGGTAACATTAATAATTTAATAGAAATTAATTCTACTGAAGAGATTAACGAGTTAGAAAATTCAAGTTATCTTATTCAAATAATAAAAGAAAAAGATGATATTAACTATAGACTCGTAAGTGATAGTAAAACAGAAATAGAAAAAATATTCAAAAAATATAAAAATAATAAATTAATTAAAACAATCAATGTTGAATATAATTGATTATTTAAAAAAAAACTTATTAATTTTGATCGTATTACTGATTTATCCAATCCAATTTTCGAATTCAAAAGATAAAATTAATAATTCATATTGTGAACAAACTAATTATAAAAATTATAATATTAATAATTCTCAAACTATTTCTTCAATAAAAATAGATGTAAAAAATAAGAAAAAATGGTTTAGAAATTCTTTTCAGGTTATCTCCTCAAAATCACTTAATAATTCAATTTCGAAAAAAAATAAGAAAAGATATAAGGCTGATATTATAATTTACTTTAATAATGATAAATTTTGTAAATTTAATGCAAAGATAAGGTTACATGGTGATTTTAGGGATCACATAAAATTAGTTAATGGAAATTTTTTATCTAGCTTAGATATAAAAATTGATAATGGTCATGCGAACTCTTTTACAAATTTTAAGCTATTCTTGCCTGAGACAAGATTTGGAGTAAATGAAATTTTAATAACTGAGCTTTTTAGAGAATTAAAAATTTTATCACCAAAAACATTTTTTGTTAATGCTGAAATAAATGGAATTGAGTCGAAATATCTTTTTCAAGAAAAAATTGTTAAAGAAATGTTAGAAAAAAATTTAAAAAGAGAAGGACCAATTTTTGAGGGACTAGAGGACTCGGTAAACTCAGATTTTATATTTACTAGAATTTTTCTAACACGAATTGTTAACTCTAAGTGGATTTTAAAAAATAAAAATAATGAAATAATTTCATTTAAAAGTTTTAATAACCTGAATAAATCGTATTTAGCTGGAGAAAGTGGATTTGACAGAAGGTTTTTTATTGATCACAAATTTCTCAATCAAGATTTGGAAAAATTTAGAGTTTTTGAACCAATTTTATACTCGATTGTTTATCCGCATGGATTGGGGAAAAATAATCGGAAGTTTTTTTATAATATTTTATCAGGAGAATTTGAACCGATTTATTATGATGGTGATATAAAAAAAATAACCGATTTTAAATATAAAGAAAATTCTGAAATTTCAAAGTTAATTCATCCATTCATAATCAAAAATAGCAAATTTGCTTTAAAGAAACTTAGAGAAATTAGTATTGAAAATTTTTATAAGAAAAATCAAAAAAATTTAATCAATCTTTCTCAAAATGAAGTTAGTGAGTTTTTTAAAAATATTGAATATAATTTAATTTTTTTATCTAATCTAAAATATTCAGACTTAAACTTTTCTAAATCACTTAAAAATACATTTTCTAAAATTGATAATAATGAAAAATTAGTAATTGCATTTAAAGATCAAAAAATTATCTATGTTTGCGATAAATCATTCTCAAATTGTTATTTTGAAGTGATAAATGATATTTTTTTACAAAAATTAATTTCTGGTTCAGCAAAGAAAAATGGTCAAACATATTATTTAATTTCATATGATGATAAATTGAGGAATAAATTTGACCCTAAAACATTTAAAGAAAATTTTTTTAATGAAGATTATTCTAATAATAATATAAATTTGGTTTCAATTGATAATTTTAAGATAGTGCATAATGAAGATATCCAGATGAATATCAATGAGTCAAAAAAAGAAATAAATATAAAACAACTCTCAAATAGGGGTCGAATTTTATTTGAAAATAATGAAATAAAAGATTGGCATATTATTTTTATAGGAAGTACAAATTATGATGAAACTTTAACAATATCTAATTTAGGAACAAGATTATTAACTGGTTGTGTTACGTTTTATAATCAAAAGATTAGTGGTGTAAAAGTTACGATAAAGAATTCAGTTTGTGAGGATGGTCTGAATATTGTATCCTCATTTGGAAATTTAAAAAATATAACAATTCAAAATTCTTCAAGTGATGCATTTGACTCGGATTTTTCTAAAGTCAAAATAGAGGAATTAAACATTCAAAAAGCTTTAAATGACTGTGCTGACTTTTCAGGAGGATCTTATATCATTAGTAAACTCAATTTATCTTCTTGTGGAGATAAGGCCATTTCAGTTGGTGAAAAATCATATCTAAAAGTTATGAATGGAATAATTAATGACTCAACATATGGAATAGTGTCTAAAGATAGTTCAATTACTGACATAACAAACGTACAATTAAATGACATAGATATTTGCTATGCAGCTTATAACAAAAAAAAGGAATTTTCAGGCGGTTATCTTAATATACGTAATTCAAATTGTTTAGATTTTAAAATCAATGAGGAAATAGATAAATTTTCAAAAATTGATAAAGATAAAATTCAAAATTAAATAATGTCTTTTAGAAAAGAGATAAAATTAAAGATAGACAAATCAAAGGTAAATGATTTTAAAAAATTTATTTTTGAGAAAAATTTTACTGAACAATATCCTGATCGATTAATAGAGTCTGTATATTTTGATAATATAAATTACGAAATGTTCAAAGATTCTTTGGAGGGAACTGTACCGAGAAAAAAAATAAGATTACGATCATATAATAAAAAGAAAAAATTTTTTTTAGAAGAAAAAATTTCAAGTCTTGAAAATAGATTTAAAAAATCTATTGTCTCAAATAACTTTGAAAAACTATTTAAAAATGGCATTTTGGATAAATCTTATGGTATATGTAAAATGATTCTAACAGTTAGTTATATTAGAAAATATTACAAATTAGGCCCCTTTAGAGTGACAATAGATAAAAAAATTGAATTTACAAAATTTAATAATTTCAGACCAACGTTAAATAAATACAAAGATTCAAATATAGCTGTTGAAGTAAAATGCCCTGTTCAAATATCTAATGAGAAAATTTTCAAAATGTTTCCTTTCGAACAAATTAGATTCTCAAAATACTCTGTAGCAATTGAAAAATTGAATATTATTTAATTTTTTTTGGTTTTATAAATGCTATATAATGTTGAGTGTCATAATCTAGATTATCAATTTCCTGACCACTTTCATACATTTCGACTTTCTCTATATTGTCTTTATAAAAATCTGATTTATCGTCTTTTAAGAAGTCAATTGAACTTTTTGTAGTCTTTAAATCTAAATCTTCGATTACGTAATAACCATCACAAGAAACATACTTTAAAAGTTCTTTTAAAGAAGTTAAAATAGCTTCATCTGTATGAGCTCCATCATCAATAATTAAATCTATAGAAGATAAATTTATATTTTCATCATTTATAAATTTTTTGATTTGAGCTTTAGAAGTTTGGTCTACAATTATTTTTTTTATTCTTTTTGAATCAATTTTGTTTCTTTCGTAATTAATATCAAGGGTGTATATTATTGAATTTAAAAAATACATTGCTAGAGCTCCAGCACTACTCCCTGTCATTCCACCTATTTCAATAATTTTTTTTACTTCATATCTTTTGTCCGAAAAAAACTTTTCATAAAAAGTCGCATATCCATGTGTAACAAAAAGCTTTCTGTAATGAATCTTTTTTATAGGGTGCCAAAATACCCTTTGAACTAAACTTGCTTTATCTGTTTCCATTAATGAAAAAATTTCCTCTAAATTCATTTTAGATAATCTTTTGATAATTTTTTCATTTCCAAAAAATTCATCTAAATTTATATGATAAAAATCTTTTGATATACCGTATTTCTTACTTAAATAATTCTTGAAAAATTTTGAAAATCTATAAAACATTATTTTTAATTAATTTGTTTAAGTCGCTCTCTAAATTTTCATACATAAAACAGTAATTTTTTGAGTCAACAAAGTTTTTAATTTTCTTTAAAGTTTGTGAGTGAATATCAGCATTACAATAATTTGTCCAATGATTAAAAAAAACTGGTCGAGTTTGTTCTAATCTCGTGTTACCAAAATTGTCAGGTGTGTTATTGGGATTTTCTATATTAAATAATAACCAATTTTTTGGATAAAAATAAAATTTCATAAAAAAATATTCCAATACTTTTAGCTTATTTATTTTTTTTTTGTTTCTATTTAAATTTTCTATTAACTTAAAATATTCTTTTATAGATTTTGGATTGTGATTAAAATTATATTTAATGTGGGGATTATTTTTTGAAGCATTAATTACATTAATATTCATAGCAGCAAATTCAAATCCAACTGAGCCCCAACATGTTAAAACAAAATCTATACCGTCTTTAGCAATTTTATTATTGGGAATATTTTTAGGTATAAGTTTAATTTTTGTATTTTCTTTTAAATAATCATAAATTATGTTTTCGCTAATAGGATTTAGATTATTATGTGTTTTTAAATACCAATCGTATTTATTTTTTTTTGAATTTATAAACTTTGCAAGATAGTTAAGCCACTCAAGGTGATCAACAAACAAATTATCTCCATAATTATGTGGAGCATCAATAAAACACTGGCTTGCGATTAAAATTTTAATTTTCTTATTTGGATTAATAACTTTATGTGATGAAACTTTATTGGAAAAGGAAGATTTGTAAACATAAGGTATTGCCGACAATCGTCCCTTTAAATGCATATTCATTTTTTTTTTTGCGAAATTTAAAAAAATCTTTTTATTTTTTTTCGTAATTCTAGCAAATATTTTTGGGTAATTTTTAAAATTAGTTTCAATTATATTGCTTTTATTATTTAACCTGTAAATTTGTTCACTTGATTGAGTCACAAATGTAGGAATAGAATATTTTATTCCAAGTCTTACTAATAAAGCATAATGATAAACTGAATGACTTGTGCATATTGCTTTAACTTTGTTTTTTTTTAAATATTCATCCCAAAATAAAAATAATGATATATTTTTTTTAAAATGCTTATAAAATTTTTGGGAATAAATTTCAGCTGTACCGACTCTGTTTTCTTTTAAATATGAATCGTAAATTGCATCACCTATTTTTACTTGATTTATTTTGAGATTAATAAAATTTTTTCTTAATTTAGAAATTTTTCTCATAGGAAAATTTTTATTCATGTAATTTTCCAAATCTTTTTTACAAGGAATTAGAAATTTTTTTACACCGAATGATTTATAAACTAAGAAATTTTTTCCACAAGAACTGCCAATCCACCAGGTTAATTTTTCATAAAGAGAGATAATTGCTGAATATTTGTATCCTGGAAAAGCAACTAATTCAGATTCATATTTTTTTGAAAGATAATTTCCAATATAAGAGAAGACAATTTGAAGATTGCTCCATCTGTTAAATTCAATCAAAATTATATTTTTACTTTTGTTATTAAAGTTTTTAAAATATTTTTTATTGTGTTGTATAATTTTGTAGTAATTTTTGTTAAAAAACTTTAAATAAATATTGGCTACTTTGTTAAATATATTCATTAAATTAATATGCTATATATGAAATTATGGTAAAAAAAAATAAATTTATAAGATTTGGAAAACCACATCTAGGAAAAGATGAAATTAAGTCAATCAATAATGTTCTAAAAAATTCTTGGATAGGAACTGGAACAGAATGTCTAAATTTTGAAAATCAATTTAAAAAATATAAGAAATCTAGATATGCATTATCATTAAATTCTTGTACTGCTGGACTTCATATTTCCCTAATTTCTTTAGGTTTAAAAGAAGGTGACGAAGTCATCACCACATCATTAACTTTTTGTTCTACTATTAATTCTATTCTTCTTGCCGGTGGAAAACCTGTTTTAGTTGACATTAGACCAGATACACTAAATTTGAATGAGGAGCTGATTGAAAAAAGTATTACTAAAAAAACAAAATTTATACTTCCAGTTCATTTTGCTGGTATGCCATGTGATATGACAAAAATATTAAAAATTGCAAAAAAGTATAATTTATATGTTGTAGAAGATTGTGCGCATGCAATCGAGTCTAAATATAAGAATGTAAATACTGGAACATTTGGTGATACAGGCTGTTTTAGTTTTTATGCAAATAAAAATCTCACTACAGGTGAGGGTGGAATGTTAATTACAAATAGCAAAAAAGTTTATGATAATTGTAAAATTTTAAGATTACATGGAATGAGTAAAGATGCGTGGAAAAGATTTGGTGACAAAAAAACTAAAAAAATTGATTACAATTATTATGATGTAAAAAAAATTGGATACAAATATAACATGACCGATATCATGGCATCCATGGGAATAGTTCAGCTAAAAAAAATTAATTATATGTGGAAAAAAAGAAAACAAATTTATGATTTTTATCAAAATGAGTTAAAGCATTTACCTTTAAAGTTTCAAAAAAATAATAAGTATAAAATTAAGCATGGATATCATTTATTCATAATGATTATCAACAATAATATAAGTAGAGAGAATTTGCTCAATTACCTAAATAAAAAAGGAATAGGAGCTACTGTACATTATAATGATTTGACTGAATTTACTGCCTACAAGAATATTTTTAGAAAAAAAGTTAATATTCCAATTTCTAAATATGTTTGTAAAAATATAATCAGTTTACCAATTTATCCTGACTTAAAAAAGACTGAAATGAGATATATTACCAATACCCTAAAATTTTTTTTTAAAAAAAATGCTTGATGTTTTAGTTGTATGTGGATTTGGAAAAAAAAGGGAGCTAGGAACTGGTCATTTAATAAGGTGTCTAAATATAATCAAATTTCTAAAAAAAAAAAATAATATTAAAAATATTGGTCTTGCAATTAATTGTGACAAAAACAAAAATGAAGCTAAAAAAATAATAAATTCATTTGATAAGAAAATTAAAACAATTTTTCTTAAATCAAAATTTTTAGCTAGTCAATTAAATAAACTAAGTTCTAAACTTTTAATAGTTGATACTCTTTCGAAACTTAAAAACTCAGAAATACTTGATTTAAAAAAAAAAAATAAAAAAATAATATTACTTGATGATACCAACTTTATGTCCTCATATTATGACTTAAAAATAAACTCTCTATTATGGACCAAGAAAATAAGAAATAAAAAAAATTATCATGGTTATGAATTTAATATTATTCCCTCCTATTTTGAAAAAAAAAAATCTAAAGAAATAAATAATAAAATTTTTATTTTTTTTGGAGGATATGATATGAAAAATTATACTGTAAAAATTTCAAATTTTTTGTCTAAAAAAAAATTCAGCAAATTTAATTTCTTCTTTCAAACTAAATATAAAAAAATAATTAAAAATAGAGACAACTTCAAATATTATAATCAAAAAAATTTTTACAAACATTTTTATAGTGCAAAAATAATTATATGTAGTGGTAGTTTGATAATGTTTGACTCAATATACCTAAATAAAATAGCTATCTGTAAAGCACAATACAAACATCAATCATTAAATATAAAAAGATTAGTTAAATTAGGGTTAGTTAAAAAATTATATTTTAACAAGATTTTTAAAGTTTTTAACAAAATAATGAAATCTAAAAAACAAAATATTTTAACAGACAAAAAAATAAAATTTACTTTGAATAGAATAAACAATATATATATTAAAATTTCTAATGAACATTAATTTTAAAAATAAAGTTGTTCTTATCACAGGCACTTCTGGAAAAATTGGAAAAAAGATATTAAATTTTTTTAAAGATGAAAAAGCAATTGTTTATGGAATTGATTTAAAGAGGCAAAGATTTAATAATTCGTTTCAAGCTGACATAACTGATAAAATTTTAGTTGAAAAGATTCTTGCACATATAATTAAAAAGCATAATAAAATTGATATATTAATTAATAACGCTGCTAAAAGTATTTATACTAAGCCAGAACTTAGAACCAAAAAAGAATTGAATTCAGTAACAGAAACCAATTTACATGGAACAATAAATTTAATTAATGCTTTTATTAAATTAAAAAAAAAAAAGAATAATACATTTTCCAAAATTATAAATATTGGATCAATTTATGGAGTTGTAAGTCCTAATTTTGAAATATATGGATTAAGGGATAATTTTAATTCTGAAATTTATGGTGCCACAAAAGCAGGTATTATTCAGCTGACAAAATATTTTGCTGTTTTGTCAATTAAGAAAAATATTAATGTTAATTGCATTTCCCCAGGTGGAATAAGAGATAAAAATCACTCAAATTTTTTTAAAAAAAAATATTTAGAAAAAGTTCCATTAAAAAGAATGGGTAAGGTTGATGATCTTTTAGGAATAATAGCATTATTGTCTAGTCAATATTCAAATTATATTACTGGTCAAAATATTATGGTTGATGGAGGTTTTACCTCATGGTGATAGGAAAAGATAAATTCTTAATTGCCGAAGCTGGAATTAATCATAATGGAAGTTTAAAAAAAGCGTTTAAATTAGTTGATGAAGCAAAAAAAGCAGGGGCAAATGCCATCAAATTTCAAACTTATATTACCGAAAAAAGAGTAAAAAAAACTAGTCCAATATACTCCATTTTGAAGAAATGTGAGTTAAGTTTTGATGAATTTAGTAAAATAAAAAAGTATGCTGATAGAAAAAAAATTATTTTTTTTTCGACACCGTTCGACAAAGAATCTGTTCAATTCCTAAACAAGTTAAAAGTAAAATTATTTAAAATTGCTTCATTTGATATTTCAAACTTCGAATTAGTCAAAGAAATAATTAGAACAAAAAAACCTACTATTATCTCAACTGGAATGGCTTCAATAATTGAAATTCAAGATATAATTAGAATGTTTAAAAAACAAAGAATTAAATATTACCTATTGCATTGTGTCTCATCATATCCCACTAAAGAAGAAGATTCTTTTTTAAAAAATATTATATTTTTAAAAGAAAAATTTTCTATCCCTATTGGTTTGTCAGATCACACAAATGATATTAAAACTTCAATTATATCTTATTGTATGGGTGCTAGAATTTTTGAAAAGCATTTTATGATTAAAAACGATAAAGAATGTGTTGATTATCCTGTGTCCTTAGACTATGAAAAGTTTAAGAAGATGAAGTTAGAGATGGAAAACATTGAACAAATTATTGGTAAAGTAAAATTTGGAATAAGAAAAAATGAAAAAAACACGAAACAATTTAAAAGAAACAAAATATTATAATTCAGGTATCGAATTGTGGAAAGAAGCTGAAAAAATTATTCCAGGAGGTAATGGGCTTTTATCAAAACGACCTCAAAGATACCTTCCAGATTTTTGGCCGACTTATTACAAACGTTCAAAAAAATTAAATATTTGGGATTTAAATGGAAAAAAATATACTGACATGGCCCAAATGGGCGTGGGCACATGTATTTTAGGATATAGCAACGATGTAATAAATAAAAAGATAATCAAATCAATTAAAGATGGAAATAACTCAACTTTAAATTCAAAAGACGAGTTTATATTGGCAAAAAAATTGCTCAAAATTGATAAATTTGCAGAACAAGTTAAATTTGCTCGTGGTGGTGGAGAAGCGATTGATATAGCAATTAGAATTGCAAGAGCAAGTACAAAAAGAGATAATATTATTTTCTCTGGATACCATGGATGGTATGACTGGTATCTAGCAACTAACTTAACAAAAAAAAATGGACTAAAAGATCATTTGTTACCAGGGCTTGATCCAATGGGTGTTCCAAAAAAACTTAAAAATACAGTTAAACCTTTAAGATATAATGATATCAAAGAATTAACAAAAATCAAAAACCCAAAAAGCTATGCTGCTTTTATTTTAGAACCTTGTAGATTTTTTTATCCAGAAAAAAAATTTATTAAAAAAGTTAATGAGTTTTGCAAAAAAAATAAAATTTGCTTAATCATAGATGAGATAACAACTGGTTTTAGAGAAACTCTTGGTGGCATTTATAAAAAAGTAGGCTTGAACCCAGATATGGTCGTTTATGGCAAAGGCTTAGGAAATGGCCATCCAATTTCTTGCATTGTGGGGAAAAAAAAATTTTTGAAATATTCTAATCAAAGCTTTATAAGTAGTACTGCTTGGACTGAAAGATCAGGATTTGTAGCAGCTTGCGCTGTAATTGATTTTATCAAAAGTAAAAAGGTAACTAGTCAAATTTCTAAAAATGGAAAATTTTTAAAAAAAGAATGGATAAAAATTTCAAAAAAAAATAAGATAGACATATCAGTTTCAGAATTTAATGCATTGCCAACATTTTATTTCAATTATGAAAAACAAAATGAAAAATTATATACAATATTTACCTATGAGATGTTAAAAAGAAATTATTTAGCATCCAATAGCGTTTATTTATCTTATGCTCATAAAAAAAAGGATTTAAAAAAATATTTATTAAATTTTGATATAGTTATTAAAATAATAAAAAAATATATTGATGGAAAATTGCAATTTAATTTTAAGACAAGATATCAAGGTTTTAAAAGACTAAATTAAATTATTTTGGAAAAGATAGGTATTATAATTCAAGCAAGGTGTAATTCTAAAAGATTTCCTAATAAAATTTTGAAAAAAATAACTAATTTCGAAACCATATTAGAATTTCAAATTAATAGGTTATTGAAATCATTTCAAAAAAAAAATATTATTGTTGCTACAACCAAAAATAGTAAAAAAATTTTTAAGATAGTCAAAAGAAAAGGTTTAACTTTATTTATTGGATCTGAAAATAATGTAATTAAAAGATATCTTGATGCTTCAAAAAAATTTAATCTAGAAATAGTTGTTAGGCTGACATCTGACTGTCCTTTAGTTGACCCCAGAGTAATTAAGAAAATGCTTAGTCATTTCAAAAAAAATGGATTTCATTACTTGAGTAATACTATGCCCCTATCTAAATCTAGATGGCCTGATGGTTCAGATATAGAAATTTTTACAGTCAAAGGTTTGAAAAAAGTGAATGATTTAGCTATCAAAAAATTAGATAGAGAAAATGTTACAAATTTATTTTGGAAAGAAAAAAAACTTTTTAAATCAAAGAATTTTTATAAAAAAAAAAATTTATCAATGTTTAGATATTCATTAGATTATAAAAATGATCTTAATTTATTAAAAGGCGTCGTGAATAAACTTAACAAAGATAAAGCTTATGGAACAGCAGACCAGATTTGCAAAATAATATCAAAGAGTTCTAAATTCATGAAAATAATGAAAAAAAATAAGTTTTTGTACTCTTTGAAAAGACCTGACTTATATGAATAAAAATTAATACAATAAAGAAAATAGAAAATTATGGTTTTTGAAAATGAAGTTTACCTAGCTAATATGGCAAAGGTTAAAAAGTTTTATTTATACACTCAAGGCACGACTTGTTCGTATCAGCTTTGCCATTAATATGCATTTTTTGAAATTTTTTCATAAATTTTGAATTCCAAATTTCATTCAAAGTGTTTTTATAAATATTACCTATAATAATATCATCCCCATAAGAAGTACAACATGGTTTTACTGTTCCATCGGCTTTTACGGCCATTCTAAACATTGGCATGTTACACTTATACTCTTTTTCCTTTTTTTCTTGATTATCATCGTTTATGAAATCTATTAGTTTTTGATAATGAATGGCATCAACTTTATTAGACCAAAAACTCTCAAAATCATTTTTTTCATGTTTATTTTCTTCCATTTCAATGAAGCTTACTCTGACAATTGGAAAGTTAGATTTTTTATTCTTTTTTAATTCTAAAAAGTTCAAAATATTGTTTATTGTTTTTTTGTAATTCGCTGGTTTTAAATTTTTTAATTTTCTTTCTTTATAAGTTTTTTCACTGAATGCATCTAAAGAAAATTGTATTTTTTTTAAACCTGAGCTTAAAATTTTATTAGAATTTTTTTCATTTAATAAGTATCCATTGCTCACTATTGAAATGTCGATTATCCCTAATTTGTTTGCATACTCAATATAATCAAAAATATTTTTATTTGCTAATGGTTCATTTACTAAGCTAAATTGAACAGATTTTACCCCTATTAGCTTACACTCGTCTAATAAACTATAAACTTTATCTTTTTCTATAGTTTTTATAGTTTTGTATTGTTCATGAAATTTACTCTCAGGTTGTCCTATTGGACAAAACGAACATGCAAAATTACAAAGGTTATCTATTTCTAAATCTATATGTAGTGGAAATTTTTGTATCTTCTTAAAATTTGATGCTAGATCAAATTCATTTCTATATTTAGAGTAATTTTCTTTATCTTTCTTTGATTTTAAAAAACTAACTGTTTTTTTATGTACATCACCAAGAACTGAGGTTTTATTAGTCATATTTTATGAATCTGTTGAGTAAATCTGCAATTTTGAAATATGTTTCCTCACTATAATGATTTTCAATTGAATAGGCAAATAATTTTTTTGGATTTTTATGTTTAAAGAATATCTCACGATGAATATCTATAAATGGAATATTTTTTGTTTCAACTATTTTTTTTACTTCTAAATAACTACTTTTAAACTCCTTCTCACTATATCTATTAAATGCGGGCAAATAGACAAAGTAAAAATTAGAATTTTGAGTCTTTGTAAATGCATGGATCTTATCTATACTTTTTGAGAATTCATATAAATAATTTTGTTCATTGAATAGAGCTGCAACTGTTAAATTTTTTAATAACGACCGAGTTTTAAATAGTTTAATAATCTTAATAAGTTTATTTTTAGTATCAGAGGTAAAATCTGAAGAATTTTTTCTAATTTTATTATATTCAGAAAGTAATTTATTATCTAGAATTATATTAATTTCTTTTTGCTTAGATTTTAATTTTTGGGTAAAATTTTTATCGATGAGATATTTTTTAATAATTTTATTATTTAATTCTGTTGATAGCTCATAAATATCATTATTTTCAAAATAAAATAGAATTACATTTTTAAAATTTGGAGGATGATATTCTCTGAGAGTTGCATATTCAACTAAAGGTCCATTGCCATGATAACCTAAATTAATAACATTTTTTTTAGATAAGGCCCTTAGACTTTCTGCAATACCATTATTAACACAAGCACCGTGCGTGTAAGAGTCTCCAAGAAGTAAAAAATCTATTTCTTTTTTGTTCCATTCATCGTTTGGATTATTAAAACCATATCTATCACTAATATAACTTGAGTAATAACCATTTTCATTACAATTAATAGTTAATACATTGGGTTTTCCTGAAAGAGGTAAAATATTTAAATTATTATCATTTATAAAACTATTTGCACCGATTGTAACTTGTACATTTTTATGTTTTAATTTGTAATCTTCAAATATTTCAAACCTATCCCTTGTGTCCCACTTTTTTCCTGTGTTTTGAAAATATGTGTCCTGAATTTTTTTTTGTTCAAAAGATTTTTTAACATCTGGAATAAATGTTAAATAAATTTCTAGAGAATAAAACGAAAAAAGAAAACTAAAAAAAACGATTAAAAAATAAATTTTTATATTAATATTTAATCTTATTACAATTAAAAAAGTTATTAATAACAGGAGGGAAATGATATAATATTTATAGTAATAAATTCTTTGAGTTCCTTCGTAAATTATTACATCTTTGTAAAATATATAGGATATTAAAATTAAAATTAACGATATGATTATTTTAAATAATACGTTCATTTTCAAAATACTAATAATTATTAAATATTGTTAAATATATAATCATCAATATTTTAACTCTACGAAATTTTTTTCAGTGCATAAATCAAGCCAATTGAGCTATTAGTACTGGTCAGCTACATGCGTTACCGCACTTCCACACCCAGCCTATCAACGTGGTGGTCTACCACGGCTCTATGGGAAGAACTAGTTTTGAGGTGAGTTTCCCGCTTAGATGCTTTCAGCAGTTATCTCGTCCGTACTTAGCTACCCGGCACTGCAGCTGGCGCTACAACCGGTCCACCAGTGGTACGTCCATCCCGGTCCTCTCGTACTAGGGACAGCTCCTCTCAATTCTTCTACACGCATAGCAGATAGGGACCGAACTGTCTCACGACGTTCTGAACCCAGCTCACGTACCACTTTAATTGGCGAACAGCCAAACCCTTGGGACCTGCTCCAGCCCCAGGATGTGATGAGCCGACATCGAGGTGCCAAACACTGCCGTCGATATGAGCTCTTGGGCAGTATCAGCCTGTTATCCCCGGCGTACCTTTTATCCGTTGAGCGATGGCCCTTCCACTCAGAACCACCGGATCACTATGACCGTCTTTCGACTCTGCTCGACTTGTCAGTCTCACAGTCAGGCAAGCTTATGCCATTGCACTCCACGAACGATTTCTGACCGTTCTGAGCTTACCTTCGCACGCCTCCGTTACTATTTGGGAGGCGACCGCCCCAGTCAAACTACCCACCATACAATGTCTTGATGCCGGATAACGGCAATCAGTTAGATATCAAGAAAAACAAAAGAGGTATTTCACTGACGACTCCACGAAAGCTGACGCCTTCGCTTCAATGTCTCCCTCCTATGCTAAATATGTTTTTCCTAACACCAATGTAAAGTTGCAGTAAAGGTGCACGGGGTCTTTCCGTCTAACTACGCGAACTCCGCATCTTCACGGAGAATTCAATTTCACTGAGTTGATGTTGGAGACAGCGGAGAAATCGTTACGCCATTCATGCAGGTCGGAACTTACCCGACAAGGAATTTCGCTACCTTAGGACCGTTATAGTTACGGCCGCCGTTTACTGGGGCTTCAGAAATGAGCTTGCACCCATCGCATTAACCTTCCAGCACCGGGCAGGCGTCAGACCCTATACATCCACTTACGTGTTAGCAGAGCCCTGTGTTTTTGATAAACAGTCGCTTCTCCCTGGCTTGTGCCACCTTAAATAGGTTGCCCTATAAAAGGTCTTCTTTATTCCGAAGTTACAGAAGCATTTTGCCGAGTTCCTTCAACATCATTCTCTCAAGCGCCTAAATATACTCTATTAATCCACCTGTGTCGGTTTAGGGTACGGTCTAATGATGGAGCTATTTCCTGGGACTTTTTCGCAGCAAGTTCAATCCATTAAGAACTCACAACTTACAAAATCCGTCACTACCATCTGGTTAAGGAATATTAACCTTATTTCCATCGACTACGGCTTTCGCCCTCGCCTTAGGGGCCGACTAACTCTGCGCGGATTAACCTTGCGCAGAAACCCTTGGATTTTCGGCGATAAAGTTTTTCACTTTATTTATCGTTACTTATGTCAGCATTCGCACTTCTGATACCTCCAGAGTCCCTCACGGGTACTCCTTTACAGGCTTACAGAACGTTCCGCTACCGCTTATAAAATTCGAAAATTTTATAAACCCACAGATTCGGTATATGATTTTAGCCCCGTTACATCTTAGGCGCAGAAACTCTATTAGACCGGTGAGCTGTTACGCTATCTTTAAAGGATGGCTGCTTCTAAGCCAACCTCCCGGCTGTTAAGGAATTTCCACATCCTTTCACACTTAATCATAATTTTGGGACCTTATCTGGTGGTCTGGGCTCTTTCCCTCTCGACCATGGACCTTAGCACCCACAGTCTGTCTGATGAAGAACTACATTTAGCATTCGGAGTTTTATTAGGTTTGGTAAGAATCTCTTCCCCCTAGCCCATTTAGTGCTCTACCTCTAAATGCATATTTATTCATCGCACTACCTAAATAGTTTTCGCGGAAAACCAGCTATCTACGAATTTGGTTGGCCTTTCACCCCTTACCACAAGTCATCCAAAGACTTTTCAACGTCAACTGGTTCGGTCCTCCAGCAAGTGTTACCTTGCATTCAACCTGCTCATGGTAAGCTCATTCGTTTTCGGGTCTAATTCATTAAACTATTCGCCCTATTAAGACTTGCTTTCGCTACGCCTACACCTAGATGGCTTAAGCTTGCTTAATAAATTAAGTCACTGACCCATTATACAAAAGGTACGCCGTCACTCTAAAAAGAGCTTCGACTGATTGTAGGCATGCGGTTTCAGGTTCTATTTCACTCCCCTAATAGGGGTTCTTTTCACCTTTCCCTCACGGTACTAGTTCACTATCGGTCACTAAAGAGTATTTAGGCTTAGAGGGTGGTCCCCCTATATTCGAGCAAGATTTCACGTGTCCCGCTTTACTCAAGAACAAATTTAAGCATTACTTTTACTGGACTATCACCGTCTTTGGTTAGCATTTCCATACTATTCAAATTTTCTTAAATTTATTACTGGCCTATTCCGCTTTCGCTCGCCACTACTAACGGAATCTCAATTGATTTCTTTTCCTCTGGTTACTTAGATGTTTCAGTTCTCCAGGTTCTCTCTTTAAATCTATGTATTCAATTTAAAGTTACACATTAAGTGTAGGGTTTCCCCATTCGGAAATTTTCGGATCAAAACTTGCATACAGTTCCCCGAAACTTTTCGCAGTATACCACGTCCTTCATCGTCTTTTAGTGCCAAGGCATCCGCCACACGCCCTTAAACGCTTGATTTATGCACAGAAAAAAATTCTGTGTTTGAATCAAATTTTGTTGGAATGTTCATCTATTCGAACATTCATGATTGTTCATCTATTCGAACAATCGGATATAGATATTGATAATATTATTATATTTACTTTTAAAATAACTATGTGTTTCTTGGTGGAGGATAGCGGGATCGAACCGCTGACCTCCTGAATGCAAATCAGGCGCTCTCCCAGCTGAGCTAATCCCCCAGATAAGTTTGGTGGGCCGAGATAGACTCGAACTATCGACCCCACCCTTATCAAGGGTGTGCTCTAACCAACTGAGCTACCGGCCCTCATTGTATTTAAGAGAAACACAAAAAATTAAGAAGAGAAATGCGGACGGTCAACATTAACCTGTTAAATATTTAGAATAAAATTGTTAATTTTATTCATCCTTAGAAAGGAGGTAATCCAGCCGCAGGTTCCCCTACGGCTACCTTGTTACGACTTCACCCCAGTCGCTGACTATACCGTGGTCAAAGTTTTTAACCTTTGCCTTAAGGTAGAACCAACTCCCATGGTGTGACGGGCGGTGTGTACAAGACCCGGGAACGTATTCACCGCGGCGCGCTGATCCGCGATTACTAGTAATTCCAGCTTCATGTACTCGAGTTGCAGAGTACAATCCGAACTGAGGCATTTTTTTAGGATTTGCTTAACGTTGCCGTTTTGCTTCCTATTGTAAATGCCATTGTAGCACGTGTGTAGCCCAACACGTAAGGGCCATGAGGACTTGACGTCATCCCCACCTTCCTCCAGCTTATCACTGGCAGTTCTTTCAGAGTGCCCAACTTAATGATGGCAACTAAAAGTGAGGGTTGCGCTCGTTGCGGGACTTAACCCAACATCTCACGACACGAGCTGACGACAGCCATGCAGCACCTGTGTTTCGTCCGGCCGAACCGAAAACTTTAATCTCTTAAAGTCGCGACGAACATGTCAAGTGTTGGTAAGGTTCTGCGCGTATCTTCGAATTAAACCACATGCTCCACTACTTGTGCGGGTCCCCGTCAATTCATTTGAGTTTTAACCTTGCGGTCGTACTCCCCAGGCGGTGTGTTTATTGCTTTCGCTGCGACACTGAAAATAAATTTCCAACGTCTAACACACATCGTTTACGGCATGGACTACGAGGGTATCTAATCCTCTTCGCTACCCATGCTTTCGTTCCTCAGTGTCAGTAATGATCCAGAAAGCTGCCTTCGCAATTGGTATTCTTTCTAATATCTACGAATTTCACCTCTACACTAGAAATTCTGCTTTCCTCTATCATACTCTAGCTAAAAAGTTTTGATGGCAGTTCCAGAGTTAAGCTCTGGGATTTCACCACCAACTTTTTTAACCACCTACGAACTCTTTAAGCCCAGTAATTCCGAACTACGCTAGGTCCCTTCGTATTACCGCGGCTGCTGGCACGAAGTTAGCCGGACCTTCTTATTCGGGTACAGTCATTTTCTTCCCCGACGAAAGAGCTTTACAACCCAAGGGCCTTCTTCACTCACGCGGCATCGCTGCATCAGGGTTTCCCCCATTGTGCAAGATTCCCTACTGCTGCCTCCCGTAGGAGTTTGGGCCGTGTCTCAGTCCCAATGTGGCTGATCATCCTCTCAAATCAGCTATTGATCATTGTCTTGGTAGGCCATTACCCCACCAACAAACTAATCAAGTGCAGGCTCATCCAATGGCGCATAAAGCTTTCTCCGTAAAGACTTATGAGGTATTAGCACAAGTTTCCTCGTGTTATTCCTCACCAAAGGGAAGATACCTACATGTTACTCACCCGTCTGCCACTAAGTATTGCTACTTCGTTCGACTTGCATGTATTAGGCGTGCCGCCAGCGTACGTTCTGAGCCATGATCAAACTCTCAAGTTTAAAAACGGCGCACACTAGCTTCCATATAAATCTAAGAATAAATTTATATGTAGTTGAAGTGTGTACGACAAATTTTGGTAACCTTAACCGTCCACACTTCTCTTCTTAAATTTCACGTTTAAAATAGCTAATTAGGCGTAGCCTAATAATAACAATAATTATATTGTTTGGAAAAAACGCTTATAGTACAAATTAGCTCTAAATCAAGAATTATGATTGAAAAAAAGCGTAAAAAAAGCAGCAAAAACGGGGTTTTTTGATGTTAAAACAATTCTCAGTAAAATAATTAAAAAAAATGAATTTAATTCAACTTAAAATTGTTAGTTTTTTTAAAAAAAATCTTGAAATTTTTTTATTAATAATTCTTTTAATACTTAGCGTTTTTATAACGCAAATTTATAATTCTAACGCAAAAAAAATTCAAAGGGATTACTTAGAAATTATAAGAAATTCATACTTTAAAAAATCTATTAACTATTTTTTTTCAAATTTAAAACCAAAATTTGAAGACATTGAATATAAAATAAAAACTGGGGATAATTTAGTAAACATATTAAATAATCTTTCAGTTAACAAGCAAGAAATTCAAAAAATTGTTAAACTTTTAAAAGAGAGCGGAATACAAAAGTTATCTCAGAACAAAATACTCAAATTAACATTAGAAAATGATAAAAATTTGATAAGAGTATCTAATATCTTAATACCCGTAAGTAAATCAAAAAAATTACAAATTTATAAAGATTACGAAAAAAATACTTTTTTCAAAAACGAAATAATCACTAATTTAGAAAAAAAAATAGTCTTAAAAGAAGGTATAATCAAATCAAGTCTCTACAGAAGTGCAACCCAAGAAGATATTAGTCCAAATATTATAATAGAATTTGCAAGACTTTATGGTTTTCAAGTAGATTTCCAAAGAGATATAAGAAAGAATGATTCCTTTCAATTAATATATGAAACTTTTGTTGACGAAAATGGAAAAGTTTTTGAAAATGGGAACATTCTATATGCTAACCTAATTTTACGTGGACAATACAATCAATTATATTACTTTCCTAAAAAAAAATTTGATGGTCATTATGATGAGAATGGAAAAAGTGTTAAAAAAGCCCTGATGAAAACTCCAATTAACGGAGCTAGATTGTCCTCATCTTTTGGAATGAGAAAACATCCAATACTTGGTTATAACAAAATGCATAAAGGTACGGATTTCGCAGCACCAGAGGGTACACCTATTATGGCATCTGGAGATGGTGTAATTATTAAAGCTGGTTGGTGTGGAGGTGGAGGTAATTGTGTAAAGATAAAACACAACAAAACTTATCAAACTATATATGCTCATATGAAAAATTTTTCTAACTTAGCTATTCCAGGAAATAGAGTTAAGCAAGGTCAAATAATAGGATATGTTGGTTCAACTGGGATGTCTACAGGTCCTCATCTACATTATGAAGTTATAGAAAATGGAAAAAAAATAAATTCACAACTTCTTAAACTTCCTCCAGGTAAATCTTTAGAGGGAAATCACAGGAAACAATTTGAGATAGTTAGAATAAAAACAGATGTGCTAAAATCTGACTTAGTTGCAAATTTTTAAAGTGTCTCTACGGAGATTTGGGATTTGTCTTTTTGTTTTTCTTTTTGTTCGATTGAAATTCTTAAAAAGTGATCTGCATATTGGTAATAATTTTCAGAAAGTATTTTGTCGCCATTTGAAAGTGCCTCCCTGGCTAGCTCATTATATTTAGTTATTAGTTTTTCTACATTACCATTATTTCTATTATTCTTTCTCCTAAATCCATTTTCTCTATTTCCAAAATCAGAATTTAGTCTATTTATTTCATTTGATCTTTTAAATGTTCTATCGATTGAACTTCTAGTTCTCATTCTTTTTTGATTATTTCTAAATGATCTCATATTAAACTAAATTAACTTTGTAGAGACTATACATCTATCATGATTAGATAAGTCTTTAATTATTTTGTTAATAAAAAAATTACTATTATTCAATAAGTTTATCACTTTGTATTTTTGATCACTTCCGATTTCAATAATTAATTTTCCATTTATTTTTAATAATTGAGTAGCTTTTATTATTACTTTACTCAATATTTCTGTACCACTAACTCCACCGTTGAGAGCTTTAAATGGCTCATACTCGCTAACACCCAAATATTTAAGTTGATGTTTGTCAATATAAGGAGGATTGCTTATGATTAAATCATATTTACCTGTATTAAAATTGTCAACATCTGATTTAAAAATTTTAATTCTATTTTCAATTTGATGCAATTTTACATTAGTTTTCGCTATTTTTAGTGCTTTTTCGCAACAATCAATACCTGTTGCATAACAATTTTTTCTGTCTTTTAAAATAGAAGTAATAATACATCCAGATCCAATTCCGATTTCTAGTAGTCTTTTCTTTTGATAATTTGAAATAATTTTTAATGTTTCATCAACTAAAAATTCAGTTTCTGGTCTAGGAATAAGAACATCTTTATTAACATAAAAGTTATTTTTCCAAAATTCTTTTTTTCTAAGTATGTAAGCTATTGGTTCTCTTTTTTGTCTTCTGTGCAATTTTATTAGAAAATTTTTATATTTTTTCGTGTTAACCGATTGTTTAAAATTTAATAATAGATTTTCTCTAGAAACGTTAAGACTATCTGAAAGCAGGAGTTCAGTATCAATTTTATAAGAGTTTATTCTATTAGATTTAAGTAAACTATATCCAATATTGAGTGCTTTTAATATATTCATTATTCTAAATTTTTAAGTTCTTCTTCTTGTGCATGTAAGTTTAAATTATCAACCATCTCATCAAAAATTTCTCCCTCCATAAATTCCTCTAATTTATGTAATGTTAGATTTATTCTATGGTCTGTAACACGTCCTTGAGGAAAATTATAAGTTCTAATTCTCTCTGATCTATCACCTGTTCCTATTTTATTTTTCCTGTCTTTTGATCTAGCTTCGTCTAGTTTTTTTCTTTCAAACTCATAAATTCTTGATCTTAAAATCTTTAAGCCCTTTTCTTTATTTCTAATCTGAGATTTTTCATCTTGTTGGCTTACAACTATTCCTGAGGGAATGTGAGTAATTCTAACAGCTGAATCTGTAGTATTAACACTTTGACCTCCAGGACCACTACTTCTAAATACATCAATTCTTAAATCTTTATCGTCAATTTTTACATCAACTTCCTCAGCTTCAGGTAATACTGCCACGGTAGCGGCCGAAGTATGAACTCTCCCTTGAGTTTCAGTTTCTGGAACTCTTTGAACTCTATGAACTCCACTCTCAAATTTTAAACAGGAATAAATATTTTCTCCTTTGATACTGGCAATAACTTCTTTAAGGCCACCTGCATCACTTTTAGAGATGCTTATTAACTCCAATAACCATTTTTTTTTGTTGCTAACTTTCTCGTACATTTTGAACAAATCGCTTGCAAATAAACTTGCTTCCAATCCACCTGTTCCAGCTCTAATTTCAATAATTGCATTTTTTTTATCAGCTTCATCTTTTGGTAATAAAAATAATTTTAATTTTTTTTCATTTATTTCCCTATTTTTGATAAGCTCATCTAATTCAATCTTTGCTAAATCTCTCATCTCTTGATCAGACTCTCTATCGGTAAGTATTTTTTTTAAATCTCTATCAGTTTCATCAAAAGATAGATATTGCTTCGCGATATCTAAAACTTCATTTAAATTAGAATATTCTTTTGATATTTTGGCAAATTTTTTTTTATCAATTTTGTCAGATGATAACTCTTTTTCTAATAACTTATGTTTAGAGACAATTTCTCTTACTTTATCAACAGGTATCATTATTTATTTTTTGTTTAGTATTTCGGCTTCTTTTTTTTCTATAAGTGAAACTACCTCTGATATAATTTCATCATTTTTAATCTTTTTGTTTTGAATACCATTTAAATAAAGCATGTTACTATCTTTGCCTCCACCAGTAATACCAATTTCAGTTTGTGAGGCCTCCCCAGGTCCATTAACGACACATCCGATAATTGAGAGAGTTATTGGTGTTTTAATATGTGATAATTTCTCCTCGAGCTTTTTTACTGTATTTATAACATCAAAACCTTGCCTTGCGCAGGATGGGCATGATATTATTTTAACTCCTCTATTTCTTAAGTTAAGAGACTTTAAAATTTCGTTGCCAATCTTAATTTCTTTAACAGGGTCATCAGAGAGTGATACTCTAATTGTATCGCCTATACCTTCTAATAATAAAACACCCAAACCAATTGAGGATTTGACACTCCCGGGAATAAAACTACCTGACTCTGTAATACCTAAATGTAAAGGATAATCTGTTTTTTTTGATAATTGTCTATACGCAGCAACTGATAAAAAAACATCAGATGACTTCACGCTAATTTTTATCTGATCAAAATTATTACCTTCTATAAGCTTAATGTTTCTTAAAGCGCTATCAACTAATGCCTCCGGACATGGCTCTTTATATCTTTCAAGTATATCATGTTCTAAAGAGCCCGCATTAACACCTATTCTTATAGAGCAATCATTATATTTTGCAGATTTTATTATTTCTCTTAATTTATCTTTTGATCCAATATTTCCAGGATTAATTCTTAAACATTTTGCACCGTTATCAGCAGCCTCTAAGGCTCTTTTGTAATGAAAATGTATATCAGCAATTATTGGTACTTTAGAATGTTTGCATATTTCTTTTAAAGCCTTAGTTGACTCCTCATCAGGACATGAAACCCTTACTAGGTCAGCACCTTCATTTGTAAGACTTTCTATTTGTTTAATGGTCGACTTTACATCAGTAGTTAACGTATTGGTCATCGATTGAACAGAAATAGAGTTATTACCTCCTATTTTAACAGTTCCAACTTTAATTTCTTTTGTTTTTTTTTTATTAATATCTCTGTATGGTCTTAAACTCATAAACTGTTATTCAGTTTAAATTCTTGATGAAGTATTTCAACTGATTTCTTAAGATTTTTCTTATTAATTAGAACTGATATTTTAATTTCCGAAGTAGATATCACTTCTATATTTATCTTTTTTTTAGCTAAAGCTTTAAACATTCTATAGGTTATACCAGGTGTAGTTATCATTCCTACGCCAACTATTGACACTTTTGATACATTTTTATTAATAATTAATTTACTATATTTTATATATTTATTATTTTTTACTAATTTTTCGGTTTTTTTTAAATCCTCTAGTTTAATTGTAAAAGTTAAATCTGTTTCTTTACCTCCTGCAGAAACATTTTGAACAACCATATCCACATTAATAGAATTTTCATAGAGAGGTTTAAATATAGATGCAGCAATTCCAGGTTTATCTTTTACACCAATTAATGTTAATTTTGCATCATTCTTTGTAAAAGATATTCCTCTAATAGTATTATTACTTAAAATATTTTTTTTTTTTGTTATTGTTGTTCCAGTTGTATTAGAAAATGTTGATCTTACGTCAATTTCAATCCTATTTAGTCTTGCTTCCTGAATTGAGGCTGGTTGCATGACTTTTGCTCCAAGTGATGCCATTTCTAACATTTCCTCATAAGATATTTTATTTATTTTTTTTGCTCTTTTAGTTAATTTAGGATCAGTTGTATAAACTCCTTTAACATCTGTATAAATAATACATTTTTCAGCATTAAAAAACTTTGCACACAAAATTGCACTTGTATCTGATCCTCCTCTATCAAGTGTTGTTACTCTAAAGTGATTATTAACACCTTGGAAACCAGTGATTATTGGTATGCCGCCTTTTTTTATATAATTGATTATTTTATTTTTTTTAATTTTGATTATTCTTGATGAGCTGTGATTGCCCCTGGTTATAATAGGCAGTTGCCATCCTAACCAAGATCTTGACATGTAGCCAAAGTCTCTTAATTTTCCTGCTATTAATGCACAAGAAATTTGTTCTCCAGTTGACAAGATCACATCTTTCTCATCATCTGGAAAATTTCGTGAAATTTTTTTTGTTTTTGTTAGCAATTCATTAGTAACTCCACTCATAGCTGAAGAGACAACAATTACTTTGTATTTTTTTTTTATATAAGAAATTATTATTTTAGATACTTTTACAATTTTCTCTAAGCTACCAACTGAAGTTCCACCAAATTTTAAGACTATTATTTTCATTGATATTTTTAATAAATTTTTATATTCAGATAAATATTATCATAAGTTAAAAGTCAACAAACAATGAAAAATATAACAATTAATAAAAAAGAAATCGACAAATTTTCAAAATTAGCCTCTGAATGGTGGAATCCTAATGGAAAATTTAAACCGTTACATAAATTTAATCCGGTAAGACTAAGTTATATTAAAGAAAGTATATTAAAAATATTTAAGAAAAAAAAATTTGGGGAATCCTTAAACGACATAAAAATTTTGGATATTGGATGTGGTGGTGGGCTATTATGTGAACCACTTTCAAGGCTTGGGGCCAAAGTGGTTGGCATAGATGCCTCAGAAAAAAATATAAAGATTGCTAAAACACACGCAAAAGAAAGTAATTTAAAAATAAATTATTACTGTGCATCACCAGAAAATTTTGATCATAAAGAAAAATTTGATGTAATATTAAACATGGAGATAGTGGAACATGTTGAAGATATAGATTTATTTCTTAGAGAAAGTTCAAAATTTTTAAAAAAGAATGGAATAATGTTTATTGCAACACTTAACAAAACATTGAAATCATACATATTTGCAATTGTGGGAGCAGAGTACGTCCTAAGATGGCTTCCTATAGGAACACATGATTGGAATATGTTTGTTAAACCAAATGATCTCATAAAAATTTGTAAAAAGAATTCTTTACATTTAGATGAAATTTACGGTGTAAAATACAATGTTTTAACTGGAGATTGGAATCTCTCACAAGATGATAACGTTAATTATATGGCAAGGTTTAAAAAAATTTAATTATTTTTATCTTCAATCCATAAAAACGACTCAGTTTCTATGCCTTCTTCTTGTAACTCTTTAATCTGTTTCTTAGATGCACTACCGTAAATCCCTTTTTGTTTTTCTTTTTTATTATAGTGTAGCGATCTTGCCTTGTAAGCAAAATCATCCCCAACATTTTCTAAATTCTCTTTTATAAAGTTCTGAAATTCTAAAATTTTTTTTTTTATATTTTGTCTATTTCTGGTAGCAGTTTTGTTTTCTATTTTTGAGAATGAGTTTAGAATGTTAGGGGCCATTAAATTTTTATCTATTTTTTTTGATCCACAAAAATGACAATTCAAAAAATTTTTTTTTTTAAGCCTTTCGAACTCTAACGAAGAAGAGAACCAGCTGTCAAAATTTTTTTTACAATTTTTACAATTTAACTTATACTTTATCATATCTATGATCTGTAATCTGAATTAATTTCTAAATATTTTTTAGTTAAATCCATAGTGTAGCATGTGAAATTTTTTTTTCCTAGGTTCATTTCTACAATAATTCTAAGTGAATCATTTTTCATATACTCTTTAAGATTTTGTTCTGAATAACTTTTTGAAAGTTGGCCTTTATCTAAAACCCTATTATTTCCAATTAATAAATTTATAGAATTAATATTTAAATCAACATTTGCTTTTCCAACAGCCATCATTATTCTCCCCCAATTAGGATCTTCTCCTGCAAAAGCAGCTTTTACCAAGGGGGAGTTAGCAATTGAGAAACTAATTTTTTTTGCGTCATCTTCAGTTTTACATTTCAAAACTTCTATTTGAATAAATTTTGAGGCACCTTCCCCGTCACTAACTACTCTTTTTGCAAGATTGAGCAGAACATTGTTAACAGATTTATCAAATTCTCTCAAATTTAAATCGTTAGCATTTTTGATATATTTATTTTTTGCACTTGCAGTAGAAAAAAATGTAATCATGTCATTAGTACTTGTGTCCCCATCACAAGTTATTGCGTTAAATGTATTATTTACATTTTTGTTTAAAATTTTTTTTAATGTGCTTGAAGGTAAATTGGCATCTGTAAAAAGATATGCCAAAGTAGTTGCCATATTTGGAGATATCATACCTGAACCTTTTGCAATTCCATAAATTTTTATTTTTGTTTTACCAATTTTACATTCCTCCATAGATAACTTTGGTTTTAAATCTGTTGTTAAAATGCTCATTGCTGCTTTTATCCACAAGTATTTATTTTGTGTATATTTTATTTTACTAACTAAATCATTTATTGAAGATTTAATTTTTTGCAAAGGATAAGTTTCTCCAATTGTTCCAGTACACCCAAATATAATTTCACTAGTGCTTACTCTTTGTGGAGTGTCTTCGTCCGATTTCTGTTTTTCTGTTAGTAATTTTGCAATTTCTTCAGCAATCTCTTTTAATGAATTAAATCCTTTCAAACCAGTCAAACAGTTCGCATTACGGGCATTTACCAATAATGCTTTAACTTTTCTACTTTTTATAGATTTGTTCCACTTTATGTTTTCTGAGATTACGTTAGACTTTGTGTAAACAGACGCATACTCGGCACCATTTCTAAAGTAAAAGAGCACGAGGTCATCTCTTTTGTTATTATATAAATTGGCAGATGTAACAGATATGGACAACCCATCTAAATGGTCCAAGTCTTGAAAGTCTGCCATTTTTGACTTGTCTTCTTTAGAAATAAGAAAATTACTTAAATTTATAGCCATAATATTTAAAATTATTAGTTTATGACTATATATTTATTTAAATATTAATGTATATGAAAATTTAAAAGATGTTAAATCCACTAAGCTTTATAAGTAAAATTTTTAAAAACAACAATCAAAATGAAATTGACAAGATTCAACATCTTTTGAATAAGGTTAATGATCTTGAAAAAGAAATTTCAAGCTTAGAAAATAGAGAATTTCCAAAAAAAACTGCTGATTTAAAATTAAAATTGAATAATGGAAAAATGACAGATGAAATAATATGCGAAGCTTTTGCTTTAGTTAGAGAGGCATCTAAAAGACAAAGGGGGGAAAGACATTTTGATGTTCAAATATTAGGGGGCATAGTTTTACATCAGGGTAAAATTGCTGAAATGAAAACTGGTGAGGGTAAAACTATTACGATTGCTTTGGCCGCATATTTAAATTCACTATATGGAAAAGGGGTTCACGTTGTGACTGTTAATGATTATCTTGCCAAAAGAGACTGTGAAGATATGTCAAAAATTTATAATTTTTTAGGTGTAAGTTGTGGTTTTATTAATAATTATCAAGATGATGAAGAAAGATTAAAAAACTATAACTGTGATATTACATACGCTACTAATAGTGAGCTAGGTTTTGACTATTTAAAAGATAATATGAAACTTTCATTAAGTCAAATTGTTCAAAAAAATAGAAATTACGCAATAGTTGATGAGATTGATTCTTGTCTGATAGATGAAGCGAGAACTCCGCTAGTTATTTCAGGACAGTCTGAAGACATAAGTAAACAATATAGATCTATAAATAAGTTTGTAAAAAATTTAAAGTCATCTGATTACGAAATTGACGAGAAAGACAGAACTATAATACTTACTAACAATGGTATCGATAATATAGAAAGTATTTTAAGTAATGTTGGAATTTTAAAAAATAATAATTTTTACGATCCTGCAAACCTGCATATTGTTCATCACGTAAATCAGGCTTTAAAAGCAAATTTCATTTTTAAGAAAGATAAAGATTATGTTTTAGTTGACAACAAAATAAAAATCGTAGACGAGTTGTCTGGCAGAATACTCGAGGGGAGAAGATACGGAGATGGACTACACCAAGCAATTGAGGCAAAAGAAAATGTTAATATTGAAATAGAAAATCAAACACTTGCCTCTATTACTTATCAAAATTATTTTAAACTATATGAAAAACTATCAGGTTGCACCGGTACAGCCTTGACAGAAAGCCAAGAATTTTTTGAAATTTATAACTTAAATGTTGTTTCGATTCCAACAAATAAAAAAATGATAAGAAAAGATTTGAATGATAAAATATTTAGAACTGAAGCGGAAAAACAAAAAGCAATTATTGATTTAATAATTGAATGTAACAAAAAAGGACAACCTGCTTTGGTTTTTACATCTAGTGTAGATAAATCAGAAATATACTCTAAACTTTTAAAGAATAAAAATATCGAACATAATGTTTTAAACGCAAAAAATCATGAGAAAGAGGCTGATGTTATTGCCAACGCTGGTAAATTAAAATCTGTAATAATAACAACAAGTATATCTGGAAGAGGTGTGGATATTAAACTAGGCGGTAAAAAAATAAATTTAAAAAACACAAATAATGATGAGCCAAATGATGAAAAAAATAAAGTAAAGTCATTGGGTGGTTTGTATGTTATTGGCACTGAAAGGATGGAGTCTAGAAGAGTCGATAATCAAGCAAGAGGAAGATCAGGAAGACAGGGAGACGAAGGAAATTCAATTTTCTTTGTTAGCTTGGAAGACGATTTAATGAGAATTTTTGGCTCTGAGTCTATTAATAATATGTTAGAAAAGCTTGGACTTAAAGATGGCGAAAGTATTGAGCATCCTTGGATAAACAAAGCCATAGAAAGAGCTCAACAAAAAGTGGAAGCAAGAAATTTTGATATTAGAAAATCTCTTTTAAAATTTGATAATGTACTTAATGATCAAAGACAAGTAATTTTCAGCCAAAGAACGGAAATTTTAAGCACAGATAAAATAACCCAATTTATAGATAAGCTTCTTGAAGATGAGATAAAACAAGTTTTAATCGAAAAAAACAAATCTGTAGATGTTGAAAAAAATAAAGTTTTGAAAGGTAAATTTGAAAATTTGTTACAAAATAACGATAAAAATTATATAAATAAAATTTTATCCTCAAGTAATAAAGAAATCGATATTGCAATTAAAGAAATGTTCTTAAATAGAAGAGATTACAGAATTTCTAAAATTTCTGAGCATGGTAACAAAGATCTTGAGAGAAAGATTTTTTTGCAAATTATAGATTTAAACTGGAAGAATCATATTCAATACCTTGAACAACTTAGACAAGTAATCGGTTTAAGATCTTATGGCCAAAGAGACCCTTTAGTTGAATATAAAAAAGAATCTTTTGAATTATTCGAAAATTTGATGAATAAAATTAGGCAAGATACTTTGGTGCTGTTATTAAATTTAAGAATTGCTGAAGAAGGTATAAAACCAAAAACAAGTGAAAAAATAGTTAATACAAATAAAAAAAAAATTGGTAGAAATGAGTTATGCTTCTGTGGTTCAAATAAAAAATACAAGCATTGTTGTGGATCTCTATCTAAAGTATAATTGAAATAAAGATATTGATAAGATGCCAAACAAAATTATTAATATAAAAATATAAATCTTATTTTTTCCAAATTTTTCTTTAACATTAAATATATTTGTAACTCTGCCGGAAAATAAATTATCAGAGGATAAAAGGTCTTTTGATAGACCTTTATCTCTTCCAATATTCAAATACTTATTCTTTCTATGTTCAACAATTTCTTGTCTAGACATAACTGTCAGTTCCTCTAAATTTCTACTTATAGATTTTTTTATGTTTAAAAGTGTTAATTCCCTGTCTCTGTGAGCGCCCCCATTTGGCTCGGATATGATTTCATCAATAATTTTTAGTTCTAATAAATCTTTAGATGTAAGTTTCATTGCAGTTGCAGCTTCTAAAGTTTTTTTAGGATCTCTCCATAATATTGATGCACATCCCTCTGGTGAAATAACTGAATAAATAGCGTTTTCAAACATTAAAATTTTACTTGATGATGCTAAGGCGATTGCACCTCCAGATCCACCTTCGCCTATAATTATTGATATAGTTGGAACACTAATACTTAAACAACACTCAATTGATTTAGCTATCGCTTCTGCTTGACCTCTTTCCTCGGCACCAACACCTGGGTATGCTCCTGGTGTATCTATAAATATTATTACGGGTAAACCAAATTTATCTGCAATTTTCATTAATCTAATTGATTTTCTATATCCCTCTGGCCTCATCATACCAAAATTTCTCTCTATTCTAGATTCCAAATCATCGCCCTTTTCTTGTCCAATAATCATGACTGAGTGTCCTTCAAAATTTGCAAGGCCTGCGATAGATGACTTGTCTTCTCCAAATAATCGGTCTCCAGATAAAGGAAAAAAGTTCTCAAAAAGATTGTCAATAAAAAATTTCGATTTTGGCCTCTCCTCGTGTCTCGCGACTAAAGTTGTTTGCCAAGGATCAAGATTAGAATAAATATATTTTAATTTTTTGTCTAAATCTGATTGTAATTTATCAATTCTATCAGTATTAACAGAAGATATGCCTTCATTGTTATACGGATCTTTTAGTTTATCAATTTCTGCCTCTATATTTTTTATTTCGTTTTCAAAATTTAAATAGCTTTTCATGTATAATAATATTCATTATATTTAAAAAAAGGCAATATAATGATTGCGATAATATTAACATAAATAATCCTTGTAAATATAGATTTAAATAAAATACTATAGAAGCATGAATAAAAACCTAAATCAATATAAGTCGGTCAGAAAATTGTTTGTGAGTAAAATTTTGTATAATTTTGTCAATAAGGAGCTGCTAAAAAAAACAAAAATTAAACCTAAACAGTTTTGGTATGGTTTAGACAGGGCACTATATCAATTAAGACCTAAAAATGAAAAATTATTGCAAACAAGAACAAATATACAAAATTTAATAAATCACTGGCACATAAACAATAAAGACAAAAAATTTAATTTCAATAAGTATAAAAAATTTCTTTTAGAAATTGGGTACCTAAAAAAAAAAACCACTAACTTTAAGATACAAACTAAAAATGTTGACGATGAGATTGCAAAAATACCTGGACCCCAGTTAGTAGTTCCTATATCTAATGCTAGATATGCTTTAAATGCAGCTAATGCTAGATGGGGTAGTTTATATGATGCTCTTTATGGGACTGATGCTATAGGCTCGGTAAAATTAGATAATAGATATAATCCTATAAGGGGTGGAAAAGTAATTAGATATTGTAGAGATTTTTTAGATGAAATTTTTCCACTTAAAAATTGCTCATGGAAAAAAATTAATTATTTAAAAATAGTTAAACATAAGCTTATTTTAAAAACTAATAATAAAGTTGTAGGCCTTAAAAATATAAAGCAATATAAGGGATATAGATCAGATAATAGAAAATTGAAAGGTGTCCTTTTAATAAATAATAATCTCCATGTTGAACTAATAATAAATCCTTACGCTTTTAGTGCTAACAATGATCCTATAGGTCTTAGTGATTTAGTTATAGAGTCTGCGGTATCCACAATTATAGATCATGAAGATAGTGTAGCGGCAGTTGATGCTGAGGATAAAGTTTTGGGATACAGAAATTGGTTAGGGTTAATGAAAGGAGATTTAAAAGTAAAATTTGAAAAATTAGGAAAAAAATATGTAAGATTTTTAAATTCGGATAGAAATTATATTTCTTCTAGTGGAAAAAATATTAAATTACATGGTAGAGCTTTGCTTCTAAATAGAAATGTGGGCCATCTGATGAAAACTCCTGCTATTCTTTTTTCAGATAAAACACAGGTGCCTGAAGGTATCTTAGACGCATTTATTACTTCAGCTGCTTGTCTTCATGACTTAAGAAGCAAAAAAAATTCAAAGTCAGGCTCTATCTATATAGTTAAACCAAAAATGCACGGTCCAGACGAGGTTTCTTTTGCAGATGAAATTTTTTCAAAAGTTGAGGAGGTTTTAAAACTCAAACAAAATACTATAAAAATTGGAATAATGGACGAGGAAAGAAGAACAAGTTCAAATTTGAAACAATGCATAGAAAAAGTTAAAAAAAGAGTAGTTTTTATTAATACTGGTTTTTTGGATAGAACTGGGGATGAAATGCACACATCAATGGAGGCAGGTCCAATGATGAAAAAAGGCGATATGAAAAATTCCAATTGGATAAAAGCATATGAAAATAATAATGTAAAAATTGGATTAGATTGTGGATTTTCTGGAAAAGCCCAAATTGGAAAAGGTATGTGGGCTGCGCCAGACAAAATGCAGGATATGTTAAATCAAAAAATCGGGCATCCAAAATCTGGAGCAAATTGTGCTTGGACACCTTCGCCAACTGCAGCAACTCTTCACGCAATACATTATCACAAAGTAAATGTCTTTGATGTTCACAAAAAAATAAGAAAAAAAATAAAATTCGATTTAGACAAATTATTGTCTATACCTATTATATCTAAACCAGTTTGGAATTTGGATGACATAAGGAATGAATTAGAAAATAATTGTCAAGGTATCTTAGGTTACGTTGTTAGATGGATCAATAGTGGTATAGGTTGCTCAAAAGTTCCAGATATAAATAACATTGGTTTGATGGAAGATAGAGCAACTTTAAGAATCTCATCACAACATATCTCAAATTGGCTTCATCACAAAATATGTACTAATGCTCAAGTTTTAGAAACTATGAAAAAAATGGCAAAAATAGTTGATGATCAAAATAAAAATGACCATAAATATGAAAAAATGTCACCGAATTTCGAAAAGTCAATAGCTTTTAAGACAGCATGTGATTTAGTTTTTAAAGGAAAAAATCAACCTTCTGGTTATACTGAGCCACTATTGCACGCTAACAGATATTTAAAAAAAAATTAAATTTGGGTTCTATTTTTAAAAGCTGAAAATAGTGTTCCATCATCTAAACTTTCTATCTCTCCTCCTACCGGGAGACCTTGAGCTAATTTAGAAATTTTTACCTTTGTACTTTTGAGAGTTTCCTCAATATAGAAAGCTGTAGTTTGTCCCTCTACCGTAGCACTTGTCGCCACAATAACTTCCTCTATTTTCTGTTTTTTTACTCTTTCCTTAAGGGAATTGATAAGCACTCTTTGACTTTTATCGATTGTTCCAGAAATAGTCCCGCCTAATATGTGAAAATAACCGCTAAAAATATTTGTGCTTTCTATGCTCCATTGATCTGCAATATTTTCAACTACACATATTTTAGAAAATTTATTTTGTAAATTACTACATTCTCTACATTCCTCTTTTAAAGATTTTAGTGTGCCACAATAATTACACCTTGAAATATTTTTATATACGTTTGCCAAAGCATTTATTGTAGGTTTCATGATCTCATCTTTGTTATTTATAAGTTTTAAAATTATCCTCTTTGCAGACTTAGGTCCCAATCCTGGAAATTTTGATACAGCCTTTATTAATTCGTCAATTTCTTTTAATTCCATCATAATTTATAATGGCCATTTAAAACCTGGTATTCCAAAACCACCGGTAACCTTAGAGAGTTCATCTGAAGTTTTTGATTTTAAATTATTTTTTGCATTATTATGAGCTGCAATTATTAAATCTTCTAACAAAGATTTTTCTTCTTTAAAAATTTTATCAGAAATATACAAACTTTCAATTTCTCCGTCTCCATTTAAAATTATTTTTACGTCATCTCCACCTGAAGAACCCTCTACTTTAATATTTTTTATTTTTTCTTGGCTTTCTTTAACTTTTAATTCTATTTCTTTTGCTTTTTCTAAAATTTTATTAAAATCACTCATTATTTTTATCTTTTAAATTTTTAACATTTACGATTTCAAGATCTGGAAATAAGCTTATCGCTTTTTTGTATCTATCAGAGTTTTTTAATTCCTCTAAATCATTATTCTCATTAATTTTTTTTATCTCTTTAATTGTTTTTGCGACTATTTTTTTAGACAAAGTAATAGTCCATCTCTCACCAGTCCAATCTAATAATTTAGAAGTTAAATTCTTGATGAAATTGTTATCTAGATTTTCATTAAAAGAAATTTCAATATTTTTATTTTTAAAGCTAACCAGGTTTACATTATTTTCTAATTCATATTTTAAATTAATTTCTTTTTTTGACGTACATATTAATATCAAATCGGAAAAGGAATTTATATTAATTTTAGTTGATAATTTTTGATCGTCTAATTCCCTTTTTTCTTTTTCTTGTAAAGAAACTTTAATTTGGTTTATTGGTTTATTTTCATTATCATTTATGTCTAATTTATTTTTATAATCTTTATCCATTAATTGATTTTTTTTATTATTATTTTCATCATTTAAAACACTAAAAGGTTTAATTTCTTTAGGATCAGATTTACTTAAGTACATTAATCTAATTAAAAACATTTCTACTGCTAAGTGTTGATTTGAAACTAGGTTGATTTCACTTAGTATATTTAGAGAAAACTCCCAGAATAATATTATTGTTTTATTGTCAACTTTACTTGCCAAATCCTTGATTCTTTTTATATCAGTATCTGAAAAATCTATAGTTGAATTAAGATCGTTTATATTTTTGTAATTTTTTAAACTGTAAAGTATTTCAAGGAAGTTGTTTATAAATATTTTTGGATCTATGCCTTGGTTATAAATATTTTTGTATAATTCTAAAACTTTTTCTTCATTGCCTTGCAAAAGCTCATAAATAATATCTAGAAGGTAACTTTTATCTAAATAACCAAATATTTCTTGTGCTGATTTTAAATCTAACTTACCTCCATCTTCTTCAGCACTAAGTAATATTCTGTCAAGTAAAGATAAAGAGTCTCTCACAGATCCCTCGGATATTCTAACAATAAGTTTTAATATTTCTTCATTCAAAATTTTCTTTTCTGATGAAACTACTTTTTTCAAAAAGTTTAGCAATTCATCAAAGCTTATTCTCATTAAATCGAACCTTTGACATCTGGAAAGTACTGTAATTGGTATTTTATTAACTTCAGTAGTTGCAAAAATAAATTTTAAATATTCAGGTGGTTCTTCTAAAGTTTTAAGCAAAGCATTAAAAGCTTGCTTGCTTAGCATATGTACTTCATCGATTATAAATATTTTATATTTACATGATGTTGGTCCGTATCTAGAAAAATCAATTAGATCCCTAACATCATCAACTCCTGTTTTGCTAGCAGCATCCATCTCAAGAACATCTATATGTCTAGACTCTGAAATTTGCTCACAATTATCACACATATTATTTAAACAATTATTTTTTTTTAAATCCAAACAATTAAGAGATTTAGCTAAAATTCTAGCAATCGTAGTTTTTCCGACGCCTCTTATTCCTGTAAATAAAAATGCGTTAGGAATTTTGTTTAATGAAATTGATTTTCTTATTGCTTCTACAATAATATTCTGCCCAACCAGCTCATCAAAAACTTGGGGTCTATATTTTAAAGCTAATACTTTTTTATTAGTGCTCATTTTAAGGGGACCAACCAACCTGGAAAATACTCATTACCCTTGCTCTTTTTCAAGCCTGGGGGAGTTTATGGTAACACCACCTGATTGGCCCCAATTTATTATAACAGTTATAATTTCTAGTCTACAACAAAAGATTTAAATTATTTTATGTTTCTGTACTCGCTTGCCTCATAAACACCGAGTATATCTAGATTAACAGTATGAAAACCTAGCTCTTCCAAAGATTTTTGAATTTTTGGATCTTCAATGTGGCCGTACATATCACAAATAAACAAATATTGTTCAAAACTATTTTGGTCTGAAAAGCTCTCTAACTTACTTAAATTAACATTATTGGTTGCAAAACCACCTAGGCATTTGTAAAGGGCTGCAGGTTTGTTTTTGACCTTGAATATACAACTTGTAATATAGTTTTTATTTTCAAATTCTGGATGAGATTTTTTCTTGCCCATTATCAAAAATCTGGTCACATTACTTCGATTATCCTCAATATTTTTTTTTACAATTTTTAAGTCATAAATTTTAGCGGCAAGTTCAGATGCAATAGCGGCTTCACTATTTATCTTTTTTTCACTAATATACTTTGCGCTGCCTGCGGTATCAGCAGCAATTATGGGTTCAAATTTGTTAGAATTGATTAATTTTTGACATTGAGAAATTGCTTGAGAATGAGATCTTACTGACTTAACGTTTTTAAGATCATTATCTTTTAAAATCATTAAATTGTGTTTTATTTCCTCAAAATGTTCTGCGTAAATTTGTAGTTTATATTTATTAATCAAATACTGAATATCAGCAACCCTTCCAGCTATAGAATTTTCTACTGGTATTATAGTCTTATGTTCTTCATTTTCGTTACAATGCTTAAAACAATCTTCAAAAGTATTATAAGGTATGAAATCATATTCTGGATAAATTTTCTTTGCAGCTAAATGAGAATAGGCACCGGGAGATCCTTGATAAACAATTTTCATAATTTCTTGATTTTATATTCCATAATTTTTTTTATTTCCACATAATCCTCAACTGTATCAATACCAAAAGACTTATTTGTACTATATACAACATCAATATTAATACCATTTTCAATAGCTCTTAACTGTTCAAGTCTATGCTTAATTTCATTCTTGGTTTGTCTTAAATTTACAAATTTTTCTAAAATGGATGTCCTAAATTGATATATCCCAATATGACCGTAAGCATTTTTTTTAGGATGTTTGCATTTTCTTAAAAATTTTTTTGCTCTAGATATTTTTTTTTTTTCTATATTGTTATTGGTGATTACTTTAACAATACTTTTATCTTTAAAATAAACCTTAGTAATTTTATTCCCAAGTGTACCAATATCCGAATTTTTTGAAATTATGTAATTATTTAAATTAACAATATCTTTAGGATTAATAAAAGGTTCGTCTCCTTGAAGATTAATTATATATTCACAATTGAATTTTTTACTGATTTTTTTATATGCTTCAAATATTCTATCTGTGCCAGTTTTGTGTTTTTTTTTTGTTAAAATAAATTTACCTTTTATTTTTGAAATTTCATTAGCAATTTCCTTATCTCCTGTGGCTACATAAACCTTGCCGACTTTAGACTCTGCTGCTCTTTTATAAACATGCTGAATTATTGATAAATTGCCTATTTTTAGTAAAGGTTTATTAGGAAGGCGAGTTGCGCTCAATCTTGACGGTATTATGATGATGGTTTTAGACATAAATTGTAAAATTTGTGCGTCTATGAGACGCAAACTTTTTTTTAGTTAGCATTTTTTTCAATTAACATGTTATACGTAAATTATACATAGAATAATGGATTCATTTGAGATAAACAAAATCATAGCATCAATACTACTCGTAGCACTATTAATAATTGGTATTAGTAAAATTTCAAATATCATATTTAAAGTAGATAAATTAGATAGTTCTGCTTATAAAGTAGAGCTTCCTGACGATGGTGCAAAACAAGTAAGTGAAGAGAATACCATGAAAGCTGATGATAAAGTTGATATCTCGGCTCTTATGGCGTTAGGTGATATCACTCATGGTGAAAAGGTTTTTAAAAAATGTTCAGCTTGCCATTCAATTGAAGCCGGTGGAGGCAATAAAATCGGACCAGCATTATACAATGTGGTAGGTAGAAAAATTGCAGCTGTGGGAGATTATAAATATTCAAAAGCGTTAGTCGAATACAAAAAAAGTTGGTCTTTTGAAGAGCTTAACGGTTTTTTAATAAAACCACAAAAATGGATCAAAGGTACAAAAATGGCTTATGCTGGATTAAGAAAAGAAAAAGATAGAGCTTCAGTTATTTTATATCTAAATAAGTATTCAGATAATCCACTACCTTTACCTTAATTTTCCAAAACAATATAATAATATACTTTTTTGGACGTGAACTCTATTTGAAGCTTGTTGCCAAACGCAAGATCTCTTACCTAAAAAAATTTCATCTGTAACCTCATTACCACGAGGTAAGCAATGTAAAAAAATACAATCTTTTTTTGCATAGCTAAATAATTTCTTGTCAATTTTAAAGTTTTTAAATTCTTTTAATTTGTTTTTTTTATTAACTTTATCATTAAGAGATATAACCTTATCAGAAAATATTACATCAGCATTTAAAGCTGCTTTTTTAGGGTCTTCATAAATATAAATTTTTTTCTTATTTTTTTTAACCCAATCTAAAACATCTAAATTTGGTTTAAATTTTTTAGGACAGCCTATTCGCAACTTAAATGAAAATTTTACAGAGGCTGCAATTAAACTGTTTAAAACATTATTTGAGTCTCCAATCCAGCAGATATCTAAATTTGAAATAGATTTTTTTTTTATTTCTTCTACTGTGAAGATATCTGATAGTACTTGTGTTGGATGAGACGATGGACTTAAACCATTAATTATAGGGATTGATAAATATTTTTTGAAATTTTCTACTTTTTCATCATCATCAGTTCTAAGCATAAATCCATCACCATAGGTAGATAAAATTTTAGCTGTATCTGCTATACTTTCTCCGCCCTGTCCAAGATGTAGTTCGTTTGATCTCAAAGTAATTGTGCCGCCACCTAATTGTTTGATCGCTAAATAAAAACTTAGTCGAGTTCTTAAACTTGGTTTTTCAAACATCTGTACTAATATTTTACCTTTAAGAGGAGATCCTTTATCAACTTCTAATGTATTTAATGTCTTTCTTAAATTTTTTCTTTTTTTGGCATCTAAGATAATTTTTCTAAGATCTTTGGTTTTAATATCTTTTAAATTTATAAAATGATTCATCTTACTTAAGGTCACTACAAACTTTGGAGATGATTTTTAATGCTATGTCTATTTCTTTTTTTTTGACATTTAAAGGGGGTAATATTCGAATAACATTCTCAGCAGCACGAATAGTTAATAATCTATAGTCCATTAGTTTTTTTATAAAAAAAGATGGATTATTATGAAGTTGAATACCAATCAATAATCCTCTTCCTCTTATTTCTTTTATAATATCTGGGTGTTTAGATTTAATTCTATTCAATTTTTCTAAAAAATATTTAGACAATTTTTTTATGTTATTTAAAAAACTTTTTTTTGAAACTATATCCATAACTGTATTGCCAACTGTCATAGCTAAAGGATTTCCTCCGAAGGTAGATCCATGAGAGCCAGCAGTCATACCTGATGCAACTTTTTTGTTCATTAAAACTGCTCCTATGGGAAATCCTCCTCCAATTCCTTTAGCAATTGGAACAATGTCTGGTTTTACCTTGGATTTTTCAAAAGCAAAAAAATCACCAGATCTTGCTACTCCGCATTGTACTTCATCAAGAATCAATAAAATTTTTTTTTTATTGCACAACTGTCTTAATTCTCTCAAACACCAATCAGGTATTACTTTAATTCCTCCCTCTCCCATAACAGTTTCCACCATTATTGCGGCGGTATTCTTGTTTATTTTTTTTTTTAAAGAATCATGATTTCCAAATCTAAAATGATCGAAACCTGGTATTTTAGGACCAAATCCTTCTGTCATTTTTTTCGATCCACTAGCAAAAATTGCAGCTAATGTTCTTCCATGAAATGAATTCTTTACACATAATATTCTATTTTTTTTTGGTTTTCCTATTGAATAAAAATATCTTCTCGCAACTTTAACAGCTGCCTCAGTTGCCTCCGCGCCACTATTTTGAAACATTACAAAATCTGCAAAGGTTTCTTTACATAGCTTTTCAGCAAGTTTTTCGCCCTCTGGAATTTGAAAAGCATTTGAAACATGCCAAAGCTTCTTGGATTGGTTTTTTATTGTTTTTATAAGTTTAGGGTGTGAATGACCCAAAGAATTTACAGCTATACCCTGAACAAAATCAAGATATTTTTTTTTGTCAGTTGAAAACAAATAACTGCCTTTTCCAAATTTAAAAGAGATTTTTTTTCTATTATAGTTTTTTGCTAAATAACTCATGTCTTTATTTTATATCCTATTTTATACAAATAATAAGCGGTAAACCACAAAAGTAAATTTAGAACTATCAAGTAAATTAACCCAAACGTTGTTGATCCATCACTTATGCCAATCATCGAAAACCTCAAACCATCTATCATATGAAAAAAAGGATTATAAAAACTCATTTCTTTCAGTAAATCTGGAAGTCTCTCGATTGAATAAAATGTTCCCGACAAAAAAGATAAAGGCACTATTACAAAATTAGTGACGGTAGCCATGTTATCGTATCTCTCGGCCCATAAGCCAGCTATAAAACCTAAAGATCCCATAAAAAATGAAGAAAATAATAAGTAAATTATGAAATAGTAATAATTTAAAACTGTTATATTTACAAATAGATTAAAACAAACAATTGATACAAAGCAAATTATAAAAGCTCTTGTAACTGAAGCAAAAATGATTGCTAAGGTAACTTCACCTGCAGACAATGGGCTTCCAATTAAATCAATGATATTTCCCATCATTTTACCTCCTAATATCGAGGATGATGAGTGGGAAAAAGATTGTTGAATTACTTGCATAGAGATTAGTCCAGGAGCTAAAAACTCAATGAAAGGTAAGCCTAGAACTTCGCCTCTAACTTCTCCTAAAGCAATCGATATTACAATCAAAAATAGAATACCTGTTAACATTGGGCCTAATATTGTTTGACCTGATACAATTAAAAATCGTAAAGTTTCTTTTTTATATAAAGAATAAAAACCTATCCAATTTATTAATCCAAATCTTCTTTTCCCAATTTTGTATTTATTATTCAATTCAACCATAAATATAATTCTTAATAATTTAAAAAAACTGTTAGGAAATAAAATAATATGCTTGTTAAAAAATTAAATATATTTAAGCTATATATTGTATTTAATAAAGATTAAATAACAAAATATAGTTATGAGTTGGACAGATGAAAAAGTCGCTAAATTAAAGGAACTTTGGGGCAAAGGTAATACAGCAAGTCAAATTGCTGAAATACTAGGGGGTGTAACAAGAAACGCAGTAATTGGCAAAGCTCATAGGCTTAATTTGTCAGGCAAAATTGTTGCAAAAAAAGGTTCTTCGATTCAAAAAAACAACAAAACAAAATATTTAAGTAATAAAAAAGTAAGAAAAGGAAAGTTTAAATCCCTAGTAATAGAAAAAGATTTTGAGCCAGAAAATCCAAAACAACTTGAAGAGCTAGATGAAAACTCTTGTAAATGGCCTATTGGACACCCCAATGAGAAAAATTTTTATTTTTGTGGCAGAACTTCACTTAAAGACTTTTCTTATTGTAAGCTTCATTTGTTGTATGCATTTCAACCAAAAAATAAAAAAGAAGATGTGGTTGATAAAGACAGCGAAGTTCCTAAATTTATTCAAAAAAAAATTAGGTCAGCCTAGTAATTTTTTTTTTGCAGCTTGAAATTCTTTTTTACTAATTGTCCCATCCTTATAAAGGGTTTTGAGATTTTTTAATTCCTCAACTATATTTTTAGAGGGTTTTTTATCGTTATATAAATTTTTTGATTTATTTAAATTTTTTGCTTTAACCCCTCTATCAATTCCTAGTACGGCTAAATATAAAATAAAGGATAAAATTAAACCAACAATAATATATATAACCCAACCAATCATAAAATAAATCTAATTTTTTTTCCTTGCATATTCGCCAGTCTCTTTCCACATGTAACAATATTTTTCTACTTCTATATCGAAATTTCTTTTAAATTTTTTACCTATGTCTATATTTGTTTTGTACTTTCCTGATGGGATATTATCATAAGAAAGTAATTTTATTTGATCCTTGGTAATTAATGGATTAGGTAAAACCTGGAAAAAAGTTGCCATAATATTTGCTAAAAATAAAGGAATAGGTACAAAAAATCTTTTTTTTTCCATTAATTTAAGTAATTTTTGTATAATCTGTTTAAAAGTCAATTCCTCTGGTCCAATACACTCAATTATCTTATCAGGATTATCTTTCTCTATTAAATCTATAATTAAGTCACATATATCAGCACAATGTAAAGGCATAAATTTGGTTTTGCCTTCATAATATAGCGGGAAAATTGGCAATGTGTTAATCAATCCCATTATCATAGTTGTAAAATTATCATCTACAGAATAAATAATTGATGGTTTTAAGATTATTGACTCTTTAAAATTTTTTTGAATTGCCATTTCCCCATTTAGTTTGCTCATTGCATACTTAGAGTCTTTTGCTTTATCAATTCCAAGTGCGGAAAGATGAATAAATTTATTTAATTTATGCTTCTTGCAAAGAGTTGAAATAATACCTGGAAATTTTTCATGTATATTGGTGAAAGTGTTTGCTCCTTTTTCAAATAAAATTCCAACCAAATTTACACAAACATCTGCTTTTTTAATAAGTTCATCTATTTTATTAAGATCAAATATATTTGTTTCAACTAGATCTAAATATCCGGGATTTGCTTGAGTTTTTAATATATAACCTTTTTGGTGTAAATTCCTTGTTACTGCAGTAACCTTTAAATTTTTTTGAGTAAGCCCTCTTATCAAGTTTCGACCAATTTGGCCACTAGCGCCAAAAATTAGACAATTTTTTGGTTTCATATATATATTAAGTATTAAAAATTTTATGGATATAAAAGTTCACAAGTATGATTTACCAAAAGATATAGAATTTGGCAATAAGATTGCGATTGATTGCGAGTTCATGGGTCTTAATTTTTTAAGAGACAAATTGTGTCTTGTTCAAATTTCATCGGGAAAAAATGATGCACACATTGTGCAACTAGATAGAGTAAAATACGACGCCCCAAATCTGAAAAAAATTTTATCAAACAAATCAATAATTAAAATATTTCATTATGCAAGAGCAGACTTGGTTTTTATAAAAAAATATTTGAAGATTGATGTTGATAATATTGAAGACACAAAGTTACAGTCGAAATTAATTAGAAAATATACCGATAAACATGGACTAAAAGATTTAATAAAGGAGTTTGTAGGAGTTGATATAAGTAAACAACAACAATCATCAGATTTCGGAGGAGAGTTAACGCCTGCACAAATTAAATATTGTGCTAATGATGTTATATATTTACACAAAATTAACGATACATTAAATAAAATGTTAATAAGAGAAAACAGAATAAACCTTTACAAGGACTGTATGAAATATTTAAATACTAGAGTAAATTTAGACTTAGAATGCTTTCCAGATGATATTTGGTCACATTGATGAATAGAAATAAATTTAAACAAATAGCAAGGGAAGTTATTTCATCTGAAATAAAATCATTACAAAAATTAAAAACTTCAATTGATAAAAATTTTAATAAAGCCATAGTAGCAATTACTAATTGTAGAAAGGGAAAAATAATATTATCTGGTGTGGGTAAGTCTGGGATAATAGCAAAAAAAATATCATCCACCCTTTCATCCGTCGGTACTCCCTCTTTTTTTGTTGATGCAAGTTCATGTTCTCATGGTGACTTAGGGCAGATAAGTAGCAACGACGTTCTCATTTTGATTAGTAATAGTGGAGAGTCAGCTGAATTAAAGAATATAGTACAACATGCAAATAGAAATAAAGATATTATTTTAATAGGTATAGTTTCAAAAAAAAATTCATTACTATACAAAAATTCTGATATTAAAATTTTATTGCCAGAAGTTAAGGAAGCTGGACCTGGAAATATAGTACCAACATCATCAACTGTAATGCAACTTGCAATAGGAGATGCAATAGCTATTTCAACAATGAAACAAAAAAATTTCGGTGAAAAGGAATTTAAAAAATTTCATCCATCTGGAAGCATTGGTGCAAAACTTAAAACAGTTGAAGATTTAATGCTAAAGGGCAAAAAAATACCATTAATAAACGAAAATACTAAGATGAGAGCTGCATTAAAAATTATTACAAAAAAAAAACTAGGTGTGTTGATTGTTCAAAATAATTCGAAAAGAACTAATGGCATCATAACAGATGGACAAATAAGAAGATTTAGTGAAAAAAAGGGTAATTTAGATAACCTTAAAGTTAAAGATGTGATGACAAAAAATCCATTAACCGTAGATAAAGACGTTTTGGCTGCAAAAGCTTTATCATTAATGAATTCTAAGAGAATTACATCTTTGTGTGTACATAAAAATAAGATTAGGAATAAAACAATTGGAATAATTCACATACACAATATTCTGGAAAATAATATTCAGTAAATGGATAAAAAGTCTTACATTCAAATTTCTATTATCTTTGGAATAGTCATCATTATAACTTTCGTTTATTTAAATTACTTTAAAAACGCTAGTGTTAAAAATATTGATAATGATAAGAATAATGAAAAGTCAAAAATTGTTGAGAGATCTGGTGATTTGATAAAACAAATGTCATATTTTTCAGAGGATAATAAAGGTAATAGATACGAAATTAATTCTGAGTCGGGTATTATTAATCCTGACAAATCAAATTTAATATTAATGAATAAAGTGGCTGCTGTAATATTTTTAATGAATGGTGAAAAAATTTTTATAAGCTCAAATGAGGCAAAATATAATGATGAAAATAATGATACAACCTTTAGTGGATATGTTAAAATGATCTATAACGATCACAAAATAAATTCTGAAAACCTAGATTTGTCATTTAAAGATCAAACTGCAGTTTTATATGATAATGTAAATTACAAAAGTAATTTAACTAATATGAGCGCAGATAGAATATTTATAGATTTTATAAGTAAGAATACAAAAATTGAGATGAATAACGAAAACAATAATATTCTTGTCCAAAGCAAAATAAAAAATGTCGGTAATTAAAAAATTTCGTATTATAAAATTTAAACAAAAAAAACCACTACTTAAGTTGGAAAATATAAATATGACATTTGCAAAAAGGCCGGTTTTACAAAATATTAATTTAGAAATAAATCACGGTGAAATACTCGGAATGCTTGGACCAAATGGAGTTGGTAAATCTACAATATTTAATCTAATTACTGGTTTAATAAAGCCTGATAAAGGGGATATAATTATAAAAGATGAAAAAGTTAATGAATTTCCAATATATGTTAGAACATCTAAATTTAAGCTAAATATTTGTCCACAAATTGGGGGATATTTTTATGATTTAACTTTACAAGAAAATCTTAAGGCGGTAGGGGAAATTCAAATTAAAGAGTCCAGATTAAGAGATGAAAAAATTAATTATTTAATTTCAAAGTTTGATTTAGAAAATATTAGAGATATAAAAGCTCGCCATTTATCAGGTGGCCAAAAAAAGCGTTTAATTCTTGCAATGGCTCTGTTAGGAGATCCAGAATTGCTTTTATTAGATGAACCGTTTAGTGCTTTAGATTTAAAATCAATAAAAACCTTGCAAGATATAATTATAAATTTACAGTCAGAGAGAAAAATAAGTATTTGCATAACAGATCACCAAGCAGCAGACTTGCTTAGAGTTTGTGATACTGCAATAGTCTTAGCTGATGGAAAAGTGATTGCAAAAGGCACCCCTTCTGAGTTAGTAAAAAATGAAAGCGCAATAAATGCATATTTTGGCGACTCATTTAAATTCAATTAAATTTAATGGTTAAAATTGTTATTAAGAAAAGAATTAGTCAATTTAATAAAGTGATTAGTGTGGATGGAGATAAAAGTTTATCTATTAGATCATTATTAATTGGCTCTCAGTCATTTGGGGTCTGTAAAATAAAAAATTTGCCTCAATCTGAGGATATCTTAAGCACAATAAGTGGACTAAAAAAATTAGGTATTAAAATTTTATTTAAGAATAAAATCTGTTTTATATACGGTAACGGGTTAAATGGATTCAATTATAAAAAAAATATTGTGATAAATGCAGGTAATTCGGGAACATTTGCTAGACTTCTCCTTGGTTTGTTAACTAAGACACCATATATATTAAAGATCATTGGAGATAAAAGTTTATCGAGAAGAGATTTTAAGAGAATTATTGATCCTTTAGAACAATTCGGAGCAACATTTATTGCAAATAACAAAAAAACTCTTCCCCTAAAAATTTTAGGCTCAGAATATTTAAAACCAATAAATTTTTTTGAAAAAAGAGGTTCGGCACAATGTAAAAGTTCGGTAATCTTAGCTGCACTAAATACACCTGGTAAAACTACTATTGTTGCAAAAAAATCTAGAAATCACACAGAGTTACTTCTAAAACATCTGAAGTTACCCATAAAAGTGTTAAAAAAAAAAAAATATGATTTAATTGAAATAACTGGTCAAAAACAATTTAAATCCTTTGATTACGTTATACCAGGGGATATGAGCTCTAGTGCTTTTTTCATAGTGCTAACACTACTTTCAAAAAATTCCAAACTTAAAATTAAAAATGTAAATATCAACCCGTCCCGAGTGGGTTTTATAAAAATAATAAATAAGATGGGAGCAAAGGTAAAGTTTAAAAATAAAAGAAATAATTTTGGCGAAGAGATTGCAGATATTTGTGTTTTTAGTCGAAAAAATTTTAAAGCGATTAATTGTCCAGTTGAATTAAATAGTAATGCTATAGATGAGTTTTTAATAATTTTTTTGTTAGCTTCAAAAGCATCTGGAATATCTTATTTTAATAAACTTGGAGAATTAAATAAAAAAGAAAGTCCAAGACTAAAATTAGCCTCGATGATCCTTAAAAAAATGGGAGTAAAAATAGAATCAAGCAAGGACTCAATTAAAATTTTTGGCAATCCAAACTTAAAAATAAACAAAAAAATATTAATAAGTAATTTTCATAAAGATCATAGGATTTTTATGACCTCTGTAATTGCAGCACTATGTTTAGGGGGAGAGTGGACAATAGAAGATGCGGAGTCATACAAGAGCTCTTTTCCATCATTTATAAGAATTTTGGGAAAAATAGGTTATAAATTTTAAATAATCTTTAAATACTTAAAAATTGACCTAAAAAATGCTGAATTTTGTAGTTATTTAAATTTTTTTTGTTTCTTGATTAATATAATAAATTTCTCTAAAAGCTCGTTTTTAAATAATAAATGGAAATTTATAAAGAAACAAATACTGCTGCATCCAAAGAATTTGAAAAGCTTCTTGATAATCAGATATCTAAAACTAAAAATTTGATTGAAGGTAAAATCATAGAGGGCACTGTAACCAAAGTTGGAGAAAAATACGTATTCCTGTTCATAGAGGGACTAAAGTCTGAGCCTCTAGTAGATATAAATGAGTTAAAAACACTGGGACAAGAAAACAAAATCAAAATTGGAGAAAAAATACAAGTATTACTTGAGAGGATTGAAGACAGAAATGGTGAAGTAGTTGTTTCAGCAAGCAAGGCTAAAAAAATTAAAGGTTGGGATATTTTAGTGAAAGCCTTTGAAAATAATGAGCCAATTATAGGAAAAATAACAAGTAAATGTAAAGGTGGAGTAATAGTTGAGCATATAGATACAGGTTCACTTATGTTCTGTCCAGGTTCACAAATTTCAGATATTCCGGTCAAGGACATTTCACACTTAATGAACGAGCCACAAAAGTTTGCTTTAATTAAATTGGATAAAGTCAGGGGTAACGCTTGCGTTTCTAGAAGACAGATTATTTCATCTGGTAAAAAAGAGGATAAAGCTAAAATCATAGAAAAATATAAAGAGGGAGACATAATTAAAAATGCAGTAGTGAAAGGTTACAGTTCTTTCGGTTGTTTTTTTAATGTTAACAATGAATTAGATTGTTTAGTCCACTTACAAGAAATTAGTTATTCAAGAGTTAATCATCCTGAAGAAGTCTTCAACATAGGAGATAAACATGATTTGCTCGTGATTTCAGTGGACAGAGAAAAATTACAAATAGGATGTAGTATTAAGCAACTCTCTCCAGATCCTTTTGAAAAAATATCTAACTATAAATTAAATAAAAAGTATGAAGTAAAAGTAATAAAAATAATGGACTTTGGTGTGTTTGCTGAACTAGAACCAGGCTTAACAACTCTGTTGCATTCGAGTGAAATAAGTTGGTCTAGGAAAAATGTTTCACCGAAAAAAGTATTTAAGGTTGGTGACAAAATAGATTGTGTGATAACTGAGATAGATAAAGATAAAAGAAGAATAGCTATTTCTTACAGATTGACTAAAGAAAATCCCTTTGATCAAATTTACAAAAATAATCCAGTCGGCTCCGAGGTTAGTGGAATTATAAGCAGCATGAATGAATACGCAATTTATTTAAAATTAGATGATTATGAAATCGATGCATTTCTTCATTTCAATGATCTAAGTTACTCTGGTGTTCCTGAAGAAATAGCAAAAAATTACAAAGTAAAAGACAAACTAAAAGTTAAAGTTCTTGAGATTAAAAGGGATACACAAAAAGTGAGAGTTGGTTTAAAGCAAACACAAAAAGATCCTTTTGATTATTTTAAAGATAAAAAAATAAATGATACTGTCACTGTTAAAGTTCTTTCTTCAGATAACAAAGGACTAACAGTTAAGCCGGAGGGATGTGATATAAACCTAGTTATCAAAAAATCTCAAATAGCTGTATCATCTTCTGATGCTAGACCATCGAGGTTTGTTGGAGGTGAAAGAATTGATGCAGCAATTTCAGAACTAAATATTGAAAAAAGAAAAGTTTCACTAAGCATTAAACTTTTAGAGGAATTACAGAACAAAGAGGCTGTATCAAAATTTAGTTCGCCATTATCTGGAAAAAACTTACCTTTTTCCTCATTGTCTGATAAATTAAGTAATAAAAAAGAAAAAAAATAGTATTTACAAATTAAATTGTCAGTTTCAAAGTCAGATTTATTAAAACAATTAAGTCAAACCTACCCAAATTTATTAAAGAAAGATTTATTAAAAATTTTTGACATATTTTTAAAAGAAGTAAAAATAGCTTTAAAAAATGGTGAAAGAGTTGAGTTAAGAGGATGGGGTGTTTTTTACCAAAAAACACAAAAAAGTAGAAATTCACGAAATCCTAAAACTGGAGAAACTGTTTATACTCCAGAAAAAAAAAATATAAATTTTAAGATGAGTAAAGAATTATTTGAATTAGTGAATGGAAAATAAAATTTTTATCGCAATAGATACTAAAAGTATAAATAGAGCGAGGTCAATAATAGCTCAAAGCAAATTAAAAAATTTTAGAATAGGTTATAAGTTTGGTTTAGAATTTATTAACTCTAAATATGGGAGAAAGTTTGTATCAAAAATGAGAAAAGAAATTGTCTTTATTGATTTAAAACTTCACGACATACCTAATACAATGTCATCTACAATAAATTCTCTAAAAGATTTAAAAATAAATTATTTGACTGTTCATATATCCTCAGGTTTAAAAGCTTTAAAAGAGGTAAAAAAAGTTTCTGGAAAAATTAAGATAGTTGGAGTGACTACTCTAACATCTTTGGATGTGAAAGATCTAAAAAGTTTAGGTTATAAAAAAAAACTTAAAGATGTGGTAAAATTACAATCCAAGTTAGCACAAAAAGCTAATCTTGATGGTATAGTTTGTAGCCCTCACGAGATAAAACTTGTTAAAAAATTTTTCAGTAAGGAAATAATAACACCTGGAATAAGAATTGGTTCAAAAAAAAATGATCAAAAAAGAGTTATGACACCCAAAGCAGCATTTAAGCAAGGCAGCGATTGGCTTGTAATAGGTAGAGATATAACAAAAGGAAATATTAAGAATAATTTAAAAAACTTGAGCGATCATTTAAGCCAATGACGCTAGAATGTAAAATATGTGGTGTTTCTGATGAAGAAACTTTAAACTTTATTATAAATCACAAATTTCCACCTCAATATATTGGCTTTATAGCAAATTACACTAAGTCCAAACGTTTTGTTCAAATAGATAAGCTTAAAAAATTAGTAGATGTTGATAAAAAAAAATCTAAATTCGTTGCGGTGCTGGTCAAACCATCTAAAGACATATTGGAAGAAATAAAGTATTTAAACTTTGATTACTATCAAGTTTACGATTGTTCTCCAAATGAAATAAAATATATAAAAGAAATATATAGAAAGAAAATTATATCTGCTATCACTGTAGAAAATAATCAAGATTTAAAAAATTATAAGGATTTCTTACCTTTTTCAGAAATAATTTTATTTGACTCAAAAGGTTATGAAAAATCTGTGAGTTTTGACCATAATTTATTAAAAGATGTACCTTCTAATTTTAAAAAAATGATTGCTGGAAACATTAAAATTGACGATATTTTAAATTTTAAAAACAAAGAATATATTATTGATGTAAGTGGAGGTTTAGAAGATATTTCTGGAAAAAAAAGTAAAATTAAAATTGATGAATTTTTAAATAAAATAAATAGAGCATGAAATTAAAAAAAAAAATATCAGTATTAGATCAACACGATAAATTTGGATTTTGGGGAGGTAGATTTGGTGGAAATTTTGTTCCTGAAACTTTAAAAAAACCAATTAATGACTTAGAAATTTTATTCAATAAACTTAAAAATGACGAAAAGTTCTTAAGTGAAAGAGATAAATATTTTAAGAATTGGATTGGGGCACCTACAAGATTTATAAAATTAAGTAATTTAACAAGATACGTAGGAGGAGCTGAAATATGGTCAAAAGTAGTATCTGATGCTAATGGAGGAGCTCACAAAATATATAATGCAACAGTTCATTGTTTATTAGCAAAGAAATCAGGTAAAAAAATAATTTGTGGGGATACGGGTGCTGGTTACGCTGGAAAAATGCTAAGTATGGCAGCCAAAAAGTTCGGTTTAAAGTGTAAAATTTTTATGGGCGCAAAAGACATTAAAAGACAACAACCAAATGTGAAAGCGATTAGAAGAAATGGAGCAGAAATTATTCCAGTTTATACAGGTAGTCAAACTTTAGTAGATGCTGTCTCGGAGTGTATGAGATTTTGGGTTGCTAATTGTGATACTACAGCGATGTGTGTGGGATCTACTGTAGGTCCAAATATATTTGTTAAAATTTGTGGATGGTCCACCAGTCAAATTTCTAGAGAATTAAAAAGTCAAATTTTAGAGGAATTTGGAGCAATGCCCAAAAGATTAAAACTTTACAATTGTGTTGGAGGAGGAAGTTCAAGTTTTGGTTTTTGGAATGAGTTTATGGATTATGATAAAAAACAAGTTGAATTTATAGGAGTTGAAGCAGGTGGACCATCTAAAAGTAAAAAACATGCTGCTCCACTAACTTATGGATCAAAAATTGGTATTTTGCATGGTGCAGCTCAATATGTTAATCAAAACAATGAAGGTCAAATTGAGGAAACAGAATCAATTTCTGCTGGTTTAGATTATCCTGGGGTCTCACCTCTCCATTGTTTTTTAAAAGACACAAAACGTGCAAGGTACACTGCTGCGAGCGATGAAGATGCTCTCAAAGCCTTCAAGATTGTATCAAAATATGAAAACATAAGACCTTCTCTTGAACCAAGTCATGCTTTTTCTGTTGCAATTTCTGAGTCTAAAAAATTTTCTAAGAATACTATTGTGATTGTTAATAGTTGTGGTGATGCATACAAAGATCGAAATATTTTAAAAAAAAAATTAGGTGTCGTATTATGATTGGTCCAATTTCACAAGCATTTAGTTTTGCTAAAAGGGAAAATAGACCAGCTTTACTGACATATATTGTAGCTGGAGATAACACCAAAAAAAATTCTCTAAAAATTCTAAAATCTATATCTAAATACGCTGATATTTGTGAGCTTGGATTTCCTCATAACACACCCATTGCAGATGGAGGACAAATTCAAACAAGTTCTTATAGAGCTATAAAAAACGGTACTAAATTTAAAGATGTTTTTAAAATTGTAGAAAGTTTTAAAAAAAGTAAATTTTCGAAACCAATAATTTTGATGGGTTATTTTAACATGGTTTTACAATATGGGGAGTCCAAATTCTTAAAAGATTGTAAAAAAAATAAAGTTGATGGTTTAATAATTGTAGATTTACCTTGGCCAGAAAACAAAAAATTTGCAAAAAAATGCAAGAAATCATCTATTTCTTTTATACAGCTAATCTCACCAACTACTTCAAAAAATAGATTAAAATCAATTATTAAAGATTCTCATGAAATGATTTATTATATTTCCATGTTATCTACAACGGGGGGAAAGCTTAAAGTTTCACCTTTTAGAATAATTTCAAATTATAAAAAAATAAAAAGAATCAACCCCACTAAAAATTGTGTAATTGGTTTTGGTATCACAAAAAAAAATATAAAAGACTTAAAAGCTGCAGATGGGCTAGTTGTCGGAAGTGCCATTTGTAAGGAAATAACTAATAGTTTAAAAAAAAGACAAAATCCTGTCACAAAAGTTAGCAATATGGTAAAAAACTTGAAAGATAAAATTTTATGAATTGGCTTAAAAAAACTTTAGATTTCGGTCAGAAAATAAAGAGATTTCTAAAAAAAAGACCATCGCGTAAAGATATGGAAGAAAGTGATTGGACTTCTTGTTGCAAAGGTCCAATTTTGAAAAAAGATTTAGAAAATAATCTATGGGTTTGTCCAGATTGTAATAAGCATCACAGAATTAATCCAAAGCAAAGATTTGATTTATTATTTGGAAAACAGAGTTATCAAGTTTTGAAAACTCCAATGCCTCCGGATGATCCTTTAAATTTCACAGACTCAAAATCTTATAAAGAAAGGTTAAAAAGTGCCAGGGAAAAAACTGGAATAAGTTGTAGTATGGTAGTTGCTGATGGATTAATTAAGAATATAAAATTAACGGCAATCGCATCTGATTTTAATTATATGGGTGCTAGCATTGGTGCTGCAGAAGGGGAGGCTTTTTTATTTGCGGCGCAACACTCGCTAGAAAATAATCAACCTTTATTAGTAGTTGCTACAGGTGGTGGAATGAAGATGCAGGAGTCTATAATTTCATTAAATCAAATGACAAGAACGACTTTAGCTATTAATGAGCTAAAGGCCAAAAAAATTCCTTACATTGTTTTATTTGCTGATCCTGTGGCAGGTGGAATTACGGCATCTTATGCGATGCTTGGTGATATACAAATTGCTGAGCCAGGAGCTTTAATTGCTTTTGCCGGAAGGCGTGTAATTGAAGGAACTGTTAAAGAAGAATTGCCAGAAAATTTTCAAAAATCAGAGCACGTTCAAGCTTGTGGTTTTGTAGACACAATCATACAAAGAAAAGATTTGCCGGAAAAAATTGGTATTTTGTTATCTATCTTGCTAAAGAAGCAATCTGATGTAAAAATAGAAGATAGTGACAAAACTTCTGAAGATAATATCGAAAATAGAGAAGCGTCATAGTAAGAAGATTGATCTTTCTCTGGACAGAACCTTTAATTTATTAAATAAATTAGGTAACCCACAAAACAAATTAAAGAACGTTGTAACTGTAGTTGGAACAAATTCCAAAGCTTCTATGGCTACTGCACTAAGCACGATTTTGAAAGAAGGTGGATTTAAATATAACTTATATACCTCTCCTCATTTACAATCATACACAGAAAGATTTGTTTTTAATAACAAAGAAATTGGTGAAAATGATCTTGCAATTTTATTAGAGGATATAAATAGAAAACTGGGAGATGATAATGCAACAGTTTTTGAAATATTGACATGTGCCTTTATAAAATATGCCGAGAGTTTTAAAGATAATGTAAATATTATAGAGGCTGGTCTATTTCATAGATTTGATAGTACAAATGTATTTAAAAAAAATTTGCTTACCCTTTTAGGAGTAATTCACTTAGATCATTTAAATTGGTTGGATAATAAAACAATTGATGGTGTGATTTATGAAAAGACTAGTTCATTACCAGTATCTAACATTTTCGTCAATAACCAAATGAATTCAGAAATAAAAACAAAAATCAAAAAATCTTTAATAGAAAATAAATCTAAAAAATATTTCTTTGGTGATGACTTTAATGTAGCAAAATCTGAAAATAATTTTGTTCGTTATAAAGATAAATTAGGAGAAATAATGTTACCTCAGCCTAATTTAATTGGTGATCACCAAATTTACAATATCAGCACCTCAATAGCTGCTAGTAGAAAAATATTTAATATATCTGATGCTAATATCAAAAATAGTATGAAAAAAATGAGATTAAAGGGACGTTTAGAAGAAATTAAATCTGGTAAATTGAAAAATTTAATAGGAGAAAATAGGCTTATAATAGACGGGGGACATAATATCAACTCAGCAATTTCGATTTCTAAATGGGCTAAACAACAAAATAAAAAAGTGCATCTTATTTGTGGGATGATGAATGACAAGCCTCATAAAGAGTTTGTTAATCAATTTGAGAGTTTTGTAAAATCAATAACTCTTATAGATATTCCTAATCAAGAGGGTTCGATCCCTAAAGAAGAATTTAAAAAGAAACTTGGTAACAAAAATATTCTCACTGCTGGAAGCATTGAAGAGTCTTTATTAATAAACAATAAAGATAAAAATTGTATTTTTTTATGCACGGGCAGTCTCTATTTAGCTGGCGAGGTCTTAAATCTTAATTAAATATTTTCTTTAATCCAAGAAACGATATTGGATTTTGTGGTTGCCCCAACCTTAGTTGCTTTGAGTTCACCGCCAGAAAAAAGCAACATAGTTGGTATACCTCTTACCCCATACTTAGTTGGGGTATTTGGTTCATTATCAATATTGTGTTTAGCAATTACCACTTCGGACATTTCGTCAGAAATTTCCTCTAGTATAGGTCCAATTTGTTTACATGGTCCGCACCACTCAGCCCAAAAATCAACTACTACTGGTTTTCCAGCCTTAATAACCTCTGACTCAAAATTTTCATCTGTGACATTTACTGTTGCCATATGTTTCTTATATAAAATTTATTTTTATATTCAAGTTCTTAAAAAATTTAAATAGTTTTATCCACATTAAATATTTTTATATTTTTTTTCAATTGACATTACATAATTATTTAATTGATCGAGAAACTTTAAATTCGGCTCATTGCATTCATTGGTAAATTTATCTCTCAGATTGTCACATTCATGATAAAATTCTTTACAAGTCCACCATTTTTCCTTTTTTTCACTTAATATTCTTTTAGCAATTTCTATCTTGATTTTTTTAATCATAGACTCTGGTAATACATGTGGAGCTTCTTGAAATATTATTTTTTTTCCAAATTCTACCATTCTTTGATCTTCGAATTTATCTAGTAATCTTAATTTATCGTTCCATGCTGCCTCATGCCATTTTTGGAATAAATTAGTATCTTTGTTTGGTGTAAATTTTACATAAATACTTTCCTCTGGCTCTATATCTTCTTGAGATTTTGAATGCTCTTTTTCTTCAGCAATTTCTCTTAATGCAGTCAAGATATTCTCAGAAAATTTTTCATTTGTGTTTACAAGTTCTGCTCTTTTATTTATTAAAGAGACGTTCATAGCGTTATAAGGTTCAGCTTTCATACCATACTCTTTACCTATTATTATTGGCGCTTTATTTGACCTGATAGTTCTTAAGAATTTTGGTGTTTTTTTCATCTCTGATTTTAGTTCATTGATTGACATTTTCAGGAGAGGTTCTACATCAACTCTTAAATCGACAGCCTGACCCCATTGATATATTGGATGAATACAAAATTTTGGATGAAGAGGAGCGCATAGATAAAGTCTTGATTTTCCATAAAAGTACTCGTTAAGCGTAATAATTTTTTCTTTTTTTATCATCGTCTCTGTATCAAGCTTATTTGAGGTCTTTAAAAAATTGTCCCATGTATCTTGTTGTTTATTCTTTATTAATCCTAAAACTTTATGTGTAAGTTCAGCATCAAATAAGGCACTATGAGCTCCTTTAGTCTCAAAACCGTTCATCCTAGCTAAAGATTCTAGCTTCATTACAGCATTACCTTTTTCGTTAGTCTCAGTTTTTAATATCTTATTATCTAAAGCAAAAGCGCCACGAGCAATGTTTAGTCCATCATGTCTTTTATTAGGGGATGAATTTGTAATATATGGATATCTTAATCCTTTAAAAAATTCTTTTCTGATCATTTCATCATCAAAACCTATATTAGACCAACCTAAGAATATAGCTGGACTCCACTTTTTAAAAATCATCTCAACTTGAGATAACATTTGATAATGACTTAGGTTTGCTTTCGTTAACATGTTAACATCAGTTTTGTTAACAAGAAGAGCCATACATTGAGGAATTTCTCCTTCTGGAAGTCTACATCTTAAATTAAATCTTTCTTTTTCTACTAAGTTTTGGTCTACTAAAATTCCACCTATTTCAATAATACTTCCAAAGTCTGTACTAGAGCTTGAGGATTCTATGTCCCAAATTACTATATTCATAATTTATCAATTAATGCTAATTGAAAAGTGTGAAGGCTCGCATCTAAACAAGTAGCAAGTAATTTTGTAGTATATTAATTCTGTGTAAAGTCAAATAATTATTTGTTTATTAAGTGATAAAATTTTTCAACTCTCTCAAGAAATTTGTTTTGAAAATTTATTAGTTCATTACCTTCAATTTTAAATTCCTGAAACAATCTATCTACAGTACATAATAAAATTACACCTTGTGTAATATTAGAATTATAAACAGTATTGTGGGCTAGAGAATAAGCTCCAATTTGTAAAAAGTAATCTTCTATATATTCCACTTTTTTTGGTTTATTACTTTGTTTAAAATCTAAAATTGATTCTTTGCCTTCATAAACTCCTATACAATCTGCAGTACCCGCATATTTGCCAGGATAATATATTATAGCTTCGGACCCCCATATCTCTAACAATTTATTTTTCAAACCATTATCAATAATTTCTTCTGCCATTTTTTTTGACTTATTGTTGTCCTCTAATAGTTCTTGATTTAGTTTTCCGTATAAAAACTGCTCTATATAAGAATGCATAGAACTTCCTCTTGCTGAGGCTTCTTTCTTAATTCTTTCTGCTTCAACAGTCCCTACTCTTTGTTTCCAAGCAAGAATTGCAGCTTTGTCTTCTTCGCTTTTAGTGGCTGACAAAATTGTTGTCACAGAAGGTAAACTTGATCCATCTAGAGAGTAATGTCTTGAACCATTTATCAAAGATCTTGTTGATTTTGGATAAGAAAATTTGGTGTTCCACTTCATCAAGTCATTTATAGAGCTATTTAAAATAATTTAAATTAATTTTTAGCTTGTTTTGAGTTTGGTATATTTAATTTTTCAACATTCTCATTTTTTGATGCTATTTCAACTTGTTCGGGATCTTTAATATTTCCAAGTGTATTCATTATAGATCTTGCATCTCTTCCAAAACTATCAGTAGCTTGCATGGCTTGTTCTAATTTTTTTCTGAGTTCTTTTATTCCATCGAAATGTTTTTCGAATCTTGAGCTTATATTTCTTAAATCACTATAAATTTGTGTAGCATGTTGTTGAACTTTAAGTGTTTGAAATCCTAAATGATAGGATTGTAATAAAGCAGATAAAGTGTTAGGGCCAGAAATTGTAACTTTATATTTGGTTCTTAACTCCTGTAAAAGTAGCTCTTTAGTTTTAGGGTCTCTATAGCTGGAGAGTTCTGAAAATAATCCCTCAGTTGGAACATAAACAATTGCAAAATCTGTGCTTTTCGGCGGTGCTATATATTTTGCGTTAACAGTTTTAGCCTTTAACCTAAAAGCTGATGCTAAATCTTTCCTGGCCTCTGCTTGTGCATCTTTGTCATTATTATTATATGCATCATCAATTGCTTTATATTTTTCAACAGGCCAGTGACTATCAATTGGCAACATCACATCTTGAAGTTTAATTGCAAACTCTACTGTTTCTGATGTGTCCTCTTTCATTTTAGCATTTGCGATATATTGAGATGATGGTAACAAATCTTTTAGGAGTGCACCTAATCCAAATTCCGCAAGAGTTCCATATGATTTTACACCACTCAAAATTCTACTAAAATTATCTTGGCTTTTATTTAACTCGCTTACTTGTTGATTAAAAACTGATACTTTTTCATCAACTTTTGTAAGAGCGCCTGTCATATCTTTTGCTATTTCTTTGCTCATAGACCCAAAAGATTGGCTAAATGTATTTTTTAATGAACTTAATTCGTCTTTAAAAATTTGCTCATTGTTAACTGGCTCAGGTTGTTTACGCTTAATTAGAAAAACAATTGCTAAGAAATTAGCAAGAAGCAAAATAATAATTAAAATTGTAAGTAACGATTCCATTCCCACACTATACATTTTTATTAAGTTTATTTATAATATTAAAAATACCTTTCTTTTTTTGACTTTTTTGAGAAATCATTAAACATGCTTGAGATTTAAGAATTACTCCGTCTTTTAATACTCTTAAATTATTAGCTCTTAACGTTTCACCTGTAGAGGTGATATCTGTTATAATTTCTGACGAACCTGTAAATGGATATATTTCTGTTGCACCAAGACTTTTTACAATTTTAAATTGTGTAACACCTCTTTCAAACATAAAATTTGTTGTTAAGTTTGGATACTTTGTTGCCACTCTTAATCTAGTTTTTTTTTTTTCTTTAAAATCAAATGCAATTTCCTCCAAATCAGCTGTTGTTTGAACATCAATCCAATCATCAGGAATTGCGATTACTAAATTAGCTTTACCGAAAGTATATTTTTTTTTCACTATTATTTTTTTTTGCACATTAATTACACTTTCTTTTAATAGATCAAACCCTGAAAAACCAATATCCAAAGTTCCATCTCCTAATCTTTCAACGATTTCTCTAGCGTGTAAATAGGTAATATTTAAATTTTTATATCCTTTTACAGATCCTAATAGATCTCTCTCTCCTCTTTCAGATTTAAGTTGTAAATTATTTTTTGAAAAAATTTTTAATATATCTTTTCTTAATCTGCCTTTGCTGGGAATTCCAATATTAATCATTTAAATTTATAGCTGCTCCAACTGCTGGTATTTTTTTATTCGATCCAAGATCACCAATAAGATTATCGTATCGTCCACCATTAATAATGTTAATTTTATTTGATTTAATTTTAATATCAATTTTGAAGACTAAACCTGTGTAATATTCTAATTGTCTTCCAAAAGAAGCTGAATATTTTACATTTAATCTTGAAAATTTGTTTTTAGAGATTGGAAAATAATTTTTTTCTACTCTTAAATTAATTTTATATTTTTTAAAAAAAAGATTTAATTTGTTAAATGCTTCACTGATTGGACAATCTATTTCAAGAAACTCTTTTATTATTTTTACGACATTTTTGCCTCTTTGGGGCCTTCTTGGATCATTTATCTTATTGTTAAATCTGTTTAGAATCTCATTTAGTGACCTTCCAGCAATAATTTTTGATTGTTTTTGTTTAAGCATTACTTCATATTTTTTTTTATCAATTTCTACAATTGTCGGATCTACATCAGAATTAGTCTCCAATCTTTTTAATAAATCATTAAAATATTTTTCTCTCCAAAAATGTCTTTGTAGTCTCAATCTCCATCTTTTAGGGATATCCAATTTAGTCAATAGGAGTTTAAATATTTCTATGTTTCCAATAGTCAAAACGCCCGATGAAAATTTTAATTTAGATAATGATTTAACAGCTGTATTAATAATTTTTTTATCGTCATCCTTTTCCTTGCTTGAGCCAATTATTTCGAAACCAATTTGATTTCTTATTATACTATCTGATATCTTTTGAGTTTTTCTAAAAGCTTGTCCACTGTAAAATACTTTTTTAGATGCTTTATTTTTCTCATTTAAATACTTTAGACATGATGCAATTGTTAAGTCTGGTCTAAGACAAATTTCATTACCCTTCTGATCATTAAAAGAAAAAATGAAACGCCTAAATGACTCACCAGATCTTTCAACAATATGATTCGTTTCTATTACAGTATCTAAATTAATATACCTAAAGCCCTCTGATTTTATCAATTTTAATATATTTTCAGATAATTTTTTTGATCTCATTAACCATGTTCTCATTTTTAATATTAGTTTCCTTCCCAGTTCTAAGATCTTTTATTTTGACTTCTGAGTTTTTAATTTCTTCTTCACCAGCGAAAATTACACATGGAGAACTAATTCTATTAGCGTATTCCATTTGTTTTTTTATTTTTCCCTCACCAGGGTAAATCTCTGAACTGATATTTTCTGATCTAAGTTTCTTAAGTATTTCTATATATTTTTTCATATTATTTTGATCAAAGACACTAATCATTACAGGACGCGTAACTTTTAAATCAAATTCTTTTTTTTGCATCAACGCAAACACAAGTCTATCTATGCCTACTGATATGCCAGTTGCTGGATAATCAAGATTACCAAAATTGCTCACTAAATTGTCGTATCTACCTCCACCACCTATTGATCCAAATTGAATAACTTGTCCTTTTAAATTTTTAACATTGAAATTTAGATTAACTTCAAATATTGGGCCTGTGTAGTAATCTAAACCTCTTATCACCGAAGGATCGAACTTATAGTTATCAAATTTATAATCTTTAAAGATTTTTATTATTTGTTTTAAATCCTCGCTCTGAGGTGAGTTAACATTTAAAGAGCTTTCAATAACCTTTATTTGATCATTGTCTAATTCTGCTCCTTTTGTATAATCTCCTGATTTATCTTTTCTACCTTCACCTAGTAATTTTTTAACTTCTGTCCACCCTAGCCTATCTATTTTATCTAAAGCTCGAAGAATTATAGAAATTTTTTCCTGTGACTGAATTTTTAGTTTTTCAAATAATTCATTTGTGATTTTCCTAGATGATATTTTGACTGTGTAGTCATCTTTAGTTAAGCCACAATTTTCTAAAATTTCTGATATCATTACACATAGTTCTGCATCTGCCTGTAAATTTTTTGTACCTACATAATCAGCATCGAACTGAAGAAACTCTCTATATCTTCCCGGTCCAGGTTTTTCATTCCTCCAAACGGTTCCTAATTGATAGCGTTTAAAAGGTTTCGGTATTTCATTAAAATTTTTCGCAACATATCTCGCCAAAGGTGCTGTTAAATCATAACGTAAAGACAACCACTTGTTTTCATCCTTAAAAGAAAATACACCTTCTCCAGGCCTTTCTTTATCAGGTAAAAATTTACCTATACTTTCAGTATATTCAAAACTTGGTGTTTCAAGATATTGAAAGCCATACTTAACCATTACCTTTTTAATCTTTGAAATTATGAAGTCTCTGATTAAAAGTTCTTTTTCTTTTCTATCTTCAAAACCTGAAGGTAGTTCCTTTAGAGGTTTTATTTTTTTTTGTTTTTCCATTTTTTGGTACACGGGGACAGATTCGAACTGTCGACCTTCGGTTCCACAAACCGCTGCTCTAACCAACTGAGCTACCCGTGCTCCTATCTATGTTTTATACTAATTGTGGATATTTTAAAATTTATATAATGATTAAATAGCTAGCGTGCGCCAGCATGAAAATGGTGTCTGTGTGATAATACTAGATTTTTTACAACTTTAATCATGGTGTATTAATTAACAGTTTAAATTAAAAAATCAACAGTTGATTGTATAGGAATAGTATCGGCTTCTAAGCTCGCTTATCCCTATACAATTATTTTGATGAATTAGAATTAAGAGGTTTTTTGCAGTTTTACTGCGGCAGGACCTTTTTCTCCGTCTTCAACTTCAAATGTAAGCTCGTCACCTTCGTTTAAAAATCTTAAACCTGCTTCTCTTACAGCTGAAGCATGTACGAATACATCTTTTTCTTTGTCTTCACGCTCAATGAAACCATAGCCTTTTTTTCCATTGAACCACTTTACTTTACCTTTTAGACTCATTTTACTCTTTCGTTAGTTATTATACTTAAGCTTATTAAGCTTAATGGGTTGTTATTAGATTTCTAAATTTAATGCAAGTAATTAAAATTGACTAAATGTCACTTTGGTGGTGGCCTTGGTAAGAATCGCACTTACGACACATACCTTTTCAGGGTACTGCTCTACTACTGAGCTACAAGGCCCTGTTTTAAAGTCGAAATATAATTCGTCCTTTTGTTAGATCATAACCAGAGGTCTCAATTTTAACCTTATCCCCAGCTAAACATCGAATTCTTGCACGACGAAGTTTACCTCCTGTTACACAAATTACATAATGACCATTCTGTAATTTGACCCTAAACATTGCATTTGGCATAACATCGGTAATAACACCTTCAAATGTTAATTTTTCTTCTTTCGCCAAATTATTTACTCCTTACTGCTTTAGTTTTAATAGACAAACTATGTCCTCTCAACTTTTCTTCTTCTGCCAAGATGTATCCTGATTTTGAAAGAAATTTCAAGCCTTTTTTACTCAACTCATTTACGCTTATGAACTTACAGAAATCACCAACGTTTAGTCCACCTGCATATCTTGCACTTCCTCCGGTTGGGAGAGAATGTTGAGTTGGTCCGTAATCAGATAAAGCCATACTACTAAATGGACCAGCCGCTATACTTCCTGTTGTATTTAACTTTGGATGTAATCTATTAATATATTTTTTATAGTTTTTTATTTGCAACTCTAAATGTTCGGGACTTATATATTCAATACATTCAAGAATTTCATTATCTGTTTTTGCATGTATAAAATATCCATTTGTTCTTAGACTTTTAGCAACAATTTTCTTTCTAGGTAGATTTTTTATTAGTATCTTTAATCTATTTCTTACTCTTTTAATTAAATTAAGATTCTTTGAGATCATAATTGATAACACACCATCAGAGTGTTCGCTTTGTGCTAATAAAGAATATGCAATTTCATCAGACGAGGCAGTTTCATCACACCAGCAAACAATTTCGGACTCTCCTGCATACATTCTTTCTTGAGCAATTAAATTTTTATAAGATAAAATTCTTTTAGCAATCGCCACATATTTTGATCCAGGTCCAGTTATTATATCTACTGGTTTTATTTTTTTTGTTCCTATAGAGAGTGCTGCGATCGCACTCGCACCTGATAAATTTATAATTTCATTCACATTACATAACTTTGCTGCGTACATAACGGACCCGTTTAATTTTCCATTAATAGCTGGTGTACATAAAACTACTCGTTTTACACCTGCAATTTTAGCTAAAGCACAATTCATTAATGCAGTACTTGGTAGGTTACCTGGACAATATATTGCTGCAGATTTTAATGGCCTATTTATATAATAAAATCTATTACCAAATTTATCTATTTGATAAATATCTCTTCTATTTTGTAGTTTGTGCCAATTTATTATTCTGTTGTAGGTATCTTTTATAGCTTTTTTTAATTCAGGTTTTAAATTTTTAATAGACTTGTTTATTTTATCATTAGTTGGGATAATATTTGAATTATTGTTAAATCTTTTTTCATATTTAATTAAGGCTCGATCACCATTTTTCAGAACATCTTTAATTATTTTATTAACTATAAATTCAGTTTTTGCATCAATTTGGTTTCTATTACGAGTAATTTTATTTAATAAACTCTTAAAATTTTTTCTATTTAATCTCAATAATTTTGCCATTACCTATTTTAAATCCTCAAGTGTTATCTCTATTGTTTCTGATGATAAAGTTATAAGACCATTATTTGAAAACAACAAATTAAAATTATAATTATCAATATTTTTTGTCACATTTATTGCTAATATTTCAAGCTCTTTATCAATGTATAATTGATTGATTTTCTTTGATTTTGCTTGATCGATAAATTCAAATTTACAAACACTTAAAACTTTTTTATTTTTTTCTTTAATAGAATTTCTTTTCATAGACATTATAAACATTTTATTTTTTTTTAAGTATTTGATTTCTGAAATCTTAACAATAGCTTTGTGTATGTGAAGAGAAATGATATTTAAGCCATTAATATCCCTGGCTAATATTTTAGCTAAATATTTTTTAGACATTATTTTTTTAATTTAATTTTAATACCTAATTTTTTTAGTTTGGATAGTAAGTTTTCATAACCCCTTAAACCATGATAAATTCTAGATATTGTAGAAGATCCGTCAGCCGATATAGCTCCTAAGATTATTGAAAATGTAGTTCTCAAATCTGATGATATACAATCTGCTGCATTTAATTTTTTTTGTCCAATAATAAATGCTTTATTTTTTTTTATCGATATTTTTGCACCCATTCTGTTTAATTCTGGTACCGCCATAAATCTATTGGAGAATATTGTTTCTTCAATTGTGCTTTTTCCTGGTATCTTTGTTAGAACTGCGAGGATAATTGGCATGTTGTCAGTAGCTAGTTGTGGCCAAGGACCAGTTTTAATTGAAATAGATTTTAATTTTTTAGCTGGTGAAAGTATTATTGAATTTCCATTAATTATAATTTTGTATCCAATTTTCTTAAGTATGTTCAATTCTGTGAGTAAATAATTTGGGTTAATTTTTTTTACTTTAATTCTCCCATTTGTTATTGCACCTACACATAAGTAACTAAAGGCCTCAATTCTATCACCTATAATCGTATGATCGCCATTTAAAAGCTCATCAACACCTCGAATTTTTAGAGATCTTTTTCCTATAAATTTGATATTTGCTCCAGAATTATTTAAGAATCTAATTAAATCTTTTACTTCTGGTTCAATGGATATATTTTTAATTATGTGGACACCTTTTATAAAAACCGATGCCATTATTAAATTTGAGCTACCAGTTACAGTAATTCTTGGAAATTTGTAAATATTTCCTTTTAAACCTTTTTTTGACGTAATATTTACGTAACCTTTGCTAAGAGTATTATCTGCGCCAAGACTTTTAAATCCTGAAAGATGCCAAGATGTATCTCTAATACCAAGGGCACAACCTCCTCCTAAAGCAACTCTAATTTTATTTTTTGGATATCTGGCTAATAAAGGTCCCATAGTTAATACTCCTGCTCGCATAGTAGAAACTAAATTATAAGGAACAATTAATTTGTGTTTTTTTTTATTTATAATTGTTATAGTTTTTTTTTCTTTTATAAATTCAACTTTTGAACCTAAAGATACAAGTAGATCCTTCATGGTTAAAACATCTTGCACAAAAGGCACATTTCTTAAAATGACTTTTTTCTTAAATAATATTGATGCTGCCATTAGCGGAAGGCACGAATTTTTTGCACCACTAATATCTATTTCACTTTTAATAGCTTTATTAGGCCCATTAATTAAAAATCTTTTCATCTATTTTGATTTTGCAAGAGTAATTCCAACTTGGCCCTGATATTTACCTTTTCTGTCTGAATAAGAAACTTCTGGTTGATCTCCTTTAAAAAATAATATTTGTGCAGCTCCACTGTTGGCATAAAGTTTTATAGAGTTACTTGTATGATTAGAAAACTCTAAAACTAAATTTCCATGCCATCCCGCCTCTAAAACAGTAGGAGGGGTTCCCAATCCACATCTAGCGTATGTTGATTTTGCAGTTACAAGTCCTGTAACATTTCTAGGCATTTTAAAATATTCTAAACTACTTGCTAAAGCAAAAGAGTTTGGTGGTATCAATATTGAATCTTCTCCTTTTACTGTAATAAAATTATCCTCACTGAAATTTTTTGGATCAGCAGTAGCGCCTTTGATATTTGTGAATATCTTAAATTCAGCACCACACCTTAAATCGTAACCAAAAGAGTTAAGACCATGACTTATACCTTTTGATATACTTTCTGGTACAAAAGGGCTGATCATATTTTCCTCTTCTGATAATCTTTTTATTTGTTTATCATTTAGTATCATTTTTTTTTTTTGGCTTTTTGAAAATTTTTCTTTTTCTTAAATTTTGACGTAATGCTCTTTCAAGATCGAGCTTTGTGGGCTTCCTTTTACTGTTCATTTTAATTATTTTTTTTCAGGATTTGTTAAGTGCTCTAAAGTAACTACTTGATCTAAAGGAATTGTTTCGTCTTCTTTTTTATTTAAGCCAGACTTAAGTTGTTTCTTAGCTCTTTTTTCAGCAAGCTTTTTTTCTCTTTTGGCCTGCTTTTCCATCGCTTTAGCACCTCTGGTAGATTTATAATCGTAATGAATTCCCATAAATTTCCTTAACAGATTTATACTTATAATAAAAAAAAAAATTAAGGCAATAATTTGAATAATTTTATTTTTTACACTATTTTAAATGTATGCCCTTGTAGTTTTAGTGTTAAAACAGGCCCTTGGTAAGGGTCAGTCATGAGTTAGATTCTCATCGAGGGCACCATAAATTTTATTTATATAATTTCCTTTTTAGGAAAATACTAATTACGACTATTATTAGAAAGGCTATTAAAGGCAAATATATCTCCTCTGATGCAATAATTTCAAAAAAGGAAGGTGGGGTTGTATTTGCTTTTATTATTTTTTCTAGACCACTACCAATTGAAACTATTATAAATAATTGTGGGATCATTCCTATTAATGTTCCAAAAAAATAGTTCATAATTTTTACATTAAAAATTACTGGTAAGGTATTATGAATGAAAAAAGGCAAACCTCCAATAAATCTATAAATTAAGAAATATAAAAATTCATTCTTCTTAAATAATTCTTTTAGAAAAACCATCTTATTTCCAAGTTTATGTTGAATTAAATCTTTAAAAAAGAAGTTTGCTATCAAGTAAAGAATTAAAGAACCTGCAGATAAGGATATTGCTATTAAAATTGTTCCAACCCACTTGCCAAATATAAATCCAGACAATAAAGCAACTGGTGAACCAAAACCAAGTAATAAAACCCATATGACAACAAACAAGAAAAATAAAGATAACAAAGCGAAATAATTATTATTTTTTATTTTAGAAAAATAATCTATGTTATTTTTGATGAATTCATAGCTCGACAATTCTTGTAAAGAAAAATTAGAGAAAAAAAAATACAGGAATGAAGATACCAATATAATATATGAAATTCCTAAATAAATTTTTAATTTTTTAATATTTTTCATATATAAAGTATTATAAAAATTTTCTGTACTTATATATATATATTTTCTATAACTAGCCAAAATTTTATAATTTAAATATTACCTATGAAAAGAACGTATCAACCAAGTAGGCTTGTTAGAAAAAGACGACATGGCTTTAGATCAAAAATGAGAACCAAAGGTGGTAGAAAATTACTATCAAGGAGAAGAAAAAAAGGTCGAAAAAGATTAACCGTGTGATGGGTATTAAAGTACTAAGTCTTTCTAAAAATGAAGATTTTAAAAAAATTTTAACTGGTAGAAGAATAAATAATTATTACTCTACGATTTTTTACAAAAAAATATCGTCTAAACGATATAATATATTAAATATAAGCATAGTTACTAAAAAAAAACTTGGAAAGGCAGTTCAGAGAAATAAAATTAAAAGAAGATTGAAAAACATTGTCAACAATATTCTAAAATCTGTCAAAATAAATTTGAAATATTCTTACTTAATTATTGCTAAAAAAAATGTTTTAGATAGTAAATACAATGATATTAAAGATACAATACTTAAAGATTTTAAAAAAATTTTATGATCAAATTTATTAATGTAATATTTATAAAAACCATTAAGCTTTATCAGTATATAATTTCTCCTTTGCTAGGAAACAATTGTAGATATTTTCCATCTTGTTCGGAATATTTTATTGATTGTTTAAAAAATTACGGTCCTTTTAAAGGATCTATTAAAGGATTATTAAGACTAATAACTTGTCATCCAATTAAATTTTTAGGTGGAGGAGAAGGTTACAGACCTTTGAAAAATAAAAAATAATTATGGATACAAAAAATATAATAGCCGCTATATCACTAAGTTTAGCTATAATAGTAATGTGGAGCTTATTTTTTCAACCATCGCCGGAAGAAATAAAAAAAAGAAAAGAAAAAGAAAAAATTGTTAACAGTAATGATACTCCAAATATAGACTCTGCTGAACAAATAAGTAATCTTTCTAGAGAAGAAGCTTTAAAATTAGATGATAGATTTAATTTTGAAAACGAGAGTATTAAGGGTTCGATTTCTTTAAAAGGTGCAGCTATAGATGATTTAATTTTTAAAAAATATAAAACTCAGCTTGATTCTGATCAATTCGTAACTTTATTAAATCCCAAATCAACTTTAAATGGTTATTATATTGAGTCTGGATGGGTATCTAATAATAAAAATATAGATATTCCTAATAATAAAACAATTTGGAAAGTTGAAGGTAATTCAAAACTTACTCCAAATAATAACGTAACTCTTGTTTGGAAAAATAAACAGGGATTAACTTTTGAGAAGATTATAAAAATCGACAATCAATATTTATTTACCATAGAGCAAATAATAAAAAATAATTCAGACAAAATTTATAGTTTTTATCCATACGCACAAATTATTAGAACTAAAATCCCGGAGATTATAGACTTTTTTATTTTACATGAGGGGCCTCTTGGAGTTTTAGATGATCAACTAATTGAAAAAGATTACAAAGACATTTTGGACAAGAAATATTCAAAAAATGCTGATGATGGATTTTTAGGAATAACTGATAAATATTGGTTAACAAGTATAATTCCACCAAAAAATAAAAAATTTAGAGCTGATTTTGAATATAATGAAAAATTTAAGGTAAATTACATAGAAACAAACTCCTATGATTCCAAACCAAATGCTCAAATTAGTAACCTTGTTAATGTGGTTGTTGCGGCAAAAGAGGTAAATGTTATTGATGGTTACAATGAAAGTTTAGGTCTTAAAAAGTTTGATCTTGTAATTGACTGGGGTTGGTTTTATTGGATAGTAAAACCTCTATTTTTTTTAAATGATTATTTCTTTAAACTCGCAGGCAATTACGGAATTGCAATAATACTAATAACTGTCTGTTTAAGATTAGCATTTTTTCCATTAAATAATTATGCTTTTAAATCAATGAGTCGTATGAAGTTAGTTCAACCCGAAATGGCTCGTCTAAAAGAAATTCACAAAGACGATAAAATGAAATTACAACAGGCAATGATGCAACTATATAAGAAAGAGGGCATTAACCCAGTATCAGGCTGTTTGCCAATTTTGATCTCTATACCCTTCTTCTTTGCAATTTACAAAATGCTATTTGTAACAATTGAAATGAGACATCAGCCATTTTTTGGATGGATAAAAGATTTGTCTGAAAAGGACCCAACTTCAATTTTTAATTTATTTGGTTTAATACCATGGGATCCACCATCTTTCATGATTATTGGGGCTCTTCCCGTAATGATGGGTTTCACAATGTGGCTGCAACAGAAACTAAATCCAGCCCCTCAGGACGAAATACAAAAAAAAATTTTTATGTTCTTTCCATTATTTTTAACAATAATTTTAGCTCCTTTTCCATCAGGACTTGTGCTGTATTGGACCGCAAACAATATTCTTACTATGGCCCAACAGTATGTAATTATGAAAAGAACTACTGTTAAAACCGCCTCTTAAATGGAACTAGAAAAAATTTTACCTAAAGATGGTCCTCCTATTGAGGAAGTTCACAAATATGTTCAGAAATATAAAAATGAATTAATAGTAATAAAATACGGCGGTAACGTATTCATTGATAGAGAAATTTTTAACAATTTTATATCTGATTTAAAAATATTAAACGAGTTAGGACTTTCTGTCATTGTAGTACACGGTGGAGGTCCTAGAATAAAAAGAGAATTAGATAAATCAAACATCAAATCAAAGTTTATAAGAGGTTTAAGGGTAACAGACAAAAAAATCATAAATATTGTAGAAAATGTTCTTATAGATTTTAATAATGATATTGTTAATTCATTAGAAGAAAAAGGAACAAAAGGAGTTTCAATTAATACAAAAAATAATAATGTTATTCATGTTGATCCCGAGTCAAGTGAATTAGGTTTTGTAGGTGTGCCTAAAAAAATTGAGTCTCATGTTATTAATAAAATATTAAATGAAAATTTTATTCCTGTAATTTCTCCTTTAGGATTAGGAAAAGATCTACAAACTTATAATATAAACGGTGACACTGCTGCAGGAGCGATAGCTAAATCGCTCAAATCAAGAAGATTGCTTTTAATGACTAATGTAGAAGGAGTTTTAGACAAAAATAAAAAGCTAATACAAGAAGTTTCCTCTTCCAAAATTTTAGAGATGATAAAAGATGAAACAATAACTGAGGGAATGATACCAAAAATAAATACATGTTTAGACGCTATTAATAATGGAGTAACTGCTGTTGCAATAATTGATGGTAGAAAAAAACATTCAATATTATTTGAAATTTTTTCAGATAAAGGATCGGGAACTTTAATAAGAAAATGAAAGATTTAAAAAAAATGAAATATCTATTGTTAGATCTTGATGGAGTATGTTACGGAAAACATAACAATTATTCATTAGAAAAAGTATTTGGTCAAGTATCAAATCGTATGACACAATTTATTTCTGAAAGACTTAAAATAAATAGAGATGAAGCTAAAAAATTACAAACTGATTATTTTTATAAGTATAATACCAGTTTAAATGGGCTAATGATACATCATGATATACCACCTCAAGAGTTTTTAAAATATGTACACACAATCGATCTCTCTTTTATGAAAGAAGATAAAATTATGAGAGATGAATTGATTAATTTAGATATGGAGAAGTTCATTTTCACTAACGGGAGTGCTGAACACGCTGAAAACATATTATCACACCTTGGATTATACGATCTTTTTGGAAGGGATAAGGTATTCGATATTCAAGATGCTGGGTATGTCCCAAAACCTGAGGCAAAAACTTTTGATCTAATGCTCAATAAATTTAAGATAAATCCAAAAGAAACGATCTATATTGAAGATATTGCAAAGAATTTGGGTATTGGTCATGAAAGAGGATGCTATACGGTTTGGCTGATTAATGATGAGCATTTTGGCAAGATAGACTCTAATAAAGATTATATTTCTCATAAAATAGAAAATCTGTCTTTATTTCTTAAAGAAATAAGGCTATTAAAAAACAGGTAAACTATGTCTTTAGAAAAAATTATCAACGATGCTTGGGAAATTAAGGATCAAATTAGCCCTAGCTCAGATCAAAAGCTTAAAGATGCGATTAATCAGATAATTGCAGACTTGGATAGTGGAAAAGTTAGAGCCGCTGAAAAAGTAAATGGTCAATGGATTGCTCACCAACACATTAAGAAAGCAATAATGCTTAGTTTTAGGATATATCCAATGGAAAATTTGAATGGCCCTTATAGTAGTTGGTATGACAAAGCACATTTGTTAAAAGGTAAAACTGCTGGTTGGTCTAAAGAAGATCATGAAAAAGCTGGTTTTAGGATGGTTCCTAACTCCCCGGTTAGAAAAGGATCTTTCGTTGGGAAAAATGCTGTATTAATGCCTTGCTATGTAAACATAGGTGCATACATTGATGAGGGTACGATGATTGACACCTTCGCAAGAGCTGGCAGTTGTTGTCAAATTGGAAAAAATTGTCATATATCCGCAGGGTCTGGTGTCGGAGGTGTTTTGGAACCGGCTCAAGCATTGCCTACAATTATTGAGGATAATGTTTTTTTAGGTGCAATGTCCGAAGTTGTTGAAGGAGTGATCGTCGGTGAAGGATCAGTTTTGAGTATGGGGATGTACATTGGTCAATCAACTAAAATTGTAGATCGGAAGTCAGGAAAAATATCTTATGGTAAAATACCTCCTTACTCAGTTGTTGTGCCAGGAACCTTGCCAGATAAAAATAATTCATCAGCAGCATCACTATACTGCGCAGTAATAATTAAACAAGTTGATGAAAAAACAAGATCTAAAACTTCGGTAAACGATCTTTTAAGAGAATAGAAATGCAAATAATAAATGAGCTTGAGTTAGCTAAAGAGCTAATAAGATTTCCATCTATTACACCTATAGACGCTGGGGTGATGTGTTTTTTGGAAAAAAAATTAAAAAAATTAGGTTTTAGAACTAAAGTAATTACCTTTAAAGATAAAAAACATAAACCAGTGAAAAATTTGTATGCAAGATTGGGAAATAAAGGTCCAAATTTTTGCTATGCTGGACATTTGGATGTTGTGCCTCCAGGTAATTTAAGTGACTGGACTGTAAATCCATTTAAACCAAAAGTTAAAAATGGTCATTTAATTGGTAGGGGTGCTAATGATATGAAAAGTTCAATAGCAGCTTTTGTATCTGCTGTAAGTATTTATTTAACAAAAAATAAAAATTTCAAAGGTTCAATAAGCTTTTTGATTACGGGGGATGAAGAAGGTGATGCAGTTAATGGGACAAAAAAGCTTGTAGATTATTTAAAAAAGAAAAAAGAAAAAATAAATTTTTGTTTAGTTGGAGAGCCAACCAATCCTAATAAATTGGGTGAAATGGTTAAAATTGGTAGAAGGGGCAGTTTAACTGGAAAGTTAGTTGTTTATGGTGTTCAAGGGCATGTTGCATACCCACACCGAGCCAATAATCCTTCTACTACTATAATAGAAATTTTAAAAAAATTAAAAGATATAAAATTTGATAGTGGTACTAATAATTTTCAGCCAACTAACTTAGAAGTTACAAGCATAAATATAAATAACAATATAGATAATATTATTCCAGGTTCTGCGGAAGCTAATTTTAATATAAGATTTAATAACAAACATACATCAAAATCTTTAAAGAAAAAACTAAATACTATTTTTTTAAATATATGTGGAAAGAAAAAATCTAGATATGAAATTGAATATAAAGTTTCTGGAGAGGCATTTTTATGTGAACCAACTAGTTTTGTTCATAAAATTCAAAATATTATTAAAAAGAATACAAAAATTAAACCTAAACTATCAACATCTGGTGGCACATCTGATGCAAGATTTATAAGAAAGATATCACCTTGTCTTGAGTTTGGTTTAGTAGGCAAAACTATGCATAAAATAGATGAGGCAGTATCCTTAAAAGATTTAAAAAATTTAACTAAAATTTATACAGAAATATTACAAGAATACTTTAAGTGAGTACTGCAATAGTAACTTCCGATACATCAGAAAATCACATTACTGGAGATGGTCATCCAGAACAACCAAAAAGAGTTTTGGCAGTTGTAAAGAAATTAAAAAAGAGGAAAAATCTATTATGGATTAAGTCAGAAAAATTTGACCGAAAAATATTAAAAAAAGTTCATGGATCTGATTATGTAGATGGTATTGAAAAATCGTTTCCATCTAGTGGTTTGAAATTTTTAGACGGAGATACTATCATATCACCTGGAAGTAAGAGGGCAACGTATGACGCTGTCGGTTCTATAATTAAAGCAATAGATGGCGTGGAGGCAAAAAAATTTAATAATGTATTTTGTGCTGTAAGACCTCCTGGGCATCATTGTGAAAAAAATAAAGCTATGGGTTTTTGTATTTTTAATAATGCAGCAGTAGGAGCTCAATACTTAATAGAAAAATATAATTATAATAAAATAGCTATAATAGATTTTGATGTTCATCACGGAAATGGCACTCAAGACATTTTTTATGATAATAAAAAAGTTTTGTATATTTCAACTCATCAATATCCTTTTTACCCTGGTACTGGATCTGAAAATGAGAAAGGTAAGTTTAATAATATTTTCAATATACCTTTGCCTGCGGGAACTTCCTCTGAAAATTATTTTGACGCATATAATCATGTCTTAAAAAAGTTAGATGAATTTAAAGCTGAATTTTTAATTTTTTCAGCAGGTTTTGATGCGCATCAGGATGACCCTCTTGCACAATTTAAACTAAAATCGAAAGATTTTTATGAAATTACAAGAAGAACACTTCTTGCAACAAATAAATATAATAATAAAAAAGTAGTTTCAATCTTAGAAGGTGGGTATGATTTAAATGCTCTATCAGAAAGTGCTGATGAGCATGTTAAAGCATTACAGCAAAATAAATAAAATTTCATATTGAAAAATAAAAAATAGTTACCATATAATTTTAAGTGTCGCCTAATGGGGCACTAAATAACCTTGCTAACAAAGGAGGAAAAATGACAAGTAAGGATCTATCAATCTTTAATTCATTAAGACCATTTTCCGTTGGTTTTGATGATATGTTTGAGCAATTTGAAAACATGTTAGGAAATGGGAGTTTGACAACACAGTCAAATTATCCACCATATAACATTAGGAAAACTGGTAAAGACAGATACTCAATTGAGGTAGCTCTTGCAGGGTTTAACAAAAAAGATGTCGAAGTAGAATATGAGGATAATCTTTTAACTGTAAGAACTAAGCAAGTTGAAAAATCTGATAATACTGTCGAAAATGGAGAGATTATACATAAAGGAATATCTCAAAGACAATTTACTAGATCATTTAAAATTGCTGAGGACGTAAAAGTTGGTGAAGCTAATTTAAAAGATGGGCTTTTAACTATTGAATGCGAAAGAATAGTTCCAGATTTTAAGAAAAAAAAATTAATTCAAATTAAATAAGCTAAACCTTGCTTGTGGGGTAAAGCCCCACAGGTTAAAAACATCCTTTAGAAGAATAACCTACAACAAAATCACTTTCATCAATTTCAAAACTTCTTTGACATTTAATCCCATATTTTTTTGAAATATATATAATTTTTGCCGAACCAGGTAGTTCTCCATCATTTGGCATTGTTAAATCTGGGTATCCAAATTCTGCGATCAACAAATCTTTTTTTTTGTTTAGAAATTTCATTAAATACTTATCTTCTTTTTGAATAACTTCGTCAGCTTTATTCTGAACCGTTTTACAAGACGATAAAAAGACAAACAACAAAATCAAAAGTATATTAATTATTTTTTTCATTAGGTTGAATATTAGCATAGTAGAAATTATTAAAAATAAACTTATAGTTGAATATTGTGAATAAAGAATATTTTATTAAGGAATTATTTTATTAATCTGATAATTTTTCATCGGGAGGATTTATGCTAGACAAATATTTTGAATATAAAAAACATAAAACAGATTTTAGAACTGAAGTTATTGCGGGTGTAACTACGTTTCTAACAATGGCCTATATTATGTTCCTAAACCCTTTTATTTTGTCGGGGGAATTCGCAGGACCTGAAAAAGGTTTTTTTGATTTTGGTGCAGTATTTACAGCCACAATTTTAGCAACAGCTCTTGCTTGTTTCATAATGGCTTTTTATGGAAAAACTTGGCCAATAGGACTTGCTCCAGGTATGGGAATAAATGCTTTTGTAGCTTTTGGAGTAGTTGCGGGTATGGGTTACACCCCTCAAGCTGCTTTAGGTGCAGTTTTAGTGGCTGGAATATTATTTTTAATTATTTCTCTTACACCTTTAAGAGCATGGTTAATAAACTCAATTCCAAAAAGTTTAAAATTAGGAATTGGAGCAGGTATAGGATTGTTTTTAGCTATAATAGGATTGGAAATTATGGGGGTTGTTGGAGATCATCCAGTTACTTTAGTAACTCTCGGTGATTTAAAAAATCCTTTAGTACTATTAGGGTGCTTGGCTTTTGTTGCTATGGTTGTTCTTGAAAAACTTAAAGTTAAAGGAAATATTATAATTGGAATTATTGCTTTTAGTATAATTGCATGGGTAACGGGTTTAGCAAAATTTAATGGAGTAGTAAGTTCACCTCCGCCAATGACATATTTATTTGATTTTGATTTAAAAGCGGCGTTATCAGCAAGTATGTCAACTGTGGTCTTTACATTATTATTTATCGATTTTTTTGATACTGCAGGAACATTAACATCAGTAGCTAATGTTGCTGGAAAAGTAGATAGTAAAGGTAGAGTTACAGATATAAATAAAGCCATGATGTCTGACAGTGTCGCTACAGTTGCTGGTGCTATGATGGGCACAACGACTGTAACAAGTTATGTAGAGTCAGGTGCTGGTGTTAAAGCGGGTGGAAGAACAGGTATGACCTCTTTAGTAATTGGAGTCCTTTTTTTATCATGCTTATTCTTTTCTCCTCTTGCAACAAGTTTGCCTAAGGAAATTGATGGAGCTGCACTTCTATATGTTGCTGTTCTTTTTGTAAGAAATATTACAGATATTGAGTGGAATGATATAGCGGAATCTGCTCCCTCAATTGTAGCAATGATAACAATGCCGCTTACTTATAGTATTAGTAACGGAATTGCTTTAGCTTTTATATCTTATGCTTTGATTAAAATATTTACCGGAAAAATATCTAACACTTCTCCTGCTATTTGGTTAATAGCAGTTTTGAGTGTAATAAGTTTTCTTGTAGCTTAGAAATTAAGAGGGGCTGGCCAATAAACTAGCCCCTTTACTTCAATTCTTTTCTTAAATCTTCTATAGAAACTAATTCCCTTAATTCGTAAGGAAACACAATCCAAGGATTGTCCTGTAAATTGTGAACTATATAATCTGATTTAAAGTTAGATTTTTCTTTTTTATAAAGCACAGCTGATTTAAAGTTAATTTTTTTATCTTTGAAGTCTTTATAATTTTCTAGCCATTTTAAAGTTTTTTCTAGAGTTACACCTGTATCAATTAGGTCGTCAGTTACTAATATATTTTCTCCATAACTCCTTGAGGTAGTTGATAAATCTCTTGCAAACGTTAATTCATTTTGTTTATCAGCAATTTGATTATTTTTTTCTGCTGAATAACTCTCCACTCCTAAATATCCGCACTTTACATTGAAGATTCTACTTAAAATATCACCTACTCTAAGACCACCTCTTGCAATACATATTATAAAACTAGGGTTGAAACCGCTGTCACTAATTTGGACAGCAAGATTATCTATGGACTTATTGTAAGTATCCCAATCAATAATAAGTTTTTTTGACATTTAAAAAATTTTATTACATGAAAAAATTCAGAAAAAGTAAAGATATTTTTCTAATATTGTATTGGTTCATCATCTATTGATCTCCATAAATACCAAGTAGCCACAGTACAATAAGGAGTAAATTTTTTATTTAGCTTATTTACAAAATTTTTTGGAGGATGATATTTTTTTTTATAGTTATTTGAAATAGCTCTTAAAAGGCCGATGTCTTGTATTGGCCAAATGTTTGATCTATTCAAATTAAAAATAAGTATCATTTCTGCAGACCACCTCCCAATTTGACGTAAATCTGAGAGATATTCTATTGCTTCTTCATCACTCATATATTTAATTTTTTTTACATTAAAGGTTTTATTTTTAATTTTTTTTGCAAGTTCTTGAATACCTTTTATCTTTTGTCTACTTAAACCACACTTTTTAAGTTTTAATTTATTTAACACTACAACATTACTAGGCTTTATTTTGCCTTTACATGCTTTTGAAAATTTTTTAAAAACTGAGTTAGCAGCGGCGACACTTATTTGTTGACCAATAATGCTTTTACATAAAGAATAAAACAAATCTTTACGAGTTGTTAAAGTTTTATCAGGATATTTTAGTATTAACTCTTTTATTATTTTATCTTTTTTTGATAAAACTTTTATCGCTTTATTCCAATAATATGGTTTTTTAGTCATGTCTTTGTATTGTGGGTACTTTTTTAATTATTATTTCGCGTTTAAAAATTATAATTGAAGATAAGATAACTAACAATCCGCCAATTAATGATTTCAAAGATGGAACTTCGCCCCATATTAAATACCCAAAAAAGATAGCAAATACTAATCCTAAATATTTTAATGGAGTAACTAAAGATACTTCAGAAAATTTATAAGATTGGCTTAGCCAGAGGTTTGCAACACCGCCAAACAAGCCAACTAGAGATAAAACAAAAAAATCAAAAAAGGAAGGTATTTTCCAACCATAAGGTAAAGTACATAATCCAGCAATTGTGATTGCTATTGAAAAATTTAATGAAATTAACCAAACTGGTTCAGTTGAAGAAAGCTGTCTTATTGCAATAGCAACATATGAAAGACCAATACAAAAAATTATTGGGAAGATATAATAAATATTTAAACTTTCAAAACCTGGTTCTGTAATAATTAGAATTCCTACAAATCCAATTACTACAGCGAGCCATCTATAGATACCAACCCTCTCACTTAAAAAAAATATTGAAAAAATAGTTGTAAATATAGGTGCAGCAAATGATATGCTAACTACTGTAGCTAAAGGTAAATTTCTTAGTGCAATAAATATTGCTACCATTGCTATAAGACCTACAAAACACCTTAAAAAATGTAAAAATGCTCTTTTTGTTTGATAAAAATTATTTATTCTATTTTTAGGTATTACAAAAAAATAAAATACTATACCAAAAAAACCTCTAAAAAAAACAACTTGACCAAGTGGGTAATCTGCAGTCCATTTTATTATTAAATCCATTAGTGAGAAAGCGCACACTGACAGAAACATGTACAAAAAACCTAATTGATTTTTACTGAGCATATGATTTACTCAACATACTATTAGATACTTTAATTTAATAATCAATGGAAATAGCAATATTAGGTTTAGGATGTTTTTGGGGACCAGAAAGAAAATTTGGTGAAATAAACGGTGTAACTAATACTGAAGTAGGATACTGCGGTGGAAAAAATAAAGATACAAATTATCAAGAAGTTTGCACTGGTACCACTGGACATGCTGAAGTAGTAAAAATTGAGTTTGATGAAAATATCATTTCATACGAAAAAATAATAAATCTATTTTTTGATTTTCATGATCCAACGACTCTTGACCGACAAGGTCCAGATATAGGAACTCAGTATAGAAGTGAAATTTTCTATTTAAATGGAATCCAGAAAAAAGTAGCTAGAAAAGTTTTAGATAAGAGAAATTTAGATTTTAAAGGCAGGATTGTTACAAAAATAACTGAGGTTTTAAATTATTGTAAGGCAGAGGAATATCATCAAAAATATCTTATCAAAAATCTATGAGCCTAATTTCAACAGACTTTGCAGAAAAAAATTTAAAAGAATTTAAAATAATTGATGCATCATGGCATTTGCCAACTGAAAATAGGGATCCCTATATAGAATATATGGAGAGTCATATTACTAACTCCGTTTTTTTTGATCTAGACAATACATCTGAAAAAAATACTGATCTCCCACACATGTTACCCTCTGAGGATCAATGGAGCAAAAGTATTTCTAAATTGGGCATTTCGAATAATGACAAAATTCTTATATACGATAACTCAAAATTATATTCTGCTTGCAGATGTTGGTTTTCTTTATTGTATTTTGGGCATGACATTGGAAAATTATATATTTTAAACGGAGGATTGAAAAAATGGAAACAAGAGAATAAAGCTTTAACTAATGAGAAAACCAATATCGTAACTTCAAATTACAAAGCAAATAAAAAAGAAAATTATGTTTTTAATATGAGTCAAATAAATGAAAACATTGTTTCAAATAATTTTACAGTTGTTGATGCAAGAAGTCTTAAAAGATTTAATGGAGAAATAGATGAACATAGAAAAGGATTAAGAAGAGGAAGTATCAAAAATTCTTTATGTTTGCCTTACGGAGAATGTATAAATCAAATTACAAACGAATTAAAAACCAAGGATGAACTTAAGTTAATTTTTGAAAAAATAATAAAAACAAAGAACAATAATAAATTTGTTTTTACTTGTGGATCAGGAGTTACTGCTTCGGTATTAGCATATGCTTATAAGATAGTAAATAATGACTACCAGCCAATTATTTATGATGGATCTTGGAGTGAATATGGTAAGTATTCACCATGATAAAATCGAAAAAAATTCAATTTTTTTTAATAGTTTTATTAATTATTATTATTTCAGTAATAGTAGGTAGGCATTTTGTTACTAAACACTTTGTAAAAAAATTTTCTAAGATGCCACCACCAGGTGTAATAGTTAACTCTGTAAGTAAGTCTACATTTTATGAAAGTATAGAAACTTTTGGAACCGCATTATCTCTTAAAAATAAAAATTATAGAATTAAAAAAAGTGAAATATTAAACGAAAATATAATTATAGGGAAGATTGTTGAAGAAGGAGAAGTTATTTTTGAAACTTCAGATGAAAAAATTGTTGCGCCTTTTAAAGGAGTTTTAGGAAAAAGAGAGATAGCACAGGGAGTTTTGGGAACTGAGTCTTTTATATTAACTTTGGACGATACGACATCAATATTGCTAAATATAAAAGTTCCTGAAATATATTTAAAGATATTAAAACCTGGGCTTTCAGCTGAAGTTAAATCAGATTCGTTTGAAAAAAAATTTAACGGTACTATAGAGTCTGTGAGTTCAAGGGTAGACCCCAGTACAAGATCTGTACTTGCAAGTATAATTGTTGAAAATAAAGACTTAAAGCTAATTCCAGGTATGCTTTTAGATATAAAAATTATTTACGATAAGGAAGAACAATTAGGAATTCCTGAAAATTCACTTTTAATTCAAGGTGAAACTGCTTTTGTCTACAAAGTTCTGGAAGATAATACTGTCAATAAGATCAAAGTGAAAATAGGAAAGAGAAACTTTGGTAAAGTTTCTATAATTGATGGATTGTCTTTAGGAGACAAAATAGTTACCGAGGGAATATCAAAGGTAAGAGACAAAATTAAAATAAAAATTTTAAATTAAAATGTTTCTGACTGATTTATCTATTAAAAGACCTGTTATTGCTACAGTGATGAGTTTGGTATTAGTAATATTTGGTAGTTTAGTTTTTTTTGAAATCCCTACAAATGAAATTCCAGATATTGATAGGCCAGTAGTATCAATACAAACTGATTATAAAGGAGCGTCTGCAAATGTTGTTGATAAACAAATTACTCAAAAAATTGAGGACTTTGTTGGAGGTACTGCCGGGTTAGTCTCTATAGAGTCAATGAGTGAAGATGAAAGGTCGAGAATTGATCTAACATTCAAAGATAATCTTGATATTGATGATGTGGCAAATGACGTGAGAAGTTCGATTGCAAGAGTATTAGATAATTTACCTACTGAGTCAGATGCACCTGAAATATTCAAACAATCAGCTGGTTTTAGAACAACCATGTGGTTAAGTTTTAGTTCTGACTTCATGTCTGATCTTGAATTAACAGATTATGCGGATAGATATTTAACCGACTATTTTTCAACAGTTGAAGGGGTTGGAAGAGTGAGGTTGGGTGGAGAGAGGGAACTATCTCTTCGAGTATGGTTAGACCCATTGTCTTTAGCAGCTAGAGATCTTACAACTCAAGATATAGAAAATGTCCTTAGGCAGGAAAATGTAGAATTTCCTGCTGGAAAAATAGAATCTAAAGATATTGATTTAACAATTAAACTGGAAAATGCATATGAATCACTTGAATCTTTTAAAAAATTACCATTAAAAAAATCGATAGATGGATCTATTACCAAACTTGAGGACGTAGCAAGAATAGAATTTGGGCCTGTATCAACAAGAACATTATTTAAAGGAAATGGTAGACAAGTAGTCGGTATAGGTATTTATCAAAACTCAGATGCAAACACTATTGCTGTTGCAAATAGAATTAAGAAAAAAATAAAACAAATTGAACCCAGTTTACCAGATGGAACAAAATTAGAAGTTTCTTTTGATAGGAGTAATTACATTTCAAGTGCAATTAAAGAGGTTTATAAAACACTTTTTGTAGCCTTAATACTTGTATCATTTATAATTTATTCTTTTTTAGGTAATTTTAGGTCATTAATAGTACCTCTTGTTGCTTTGCCCGTTTCGCTAATTTCTACGTTTCTAGCAATATATTTTTTCGATTTCTCAATAAATCTTTTCACATTAATGGCACTAGTACTAGCCATTGGAATTGTAGTAGACGACGCCATAGTAATGTTAGAGAATATTGTAAGAAGAATTGAGCTTGGAGAGTCACCATTAGTTGCGGCTTACAAGGGCTCAAAACAAGTTTCATTTGCAATTATTGCAACAACATTAGTTCTTGTAGCTGTTTTTATTCCTCTAATTTTTGTTAAGGGATTATCAAGTGTTCTTTATATGGAAACTGCCGTTACCTTAAGCTTTGCAGTGATAATTTCTAGTTTCGTAGCTTTATCCCTAAGCCCTATGCTAGCAAGTAAGGTCCTAGGACAAAATGATAAAAAAAATAAATTAACTCATAGTTTCGAAAAAAAACTGAAAGACTTTAAAATATTTTATAAGAACTCACTTTCATACTGGATCGATAAGAAAAAGACAGTTATATTTTTTTTGTTTTCTGTATTAATATTAACGATAGCAGCATTTCTTTATGCTCCAAAACAACTAATTCCAAAAGAAGATAGAGGAGCTTTTTTTGTAATAGTAAAAGCACCACAAAGTTCTGGCTTTAATTTTACATCAAACAAAGCTCAAGAAATTGAAGGATTTCTCCTTCCTAAAATTGGCAAAGGCGAGTACAGAAGAGTGATATTAAGAGTACCTGGGTTTGGAAAAAGTAGTAAACAAGTAAACTCTGCATTCATAATCGCTTTACTAGAGAGTTGGGAAAAAAGAGACAGAAGTGGTCAAAAAATTATGATGGAGTCTTTTAAAGAAATTTCTAAAGTGCCTGGAGTTTTGGCTTTTCCAATAATGCCACAAGGAATTAGAACTGGTGGTGTAGAAAAACCAATTCAATTTGTAATACAAGGAAATACTTATGAAGAATTAATAAGATGGAAAGAAATAATAAAATTGGAGGCAAGAAAAAATAAAAATCTTACTAACATCGAAGATGATTTTGAACTAAATAAACCAATTTTAAATGTAAAGATTGATCAAAAAAAAACCTCTGACTTAGGTATCTCGACTGTAGAGATAGGAAAAACTATTGAAACAATTTATGGTTCAAAAAATGTTACTAACTTTACTAAAGACGGAAAAGAATATTCTATAATATTGCAGGGTGATATATCTAATAGAAATGAGCCATCAAGTTTAAATAAAGTTTATGTAAGATCAAAAAATACTAATAAGCTTATTTCTCTTTCTAATTTAGTTACAATTGACGAGGAAGGCACTGCTCCATTTTTATCGAGATATAATAGACAAAAAGCTGTAACAATATCTGCAAATATTATTGGTGATTACACATTAGTATCAGCACTTAATTTTTTGGAAAATGTTGTAAAGAAGAATACCCCAGAGGCCAGGGTTGAATTCAAAGGTGAAAGTGAGCAAATAAAGGAAGTTAGTTATCAAATATATTTAATATTTGTTTTAGCATTAATAACTGCTTATTTAGTAATGGCTGCCCAATTTGAAAGTTTCAAACATCCGTTAACCATCATGTTAACAGTTCCACTAGCTATTTTAGGTGGTTTGGTCGGTTTGTTATTAGTAGGAAGTTCAATAAATGTTTATAGTCAAATAGCATTAATTATTCTTATAGGTTTAGCCACAAAAAATGGCATATTGATTGTTGAATTTGCAAATCAATTGAGAGCCGAAGGAAAGAATATTAAAACAGCTGTTATGGAGTCAGCTAGCATTAGATTAAGACCGATATTAATGACATCATCCTCTACTATATTTGGAGTTTTACCATTAATAATTAGCAGCGGTCCTGGCGAGGCAAGTAGATTAACTGTTGGTATAACGATATTTGCAGGTATGTTTTTTTCAACATTTTTTACCTTGTATGTGATACCAGTAATTTATTTGATAATTGGAAAAAATACTAAAAATATTAATTATATTGAGGAAAAATTAAATAAAGAGTTAGGTTAATAAATTATAAATTTCTTTCGACTTAATTTTTTTTTACACTCCGATAATTGTTTTTTATATATTTCAGAATAACCTTTTACTTTTTTTGCTAAATTAATAACCTTTTTATTTGTTTTATAGTGTTTATAATTGCCCCATCCTTCATGGTAAGCAATGTATTGTCTAAAAGGATCTTCTTTCGAAATTTTTAATATTTTTGAGGATTTACTTGTATACCATCCTATAAAATCTACACTATCTTTAAACCTGTTTCTAATTGCTAGCGGATTGTTTGTTTCTTTTTTGTATTGTTTCCAGGTACCCTTGACTGCTTGAGAATATCCAAAAGAAGATGAAGGTCTTTTATAAGGAATTATTTTAAAAATCTTATTTCTTTCAGGTTTAGCAAGCCAATCGAAATCGGACTCCATTTTAATTATTGCTAATTGTATATAAATTGGTGTTCCCCATTTTTGCTCTGTTTTTTTTGAATGCTTATACCATAAATATCTTTCAGAAAATATTGAACAGCCATCAGATGTGTTTTTTGGTATCGATGAGCAACTTATTAAAAAAAAGAAAAAAATTATCCAAGTTTTTTTAATGTGAATCACTTCAGAATTATAATTTATTTATTTTTTTTTCTCCATTCCCATGGTTTATCAAATTGACCCTTCCATAATCCCAATTTTTCTCTCTTAGCTTGTATTTCAGAATTAATGTATTTTTTTGAGTACTTGGTGTAATTTAATGCTAACCCATTTTTAACCATCCAGTTATTTAAATCTATTTTTTTTTTATAACAAATTGCAATTAATCTTTTATAGCGATCGTACTTTTCACCTTTACATTTTATTTTATTTTTTGAAATAATTTTATCTAATCTTTCTTTTGCTATTAAACCACATTTATATTTTTTATTTAAAGTAATAAAATTAAATTGTATCCAAGGTTTTTTACAGTTTTGTTCAATTTCAGGTGCATCTATTCCTAATAATCGGATTTTTTTTTTATCTATAATTATTGTGTCACCATCAATAACTTTTGCAAATCCCTCAACCTCCAATGAATGAATAGGTTTTGAAATTAAAAAAAAAAAGATAATAAAACTATAAAAAATCTTTTTTTGCAATTTGAAGTACTTCATCTAATTTTTCTCTAACATCATTTTCTGAAATATTTTTGTCTTTTAAATCTTGGTATAATTTTTTAATTATATCTTCATCTCCTGGTTCGCTAAAATCAGATTTTATTACTTCTAATATATATTGTTCTTTTTCTTGATCTTTTTTTCCCAAAATTTCTGCAGCCCATTCACCTAAATATTTGTTTCTTTTTGAATTTACTTTAAATTTAAGCTCTTCATCGTGGGCAAACTTATTTTCAAAATTTTTTTTTCTATCTTCGAATGAACTCATAAATTTTCATTAATATATAAGAAATTATAACACCTGTTATGTTGCCAATCAAATCCTCAAATTGAAAACTTCTATTTGGAATTACAAGGTGTGCTAGTTCTAGGATTATCGAAATAAAAAGTAAATATAAAAAAATGTAATTAAGTTTTTTTGAGTTGCTTGAATAATTTAAAACAGCAATAAATGATAAAATTAAAAATGTATAAAGATGATTTGATGATAAAGATAAAAAATCTCCAGTTAATTGAGGCTGCGATTTTAAATTTCCATATAGTATCCATCCAAAAATACTACCTGGATACAAATATAGAATTATTATAGTAAAATTAGAAATTTTGAAAAATAAGTCTAAATATTTTCTAATATTTATCATTATAAACATTTATTTAATTGTAATTTTAAGTTATCAAATATGTATAAATGGTACACCTTGTATTAATAAGACATGGACAGAGCGAATGGAATAGTCAAAATAAGTTCACTGGATGGGTTGATATAGATTTATCTGATAAAGGTAAAAAAGAGGCAAAAACTGCCGGTGAATTAATTATTAATGAAAATCTTAAATTCGATTACTATTTTTCCTCTTTTCAAAAAAGGGCTATCAATACATTAAAGTTAATCCAACAAACTATAGGAATTAAAGATATAAAGTTTGAAGAGGCTTGGCAACTGAATGAAAGACATTATGGAGCTTTAACTGGCTTAAATAAAGAGGAAATGAAAAAAAAACTTGGAGAAAAAAAAATACATGAATTTAGAAGATCGTGGAGTTTAAAGCCTGAAAATTTAGATAAAAAAAATGTTTATCATCCATTGAATATAGATAAATACAAAAACATTCCAAAAAAAAATATTCCTGATACTGAATCTTTAGAGGACACATATAATCGAGTTATCCCATATTTTGAAAGTAAAATATTAAAACTACTAAAATTGGAAAAAAGGATATTGGTTGCTGCACATGGAAATTCTATAAGAGCTTTATGTAAATATTTATTTAAAATAAGTAATGAAGATATTTCAAATTTAGAAATACCTACTGGCAATCCACTGGTTATAGATTTTGATAAAAGTTTAAAGGTAATCAAGGCAAGATATCTTGACGAGGCAAGAGCTAAAAAAATTATTATTTAGTAATTAATTTTTTATAAATTTTAATATCAGTTATGTGTTTAAATTTAATTTTACTTTCATAGCCGTATAAATTTTTATCCATTAATAATTTGTTCCAGATTAATGAAATAGGAAAAATTTTTTTTTTTATATTATTAAATAGATCTCTGTTGATTATTTGACAGCCTGTGAATATATATTCTTTTTTTGAATTATATGTAATAATATTTTTTTTCATTGAAAAATCGCCACTTAGTCTTTTATCAAAACTTTTTTGTTTTTTAACTACTAGAAGCATGTTTGAGGCTTTTTTAGAAAAATATAAATTTTTCATTTTAACTATTTCGATTGAATGCTTTTTGGTCCAAATTGTGTCTGGGTTTAAAACTAAGAAATTTTTATCATTCGAAGATTTTACAATATTCAAAATACCCCCTCCTGTGTTCAAAATTTTTCTTTTTTCCTCAAACACTTTAATTTTTTTTGATAATTTCTTTTCTAAAATAAATCTTTTTATTTGTTGACTTAAATGATGAGAATTTAAGAAAATTTTATTTATATTTAATTTAAATAATAACTCTATTGTGTTTTCTAGAAGAGACTTATTACCAATTTTTAAGAGGGGTTTTGGCACTTTATTTGTAAGTGGCTTTAATCTTTTACCGAAACCTGCACACATAATTATGGCTGTGTTTAATTTTTTCATCTTTTCTACTTTTTGTTATTTAAGCAAGAAACTAACTCATCAAAAATGTTATTGCCACTTGTTCTAAGTTTAATTAATTTCCATGTATAGGGTATTAATTTCAGATAATTGTTTTTCTTATCTCTTTTTGCAAGTCTTGTGAAAATTCCTAAAATTTTTAGGTTTCTCAAAACAGAAAGTATTAAAAAGTCATTTTGAAAAGATTTTCTATCTAGTATTTTACTTTTTTGTAAAAAATATGAATAAATATTTTTTTTTAATAGGGTTGATGAATTATACCTTACGTCATCTATTAATGACGCCAAATCATATGCTGGATTACCAATAACAGCATCCTGGCTATCTATTAAATATATTTTTTTATTTTTATACATCATATTAGAAACATGAAAGTCTCTATGAACAAAGGTGTTATTTGGTAATTTTATCTTTTTTATTAAGACATTTATAATTTTTCTAATTTTTTTTTTATTATAAGGTTTGGCTAATTTTTTGTTATAGTAAGGTGTGTACCATTTGTTAAATAAATCCGCCTCCTTATATAAATCTTTGTAATTATACTTTTTCATACAATATTGTTTTCCATTTAAGTTTATGGCTTTTGTATTTTTTATTTTTTTAAACTTAATGAGTATATCAATTATTTTTTTATAAATTTTATATCTATTATTTTTTGTTAGAATATTTTTTACACTTTTTTTTCCTAGATCAGTAATCTGTATAGAGCTTTTATCATAATCATTTTTTATAAGTTTTGGAGCGTATATTTTGTGATTATTCAAAATTTTATTAATGCAGTCATATACCAAAAGATTCTTATATTTATTTTTTTTTGAATAAACTAATATAGAGTTTCTTGACCTATAGAATTCTCTATCTGATGCATCGCCCTTAATTTTCTTAAAATTCATAATTTTTACAATTCCCAAAAAGTTTAATTTTAATGTCTCTATTTTCAAAATTTTTTAAATATTTGAATTTCAACTCGATGCGGTTTTTTGGTTTATATTTTATTTTCTCTGGCCATTCTATTAAAGAAATTACTTCATTATCCTCAAACACGCCAATGTTATTCAATTCTTTATAATTTTTTACTCTATAAAAATCATAATGTTGAATTAATTTTTGATTTGCCAGATATTCATACATTACAGTAAATGTAGGACTTGGTACTTCAGTAATTTTTGAATTTGTTTTTCTTTGTAAATGATTTATAAAAAATCTGGCAAATGTAGACTTACCAACTCCAAGTTGACCATATAATAGAATTGTTTCACCTGACTTTATTTTATTTGCAATCTTGCAGGCTAAATTTTTTAAAACTTTCAGATTTGAAACTTTTATAGAGCTACCGTTAGTAGCGATAGGCATCTGGTTTATAAGGTCCTTCTTGTTTTACGCTAATATAATCTGCTTGTTCTTTAGACAACTTAGTCAACTTGGCTCCAACTTTTTCTAAATGAAGCATAGCAACTTTTTCGTCTAGATGTTTTGGTAAAACATAAACTTTTTTTTCATATTTATCGGAATTATTCCATAATTCTATCTGAGCTGTAACTTGATTTGTAAATGATGCACTCATAACAAAACTTGGGTGTCCAGTCGCACATCCTAAATTTACTAATCTTCCCTCTGCAAGTAAAATTATTCTTTTTTTGCTAGGGAGTTCTATCTCATGCACCTGGGGTTTTATTTCATCCCACTTGTAATTTCTAAGCGCTTCAACCTGAATTTCATTATCAAAGTGACCAATATTGCAAAGTATTGCTCTATCCTTCATGTCTCTCATGTGATCCGCTGTTATAATATCTTTATTACCAGTGGCAGTCACAACTATGTCAGCATGCTTGATCATGTCATCCATTAAGACTACTTCATAACCTTCCATAGCGGCTTGTAATGCACAAATTGGATCTGTTTCGGTTATCATTACTCTCGCACCAGCTTGTCTTAATGATGCGGCACTGCCTTTTCCTACATCCCCAAAACCAGCTACTATGGCTACTTTTCCTGACATCATTACATCTGTCGCTCTTTTGATACCATCTACTAAGCTTTCCCTACAACCATATAAATTATCAAATTTTGATTTTGTAACAGAGTCATTAACGTTAATCGCCGGGACCAAAAGAGTTCCTTCGCTTTCCATTTTTTTTAAAGCTAAAACACCGGTTGTTGTCTCTTCTGACAATCCTTTAACATCTTTCATAAGATGTTTATAATCCTTATGCATTAAAGCTGTTAGATCTCCCCCATCATCTAAGATCATATTAGGTTTCCAATCTTTTTTTCCCTCAATAGTTTGTCTTACACACCACCAATATTCATCCTCAGTTTCACCTTTCCATGCAAAAACTGGAGTTCCAGATTTTGCAATAGCTGCGGCAGCGTGATCTTGAGTAGAAAATATATTACAAGAAGACCATCTGCACTCAGCACCAAGGTCAACTAAAGTTTCAATTAAGACTGCAGTTTGAATTGTCATATGCAAACATCCTAAAATCCTTGCGCCCTTTAATGGACTCTTGCCCTTATATTCTTTTCGTAATGCCATTAGACCTGGCATTTCAGTTTCTGCGAGAGAAATTTCTTTCCTTCCAAAATTAGCTAAATTGATATCTTTTACTTTATAATCAGTCATTTTTTTTCAGCTTGTACATTAATTCAAAATTTATTCAACTAGTCAATTTATGGTTGGAAAATAAATATCAACCCTTGCTCCATTTTTAGCCTTATTATTTGATGCATTAACACTCCCACCGTGTAAATCAACAAGATTTTTTACTATATTCAAACCTAGACCAGAATGCTCTCCAAATTTTTCAGGTCTATTACTGTAAAATCTTTTAAAAATTTTTTCAGTATTTTTTTCCTTAAAGCCTCTTCCCTCATCGACTACTGAAAGTTGAATTTTATTATTTTTATTTTTTTTAAGTTCGACAATAATTTTCTTATTATCTTCACTAAAAGAAATAGAATTTTCAAGAAGATTTGCTAAGACTTGTTCAATTCTATTTTCGATACCTTTAATAAAGTATTTTTCACCATTTTTTTGAATTTTAAAATTAATCTTAATTCCTCTTTTTGAAAAGTATATTCCATTAAAATCATCAACAACTGAATTGATAACTTCTTCTAAATCGATATTTTTCATTTGCTCTTGAGTTATAGCAACTTCATCTTTTAGCATTTGCGAATAGTCTGTAATTAGTCTTTCAATTCTTTCAACATCATGTGATAAGATTTTTACTAATTTTTCTTTCTCACTGTTACTACTTGTTTCACTTAAAATTTCCGAAGCACTTTTTAATGATGCAAGCGGATTTCTAATCTCGTGTACTAAATCGGTAGAAAAGTTTTCTGCTGTATTTACTCTTTTTTGTAATTCATTTGTCATATCACTTAATGAGTGTGACAACATTCCTAATTCATCATTTCTTTTAACTAGATTTGTTAAATCGACTCTTTTTTTACTTCTCTCTTTAATGCTTTGAGTAAAATTGACCAAATTCTTGATTGGCTTTAAAAAATACCTATTTAAAACCAAAGAAAAAATAAAAATTACAATTCCTACAAATATAGCAGTACGTATTATAAAAGTTTTTCTTTCATTAATCGCAGTTTTAATTTCATTTGCATTTTCTGAAATTAATAAATAACCAGACGGCGTATCATTTATTATTAAGTTTTTTACAGTAGATAATTTGAATTGCTGATAGCTTTCAGTTGTAAAGGTAAATGGTTTACCAAAGTTAGTTGAAGAAGCATAATTCGATATTTTTTCTTTTAGCTCTGTTTCTTTTTTTTGGTTTATTTTATCTTCTTGTGTAACTATTTCATTGTTGTTTGTAGAAATATCAAATTCAACAATATCAATTCTCTGGCTAAATGACCTTGGATCTAAGTCTAAAGTGTTAGTATCTGCTATTATATCGTAATCTTCATCTAAAAATACTACCCTATCAACACTCTGAAATAGAAATCTTTTAGAAAATAAAAAATTTTTTATATCCTCTTTGTTAAATTTAACATTCAATCTATTTAGATTTTGTATTGTATTATTTAAGATTTGAATGTGTATTGAGGTTTTTTTTTTAATTAAATTTGGTTGAACGTAACTTAAATAGATTATTGTTAGTGAACCTATAAACAAAAAGATAATTAAATTAATAAATAAGAATTTCTTTAAAATTGATAAATTTTTAATAATTGAGGAAAACATTAACTAACATTCCACCTATAGCCACTGCCATATCTAGTTTCGATAGCTGAAAAATTTTCATCAACTTTTTTAAATTTTTTCCTAATTCTTTTCACATGGCTGTCAATTGTTCTGTCCTCTATATCTGTATCCTCTCTATAAGCAATATCCATTAATTGGGCTCTTTCTTTTATTATTCCTGGTCTTTTTGCTAATTCTTGAACTATTAAAAATTCAGTAGTTGTTAATTTATCTGGTAGTTGTTTGCCTCCCCATTCACATTCTAATTGGGATGGGTCAAGTTTAAGTTTGCCGTGATTAATAATATTTTTTGTGTCCTCAATATTAATATTCTTTTTTCTTAACTGTACACGAATTCTTTCAATTAAAACTTTTATAGAAAAACCTCCAGATTTTTTCACGAAATCATCTGCACCAAGTTTTAGTCCTAATAGCTCGTCTACTTCCTCATCTTTGGAAGTTAAAAAAATAACTGGGAGAGAAGTTTTTTTTCTTAATTTTTTAAGTAATTCTTCTCCATCCATTTTTGGCATTTTAATATCAATTATAGCTAGATCTGGTGGAGTTCTGGACAGCCCAATTAGTGCGCTTTCTCCGTCCAAATATGTTTGAACTTTGAATCCCTCTTTTTCTAAAGCTATACTAATGCTTGTTAGAATATTTCTATCATCATCTACTAATGCAATTGTTTGAGTCATGCAGTAATTAAAAATACTAAATTGTTATAATTTGGGCAATAGTTTATCTTATTATAACAATCCCCAATTTTCACCAATATTAACATCTACAAGTATTGGAATTGAAAAGGAATGCAAATCACTTTTTTGAACACTTTTCATTCCATTCTCTACTAATTTTTTTATATTTTCTATATTATTTTTCTTAACCTCAAAAATTAACTCATCATGAATTTGTAAAAGTAACTTGCAATCTTTTATTTTTTTAACTTTAATTTTTTCAAAAATATTGATCATTGCCATTCTCATCAGCTCAGATGCTGATCCTTGGATTGGTGCATTTATAGCAGCTCTTTCTTGAAAATTTCTTACATTAAAATTTTTATCATTAATTCCTGTTATATGAGTTCTCCTTCCAAAGATATTATTTACATATCCACTTTTTCTACAAAAATTTATCGTAGTTGACATGTAATCTTTGATCTCAGGAAATTTTTTAAAGTAAGATTTGAGAAATTCATCAGCTTCATTAGTTGTCACAGAGATTTGTTTTGCAAGACCATATTGAGAAATACCATAAATTATTCCAAAATTTATTGCTTTTGCTTTGCGCCTGAGCTCAGATGTGACATCTTTTATTTTTACATTAAAAACTTGGCTTGCTGTTAATGAATGTATGTCCTCTTTATTTTTGAAAGCTTTTTTTAGTTCTTTTACATCCGCAAGGTCAGCCAATATTCTCATCTCGATTTGATTGTAATCTGCAGATAAAAGGTTGTATCCTTTATCTGAAATAAATGCTTTTCTAATTTCTTTTCCATCATTAGATTTAATTGGAATATTCTGTAAATTGGGATCACTTGATGCTAATCTGCCTGTTGTTGTAGCTGCTAACAAAAAACTAGTATGCACTCTATTTGTGTTAGGATTTAAGAATTCAGGTAAAGAATCTGAATAAGTATTTTTTAATTTTGTTAGCTGTCTCCATTCTAAAACAAGTTGTGGTAACTCATGGCCTTTGTAAGCGAGATCTTCTAATACACTAGCACCAGTGGCAAAACTACCTTTCTTCGTTTTTTTTAGAGCAGATATTTTCAGGTCATTATATAATACCTCTCCAAGTTGCTTGGTTGATCCAATTTTAAATTCTTTTTTTGATATTTTAAAAATTTTTTTTTCTAGATCAGAGATTTTTTTTTGAAAATTTTCAGATAATTTATTTAAAAATTTTTTATCAAGTTTGACACCATCCATTTCCATATGAGCTAAAATTTTAATTAATGGTTTTTCAAAAGTCTCGTAGATATTCATTAATTTTTCATTTTTGAGATTAATTAAAAATTTCTTATAAAGTCTGAAAGTAATATCTGCATCTTCAGCAGCGTAGTCCTTTGCAACTTCAACTTCGACCTCGTCAAAATTTATTTGTTTTTTTCCACTTCCTACAAGATCTTTGTATGAAATTGTTTTATGACCTAAATGAATTTCTGATAAAGTATCCATATTGTGTCTATTTTTTCCAGCATCTAACACATAAGACATTAACATTGTGTCTTCTAATGGTTCTAAATCAATACCTCTGTGATAAAGTATGATATAATCAAATTTGATGTTTTGACCAATCTTTTTAATACTTTTGTCTTCTAGGATATTCTGCAATTTTTTTAATACATTTTTTTCCATTAAATTCTTAAAATTTTTATGGTTTAAAGGTATGTAATAAGCCTCACCAATTTTTGGTGAAATAGATATACCAATTAGTTCTGCTTGGTGTGGATCAAGAGAGCTTGTCTCTGTATCAATAGATATTTCACTTTCTTGTTCAATTTTAGATATTAATTCACTGAGTTCATTTTCATTTTTTATTAATATATATTTTTTTTTATCAATTTTACTTTCTGGCTTAGCTTGGGAAAATTCTTTTCTATTGTCTTTAAAATCAACTTCGCCATAAGTCGATATTGCTGAACTCAGCAACCTATTAAATTCCATATCCCTTAAAAAATTATACAATTTTTTTTTATCAACCTGTTTTAGAACAAAATCACTGTACGGAACTTTGACAGGTACATCTTTTTTTAAAGTAACTAACTTTTTACTAATCATTGCTTTTTGTTTGTTTTCAATAAGTGTTTCTCTTCTTTTATTTTGCTTAATGTTTTTTAAATTTGACAGAAGATTTTCTAAGGTTCCATACTCATTTATTAATTCTGCAGCAGTTTTAATTCCTATACCAGGTACACCAGGCACATTATCACTGCTATCTCCTGCTAAAGATTGAACATCTATTACTTTTTCAGCCTTTACACCAAATTTTTTTTGAATATCTTCTTCATTAATGAACTTATTTTTCATCGGGTCATAAATTCGTATTTTTTTTTTATATAGCTGCATTAAATCTTTATCAGAAGATACAATTGTAACATCGCCTCCTTTTTTAATTATTTGTTCACTATAAGTTGCTATTAAGTCATCAGCTTCATAATTAATGAGTTCTATAGATGGCAAATTAAAAGCTTCTACAGATTTTCTAATGTAGTCAAATTGTGGAATTAAATCATCGGGTGCATCTGATCTATTTGCTTTATACTCAGAATAAATCTCATTTCTAAAATTTTTTCTAGCAGAATCAAATATGACAGCAAAATGAGTAGGTTTAGATTTGTTATCAGAAGATTTTGCATCTTCTAATAATTTGAATAACATGTTGCAAAATCCAGCTACTGCTCCTGTTGGTAGCCCATCAGATTTTCTAGATAAAGGTGGTAATGCATAGTAAGCCCTGAAGATATATCCAGATCCATCGATTAAATAGTAATTTTCTTTTTTGGATGATTTGCTCATTAATAAATTTTATTTTAATTTATCTTAATGTTATAAGTCTATAAATCTAAATGAATAATAAAATTGTACTTTCTATCAAAAATCTAAACAAAACCTACAACAAAAAAATTCATGCTCTTAAAAATTTAAACTTAGAGGTGAAAGAAGGAGAAATTTTTGGCTTATTGGGTCCAAACGGTGCAGGGAAAAGTACTTTTATAAATATTCTAGCAGGACTAACTACTAAAACTTCTGGAGATGTAGATGTTTGGGGATTCAACATGGACAAAAATCCTAGACAAGTTAGAGCTTCGCTAGGGATAGTCCCTCAGGAGATAAATGTTGATCCGTTTTTTACACCAAAAAAATTATTAGAACTTCAGGCTGGTCTTTATGGTGTAAAAAAAAAAGATAGAATTACAGATACTATATTAGATCTAGTCTCTCTTAACGAAAAAGCTAATAGCTACACTAGAAATTTATCAGGTGGTATGCAAAGGAGACTTTTAATTGCAAAAGCATTAGTACATAAACCACCAATTGTAATTTTAGATGAGCCTACTGCCGGAGTTGACGTAGAGTTACGTAAGAAGTTATTAGATAATGTAAAATCTTTAAGAGACATAGGTGTAACTATTATACTTACTACTCATTATTTATCTGAAGCAGAGGAAATGTGTGACCGTATTGGTATTATCAATCAAGGAAATCTGATTGCACTGGAAACTACTGAAAATATGTTAAATAAAATACAAACAAAAATAGTTAAATTCTCAGTAAATAAAAAAGTAGAATTAATTGATGCGTTAAAAAAGAAATTAAAGTTAATAAAAAATAATGAAAAAGAGCTGGTCGTCTCCTATGAAAAAAATATTATTAATATACAAGAAATAATAGATGTTATCAAAAGCCAAAAAATTGATATTTTCGATGTACAATCAAGGGATCCAGACCTTGAAGATGTATTTATAAAATTGATAAAAAACTAGATAAATCTTTAACAAAAATATATAATAAGTATATGGATAGTGTAAGATCAAATCAAAATCAAAAAATATTAAAAAATTTTTTTATAATAATCTTTGGAAGTTTAATTTTAACAATATCTGCGAAAATAAAAATTCCTTTTTATCCTGTGCCAATGACAATGCAAACATTTGTAGTTTTGTTTTTAGGGATAGCATTTGGTTACAAAATTGGTTTATCAATAATAACAGTGTATTTATTTGAAGGAATTTTAGGATTGCCAGTTTTCTCTAATTCTCCTGAAAAAGGAATTGGTTTAGTTTACTTTACAGGACCAACGATGGGTTACTTAATTGGATTTTTGAGTGCAGTTTTTTTGACAGGTTATTTTAACTTTGGAAAAAATATAATACAAAATTTTTTTAAAATTCTTATATCAGTTTCAACCATTTATATTTTGGGATTAATTTGGTTAGGATGTCTAATTGGATGGGATAAACCTATTTTTGAGCTTGGCGCAAAGCCTTTTCTATTAGCAGAACTATTCAAAATTTTGATTTTAACTTTTCTTGCTTCGAAACTTGTAAAGTTTAGAAAATCTATCTAGGTGACCTTTTTGACAAAATTCTTTGGAGTGTCCTTCGATGCATCTTTAATCTTCTAGCTGTCTCAGAAACATTTCTATTGCAAAGCTCGAATACTCTGTGAATATGTTCCCATTTTACTCGATCAGCTGACATTGGATTTTCAGGTGGTTCTGCTTTTTTATTTGGATTAGCTAAAAGTGCCTTTTCAACATCATCTGCATCAGCTGGTTTTGCCAAATAATCTATTGCACCTTGTTTTATTGCTGCAACAGCTGTCGGGATGTTTCCATACCCTGTTAACATTACCACTCTGCTGTTTGAATTTGAATTTTGTATTTCTTTTACAACCTCAAGACCGTTACCATCACCCAATCTTAAGTCAACTACCGCAAAAGCTGGCTTATTATTTTTTACTGCATCTAGACCTTTTTTTACACCTTCAGCTTGTGAAACCTTAAAGCCCTTCTTTTCCATAGCTCTTGCAAGCCTTTCTCTAAAAGGATTATCGTCATCTACAATTAGAAGAGATTTGTCCTTAAATTCATTTATGTTTTTAAGCTTTTCTGTATCCATAGAAGTAATCATATGGTCATAAATCCTAAAATTTCAATAGTACAAAAAACCCAAAAAAGCCTCATAATTTTCTTTACAGAGCCCGCTTTATAAGTAAAAAACGACTTACGAAAATTGCATACAGGTTATGCAGTTTTTTTTTGTTAAATTTTTTTTAAGGAGCTAAAAATGAAAAAATTTAAATCGGTTTATGAATTAATAACTGAATTAAAACCGTCTGATCCAGTGTACTGCATCAGAAAAAAATCAATAAAAAAAGCTTCAAAATACTTTATAAAAAATTTCCCAGGTAAAATTTTATACGCAGTTAAAACTAATCCGAACAAAGAAGTTGTTAAAACATTAATTGAAAGTGGTATAAAAAACTTTGATGTAGCATCTATTAAAGAAATCCAAGGCATAAAACAAATAGATAGTTCTTTGGATTGCTCATTTATGCATACCGTAAAAAGTAGAGAAGACATAAGGGATGCATATTTCAAATTTGGTGTTAAATCATTCTCACTGGATACTAAGGACGAACTAATCAAAATTCTAGAGACTACTAATCACGCAAATGATTTAGAATTATATGTAAGAATTGCAGTTTCAAATGAGCACGCAGAAATTGATTTGTCAAAAAAATTTGGTGCTAATAATAATGAGGCCCCAGGCCTAATCAGACTTGCCAATCAATATACAAAAAAATTAGGTTTAAGTTTTCATGTTGGTTCTCAATGTATGCACCCTATTTCTTACACAAAAGGAATAACTGAAATCGGAAATTTAATTAAGAAAACAAAAATTATACCAAAAGTAATAAATATAGGTGGTGGGTTTCCAACTATTTATCCAGACTTAATTCCTCAATCTTTAAATAACTACTTTAAGGAAATTAAAAAATCATTGAATACCCTTAAAATAGATAAATTACCAGAAATTATATGCGAGCCTGGTAGAGCACTGGTAGCAGAGTCAGGTTCAACAATTGTGAGAGTAAATTTAAGAAAAAAACAAAAGTTATATATAAATGATGGTACTTATGGAACTTTATTTGATGGAGGTGTTCCAAATATAGTTTATCCATCAAGGCTTATTACAAATGGTAGAATGATATCAAAAAAAATGACAGCTTTTGATTTTTATGGTCCGACGTGCGATAGCATGGATTATATGAAAGGTCCTTTTATACTTCCAAACAATATTAAGGAAAATGATTACATAGAACTAGGACAACTTGGTGCTTATGGTCTTACATTTAGAACACAGTTTAATGGTTTTTATTCTGACAAAATTTTTGAAGTTGAAGATGAGCCTGTAATGTCTATGTATGATAAAGATAAAAGCAAAAGTTATTTGGTTGCTTAAAATCCTGTGAAAAAAAACCTAGGTCATAACAGTAAAAAAGATTTTCTAAATAAACCAGTTGAACATATTGATATAACAAAGTTTGATGCAAGACCTATAATTTCTTCAATGGAAAAAATGTCTTTTGTATCTCGAGAGACAGCTAATGCTGCAAAAATTTATAATGAAATGCTAAGTGAAAAAGATTGTACTATTTTTTTGACATTAGCAGGCTCAACATCTGCAGCTGGATGTATGCATATTTATAGAGATTTAGTTAAATATAATATGGTTGATGCAATAGTCGCAACTGGAGCATCAATTATTGACATGGATTTCTTTGAAGCCTTAGGTTTTAAGCATTATCAAGGCTCTCAGTTTCAAGATGATACTGAGTTAAGAAAAAATTATATCGATAGAATATATGACACTTATATTGATGAGGAGGAACTACAACACTGTGATAAAGTAATTGGGGAAATTGCTGACTCACTTGAACCACGACCCTATACCTCAAGAGAATTTATCTCTGAGCTTGGCAAATATCTAAAAAAAAATGCAAAGAAAAAAGGTTCTTTAATTGAGATGTCATATGACTGCCAAGTGCCAATATTCTGTCCCGCATTCACAGATTCCAGTGCCGGATTTGGGTTAGTAATGCACCAAGAAAAAAATCCAAAAAAGCATATGACTATCGACTCTATTAGAGAATTTAGAGAATTAACTGAGATAAAGATAAAATCAAAAGGATCTGGTTTGTTGATGATTGGTGGGGGAGTTCCAAAAAATTTTATTCAGGATACGGTTATTTGTGCAGAGCTACTTGGTAAAGATGTGGACATGCATAAATATGCAATTCAAATTACAGTTGCGGACACTAGAGATGGGGCATGTAGTAGTTCAACTTTAAAAGAGGCTAGTTCTTGGGGCAAAGTTGATACCTCTAAGGAACAAATGGTGTTTGCTGAAGCAACTAGTGTAATACCTTTAATTGCAAGCGATGCATACCATAATGGCGAATGGAAAAAGAGGGATCGAAAGAATTTCTCTAAAATTTTTAAGTAAGTGAAATATCTATCAAATAAAAACGGATTTTTAGGTATTGATAACAAATTCGATATTAAACAAAAATCTATTGTTATACCATTTGGTTTAGAAAAAACAGTCAGTTATGGTGTAGGTACAAAAAATGGGCCCAAGGAAATTATAAAAGCTTCACACCAAGTTGAACTTTACGATGAAGAGCTTAATTGTGAACCTTTCAAAGTTATAGGTGTAAAAACTATCAAACCATTTAAAATTAATAAAAATATGAATAAAGCCTTAAAACAAGTTTCACATTTAAACCAAAAATCAATTGAAAAAAATTTGTTTCCACTAACTTTAGGTGGTGAACATTCGATCACAGCAGGCTGTATTGAACCTTTTGTTAAAAGTTATAAAAATGTAACAATTGTACAATTTGATGCCCATGCAGACCTTAGAAATAGCTATAATAATCAAAAATACTCACATGCATCAGCCATGAGAAGGTGCTTGGACTTTAAAAATGTAGATTTAATTTCAATTGGCATAAGAAATATCTCAAAAGAAGAAATGCCTTTTTTAAAAAAAAATAATAGCAGGATTAAAATATTTTGGGCTAAAGATCAAAAAAGATGGAATTTAAAATATTTTAAAAAATTAATTAAAAATAAGAATGTATATTTAACTTTTGACGTAGATGGTTTAGATTCTAGTATTATGCCAGCAACTGGAACCCCCGAACCAGGAGGCTTGTTTTGGTATGAAACGTTAAGTTTAATCAAAACTACTTTTAAGAATGCGAATGTAATAGGAGCAGATATAAATGAATTAGCTCCAATTAAAGGATTTAATTCGTATAATTTTTTAGTAGCAAAACTTGCTTATAAGATACTGACGTATAAATTTTTTTTAAAATAATTTAAACTGGTTTAAGCGTACCAAGTAATAATCTAAAAGGCACAAGCATTATTAATGCTATAAATATTTTTACACATAAGTCGCCAAGTGATAAAGTTATCCAAGGTACTCCGGTTCCATAAAACGAAATAGAAAAGAATAAAAACGTATCAACAGTTGAGCCTATTAACGATGAAAATAAAGGAGCAACAAACCATGTTTTTCTCCTTAATCTATCAAAAACTTGAACATCTAATAATTGAGCCACTATAAATGCTGTTCCTGACCCAATTGCTATTCTAACTGAGATTAAATCAGAAAAATTTGTAGAAAAAATAAATGTAAATAATAATCCAATTGTGAAACCAAAATAAACAATCTTTCTAGCTATTATTTTGCCAAAAGATCTATTGGCTAAATCAGTAATTAGAAAAGCTATTGGGTAACTAAAAGCTCCGTAGGTTAAAATATTTTCCAATTCATAATATTTGACAGGAAACTGGACCAGAAAATTTGAAATTAGAACAACAAACCCCATTAAAAGGGATAAGGTTAAGAACAACTTGTTCATTATGCTGATTTTTGGATTATACTTTTTTTAATTTTTTTTAATCTTATAGATAAATTTTTTGATTTAACAGTTTTCATAAATTGATCGAAGCTTCCTTTTTTATCTATGGATCTCATTGCTGCATTGGAGACGGTTATCTTTAGTTTTTTATTCAATAATTCACTTTTAAAACTGACTTTTTTAATGCTAGGTAAAAATCTTCTTTTAACTTTATTATTCGCATGGCTAACCTTATGGCCTTTCAAAGGTCTTTTTCCAGTTAATTCGCACTTTTTTGGCATGAAGAGAGTGTATAAATGCACATTTTGATTCAGTCAAGTTTATAATTTACCAATAATATCGGAGTAATTTTTTATTTTTTTTTCCTTTAATATTTTTTTAAGTTCTTTATTAATTTTTATTGCAATTTTAGGTCCTCTAAAAACCATGCCTGTGTAAAGTTGAACAAAATTAGCTCCACTCAAAAATTTTTTGTATGCTGTTTGCCCAGAGTCCACACCTCCCACGCCAATTATTTTTGTTTGTCCATTTAGATTTTTAAAAAAATTATTTATTAATTTATTTGATATATCGTTCAAAGGTTTGCCCGATAAACCACCTTTCTGAAATTTTTGATGGTCTTTCAGGATATCTCTATTTTGATCGGTAGTATTTGAAACAATTAACGCATTGACTTTATATTGTATCAATATTTTAGATATATCTTTAACAATAGCATTATCAATATCAGGCGAAACTTTTAAAGCGATTGGAATCTTGCTCTTTAATTTTTCTTTTTCGGCAAAAATCTTATCTAATAAATTTTCCAATTCATCTATATTGTGAAAATCTCTTAAATTTTCCGTATTAGGTGATGAAATATTAATTGTTATATAATCTGCTAAATTATAAAATTTATTAAATCCAATTAGATAGTCTCCTACTCTATCTTTGCTGTCCCAATTTGGCCCTATGTTTACACCAAGTATACCAATCGGTTTATTTTTTTTTATTCTATCACTTACAGAATCACTGCCTGAGTTGTTAAAACCAAGACGATTTATTAGAGCTTTATCGTCCTCTAGCCTAAAAACTCTTGGTTTTTTGTTTCCATATTGTTTTAAAGGTGTGACTGTTCCCACCTCAACAAAACCAAAGCCTAAATTAAATAATGAGTTATAAACCTCAGCATCTTTGTCAAAACCAGCAGCAATCCCAATTGGATTTTTTATCTCTCTCCCAAATAATTCAGATTTTAAACATGAGTCTTCTGAAATTTTTTGTTTTAAAAACAAATTTGTTTTAAGAGCCTTAATAGCTAATGTATGTGCCAATTCAGGATCTAATTTAAATATCAATGGTCTAATTTTATCAAACATTAATTTATTTTCTCTTTGATAAGCGAAATCATTTCCTTTCTTCCAAAAAAACTTATGAAAAATCCTAGCCTAGGACCGTTTTCTACTCCGAAGACTACCTCGTAAATTAATTTAAACCATTCTCTAAGGTTTTCCTTATAACCATTATTTTTTCCTACTGTGTAAATTTCTGTTTGTATATCCTCAGGCTTCATATTATCAGAACATTTTTCTAAGTTTGAAATTAAATCTAACAAAGCTTTTTTTTCTGTAATATTTGGTTTTTTATATTTTTTATTTTGTTTAACGATATCGTTAAAGTATTTGATTGAATATTTTATTAGATTATTAAATATAGGAAAGTTATCTTTAACAATATCTTTTTTGTAATTTTTTACAAATTTCCAAAGCATTTCTTCGGACGTAGCATTGCTGGTTTCAACTAAATTTAAAAGCATGGAAAAAGTCATGATGCTATCCTCATAGGGAATTTTGCCATTATGAACATGCCATAAGGGATTGAGCAACAATTCTCGTGCATCCTGTTTTTTACTTTTTTCGATTAAATCTAAATACTCATCTACTGCCTTTGGCACAATTTCTTTATATAACTTTTTTGCCCTTTTTGGATTCTGATACATAAACAAGGATAAACTTTCTGGTGAAGCATAATTAAGCCACTCTTCAATAGTTACGCCATTTCCTTTTGACTTTGAAATTTTTTCACCTTTATCATCAAGAAATAGTTCATAGGCAAAACCTGAGGGATTATTTTTTCCTAAAAGTTTAATTATTTTAGTAGATAGAATTGCACTCTCAATTAAGTCTTTTCCATACATTTCAAAATCAACATCAAGAGTATACCATCTCATTGCCCAGTCTACTTTCCATTGAAGTTTGCAGTTACCATCCAAAATACTTATTTCTAATTTCTTTCCATTATTATCAAAAATTAAAGTTGAATCTTTTTTATTTATTTCAATGACCGGTATTTCTAAAACTTTGCCCGTTTCATTACATATTGGTAGAAAAGGTGAATATGTTTTTTGTCTTTCTTTGCCTAAAGTAGGAATAATTATTTTCATTATCCCCTCATAATTATCTAATATTTTTTTTAGAGTTGCATTAAAAAATCCAGATTTATATAAACTAGTTGAGCTCATAAATTTATATTTAAAATCAAATTTGTCTAAAAAATTTTTTAACATCTCATTATTGTGTTCTCCAAAACTTTTAAATTTTCCGAAGGGGTCTGGAATATCTGTGAGAGGCATGTGTAAGTTATTTTTAAGAATATCCTTGTTTGGAACATTATCTGGTACTTTTCTTAATCCATCTAAATCATCTGAAAACGTAATTATTTCTTTTGGTAAATCTGTTAAATAGTTTAAAGCATTAACTACCATGCTCGTTCTTGCAACTTCTCCAAATGTTCCAATATGAGGCAATCCGGAAGGTCCGTATCCAGTCTGTAAAATAATCTTTCCTTTTTTGTCTATATATTTCTTTCTTTCTTTAAGAATCTTTTTTGCCTCAACAAATGGCCAGGAGTTTGATTTTTCTATATCTTCTTTTTTAATATTTATCATCAATTTAAAATATCTTGTATTTTAAGAACATATTTTATTCATATAATGTTGAAATTTATTTTCCATAAAATAATGTTCTGTAAAAATGTCCAATTATAAAACAGTATTTTTTACATTAGGGATTTTATTAATAATTTTAGGAGTTGCCATGATTGTCCCTATCTCATTTCAACTAATTTATAATGAATTTGATTCTACTTTTATAATATCTGGAATTATAACAATAACTTTCGGTATATTATTTTTTCTTTCTAATATTGATCACTTAAAGTCAATTAATACTCAACAAGCTTTTTTACTAACAGCTCTATCTTGGTTGAGTATTGCAATATTTGGTTCTTTGCCATTTTTTTTTTCAGATTTAAATTTGTCTATTACTGATTCTTTTTTTGAAAGTATGTCAGGGATAACCACTACAGGTGCCACTATTTTAGAGAATATTGAGAGATCTCCTAAGGGCATACTAATTTGGAGAGCAATGTTACAATGGTTGGGAGGTATTGGAGTTATCTTAATGGCCATAACTTTGATGCCAATTATGAATATAGGGGGAATGCAGTTACTTAAGGTTGCTTCTTACGATACATCTGAAAAAATTTTACCTAAATCTAAGGAAGTTTCTTTAAAATTAATAACAGTTTATTTATCTTTAACAGCGCTTTGCTCAGTTTTTTATAAAATTTTTGGGATGAATACATTTGACAGTATAACTCATTCAATGACAACAATTGCAACAGGTGGTTTTTCAAATTATGACCAATCAATAGGATATTTTAATAATTCGAATATAGAAATTATCTCGATTTTATTTATTTTGTTGGGAAGTATACCTTTTATTTTATACATAAAATTTATATCTGGTGAAAAAAGAATTATTTTTAAAGATGAACAAGTAAAATTATTTTTAAAGCTAACTTTAGTTTCTATATTAATATTATTTTTTTATTTAATTATAGTTAACAAAAATATTTATGAAATTCATATTAGATCTGTGATCTTTAACGTAGTCTCGATTTTGACAGGTACTGGATACGTAACTAAAGAATTTGACCAGTGGGGAAACTTTCCTCTAATTTTTTTTCTTATTTTAATGTTTATTGGAGGCTGTGCAGGATCAACAACATGTGGAATTAAAATATTTAGAGTGCATATACTTTACTATTTTATAAGAAACCAATTAATGAAAATTATTTATCCAAGAGCAATTATAAAATTAAAATATAATAATAATAAAGTTGAGGATAAGTTAATCGCATCAATAATATCATTTATTTATTTATATATATTGATATTTTTTGTTCTAGCATCACTTTTAACTTTAACAGGATTAGATTTTATAACTTCAATTTCTGGGGCAGCGTCATCTCTATCAAATGTTGGGCCTGGTTTGGGAAGTGAAATTGGACCAAACAGCAACTATTCAGGCCTACCTGATAAATCTAAGTGGTTATTATCAGTTGGAATGATATTAGGTAGATTGGAAATTTTTGCATTATTGATAATTTTTTTACCCTCTTTTTGGAGAAGATAATTGAATAATAAATTTTTATTTTTTTTTACAGAAAAACCTTTAAAAATGATAATGTTAGGTTTTTCATCAGGCTTACCTATACTTTTAGTTTTCTCAACTTTGTCAGTTTGGTTAACTGAGGCTGGAGTGGAAAGGAGCACAGTAACACTTTTTAGTTGGGCAGGTTTTGCTTATGCTTTTAAATTTTTATGGTCTCCACTTGTCGACAAGGTAACTATTCCAGTTTTTTTAAATTTAGGTCATAGAAGAAGTTGGTTACTTTTAACTCAATTCTTAATTATATTTTCTTTAGTTTTAACTTCAGTAAACGATCCACAGAATAATATTATTATTACAGCTGTGTGCATAACGCTTGTTGCATTTTTTAGTGCAACTCAAGATATAATTATCGATGCTTACAGAATTGAGTCTATAGATAAAAAACTACAGGGATCACTATCGTCTATGTACATTGCTGGTTACAGAATCGGAATGTTGGTTGGGGGTGCTGGCAGCCTTTGGTTAGCTTCTTATTGGGGAAGCGAAAATTATGAACATGATGTTTGGAAAAAGGTGTATTTATCCATGTCACTGCTTATGTTCATTGGTGTTATTGCTAATTTAATTTCTAAAGAACCAAAAAGAAAAAGAAATTTTACGAGAAAAACTAATTTACATGTTAAATTTTTTTTGAGTATAATGATATCTCTATTAATTTTTATATATATTTACTCTTACTTAGATAATCCTTTTTCCGGACCTATGTTAAGTTTTTTTTACGCAATCTTAAAATTAATTTTTTGTTTTATCTGTAGTGGTTTGTTTCTTTTATTTTTAGTAAAACTAAAATTTCAAAGTAAATCAATAATAAAAGAAAGTTACTTTAATCCAATTAAAAATTTTGTAGTCAAATATGGGAAAGTTGCAGTAATAATTTTACTCTTAATTTCACTCTACAGAATGGCAGATGTTGTAATGGGTGTTATGGCTAATATTTTTTATTTAGAAAAGGGTTATAGTATTAACCAGATCGCTACTTATTCTAAATTTTTTGGTGTTTTCGCTACAATAGCTGGTGGATTATTAGGTGGGTATTTTGCAATGAAACATGGAACTATGATCACTTTATTTATTGGTGCTTTAATCGCTTCTCTAAGTAATTTACTTTTTGCCTGGTTAGCAACGGCCGAAACCAACATTAAATTTTTAATTTCTGTTATCACGGCTGATAATATATCAAGTGGTTTTGCTGGAGCAGCTTTTGTTGTATACTTATCTGGTTTAACCTCTTTGAAATTTACAGCTACTCAATACGCACTATTTAGCTCTATAATGTTATTTTTACCAAAATTAATAGCAGGTTATTCAGGTTCTTGGGTGGACGTAATTGGTTATCATAACTACTTTGTTGTGACTGCTTTATTAGGTTTGCCTGTGCTTTTTCTAATTGTTTATATTTCAAAGGTTGCGCCAATAAAATGATTAATAATTACCCTGTGATAAATATTTATGAAAAAGGTTCATTTAAATCAAAAATATCATCACAACTTTTATATGGGGAAAAATTTAAAATACTAAAGAAAAAAAAAGGGTGGCTTAAAATTAAAACATCATACGATAAATATATTGGATTTATAAAAACCAGAAGATTTATTAAAAATATTAAAATCACTCACAAAATTTCCTCTTTAAAAGCAAATTTATATTCAAAACCAAAAACAAATTCTAAAATTACGTCTAAACTATCATTTTGCTCACTTATTTGTGTAACTAATAAAGCAAATAATTTTTATAAGTTTGGAAAATATTGGGTAAAAAAAAATGATGTAATGCCTCTAAGTTATAAGAAAAATACTTTTAAAGATATAAAGATGTTTCTAAATATACCTTATAAATGGGGAGGAAAAAGTTATAAAGGAATAGACTGTTCCGCTTTAGTTCAGCTTTTTTTTAAATTTAATAATTTATATTGTCCAAGAGATACAAAAGATCAAATAAAATATTTTAAGAAAGTAAATAAAATTAAAAAAAATGCTATAATTTTTTGGAGAGGGCATGTTGCTGTTTGTTTATCAAAAAAAAATTTAATACATGCTTATGGTCCAAAAAAAAAAGTATTGATCATGGATATAAATAAAACCTTAAAATTAATAGAAAAAACAGCTAAGTTAAAAGTTATAGGAATAAGATAAATGGATAAATCAGTTTCAGATTTACAAAAAAAATTTGAGGAACTTAAAAAGAAGTATTTTGATAATAAGAACGATGAAGTAATTGAGGAATGTAATAATATTTTAAAAAAAAACAAGATTGATGTTTTTTATAATCTTCTTTGTCTGGCTTATAATAATAAAGGGAATTTCTTAAAAGCAATTGATATTATGAATGAGGCTTTAAAACAAAACCCAAATAATGTAGATTTTTTAAACAACCTGGGAATGAGTTATGCGAATATTTATAAATATAAAAAAGCAGAAGAACTTTACAAAAGGGGTTTAAGCATTGATAAAAATAATAACCAAATATTGAACAATTTAGCTAATTTAAAAAAAGAGTTAGATAAAACTGATGAAGCTATTGATATATATAATAAAATATTGTCTAAACAACCAAATGCAATAGCTGCAATTTATAATCTTGCAAACTTATACAATACAATGGGTGAGTTTGAAAAATCTAAAAAATTGTTTTTTGATATTTTAAAACTAAGATCAGATTTGACAGATGCTGATAGAATGATTTCTCAAATGACTAAATATGATAATAAGAATCCACATTTTATAAGTATGAAAAACAAATTATCAGACATGAAGCTTACTGATAAGTCTTTAGTGTATTTGCATTTCGCACTTGGTAAAGCATATGATGATCAAAAAAAATACGACAAATCTTTTGAAAATTATAAGAAAGCTAATGACATATCAAAAAAACTTAGTAAATATAATTTTGAGATTGATAGAAAAAAATTTATTAAAATCAAAGATAAATATAACTCATTAGGAAATATACAACTAAATAAAAATTCTAGAAATTTCCTATTTATCATAGGTATGCCAAGATCTGGTACCTCTTTAACAGAACAAATTATTTCATCTCACGAAGATGTATTTGGAGGTGGGGAATTACCATATATAGGTAGAATCTACAAAAATTATTTTGAGTTTAATGAAGTCATAAAAACAAAAGACTTATTAAAAAGTGAGAAAGATTATATTGAATTTATATCTAATATAGATGACACAGATAAAGTTTTTACTGATAAAGCCCCATTAAATTTTTTTTACATAGGTTATATTTTAAAATTTTTACCTAATTCTAAATTTATAAATATCCTAAGAAACCCAGTTGATAATTGTTGGTCATTGTACAAAAATCATTTCTTATCAAAAATTAATTTTGCTAATGATTTAAATGATTTGGTAGATTATTATAAGTGCTATCAAGACTTAATGAGCCACTGGAGAAAATTATTTCCAAATCATATTTATGATCTTCATTACGAAAATTTAGTTAACAATACAAAAGTTGAAGTAGAAAAATTATTAAAATTCTGTTCATTAAAATGGGATGACAAATGTCTAAATCACCAAAAAAATAAAAGGGTTATCAAAACTATAAGCTTTAACCAAGCTAGAAAACCTATATATAAAACATCTTTAAAGTCTTTTAAAGGTTATGAAAGCCACCTAAGTGTTCTTGAAAAACTAAATTAAAAAATATCTCTTCCAAAGTTTGGTTTAGATATGTCTTGTTTTAAATCTATTATTTGTCTTCTAACTTTTTTAGTATCTTTTAAAATTTTAAGTATGTTTTTATTGTTTTCTTTTTTAATAAGTTTTTTGAGATTATTTAAGTTTTTAATAAAAATGTTTATAGAGTTCATTATATTATCTTTATTATTGAAGAATATATCCCTCCACATGATTTCATTTGATGCAGCAGTGCGTGAAAAATCTCTTAAACCACCAGCGCTATACTTGATAATATTTTTTTTATTTTTTCTTTGAAAATCGGTTGCAGTTTTAACAAGATTGTAAGCAATTAAATGGGGCAAGTGACTTGTTACTGAAAATATCTTGTCGTGTTCGACAGCATTCATAAAAATTATTTTTGAACCAAGTTTCTTCCAAAATATTTCTATTTTTTTAAGGTTTTTTTTAGGTTTATCATTACCTTTCAAAATTATACACCACTTGTCTTTAAACAAATTTTTATCACCAAACTCTGGTCCACTTACTTCTGACCCAGCAATTGGATGGCTTGGAATAAATATTTTTTTTATTTTTTTATTTTTTTTAATTAAATTTTCAATATTCCGTTTGGTTGAGCCTGTATCGGTTATTAAATTTTTTGACGAAATGTATATTAGCAACTTTTTAAGCAAATTATTATATTGACTCATATGTGTTGAGAGCACAATCAAATCCATATTGGAAACTTTGCGGTCTATCTTATTAAGAAATTTAATTTTCTTATCGATTTTTTTTATTAAAGAGATGTTTTTTTTTGATTTTTCAAATACATAAATATTTTTTGAGATTTTTTTGCTTAATGAACCTCTTAGGATAGATGAACCTATCAGCCCACAACCAATAATTAATATATTGCTAAACATTTTAGAATATTGATTTTACTGTTTTTAGAAAAAAATTATTTTCTTTAGAATTTCCTATTGTTACTCTTAATTTATTTTTCATACCGTATACTTCAAGGCTTCTAACAATAATACCTTTTTCTTCAAGTTTTTTTTTGAATTTTTGGGCTGAAATTTTACACTTATCAAAATTTAATAACAAAAAGTTCGCAGAAACTTTATTTGTATTTATATTATTTTTTTCTAAGTTGCGTTTAAGTTTTTCTGCCCATTTTTTATTATGTTTAATTGATTTTGATATAAATATTTTATCTTTAAGTGACTCTATAGCCGATAACTCCCCTATTTTTGTAATATTAAATGGTGGTTTAATTTTCATCAAAGCTTTTACTATTTCTTTCGATCCATACCCCCATCCAACTCTTAAGGAGGCTAGTCCATAAATTTTAGAAAAAGTTCTTAAAATAAAAACGTTATTTTTGTTTTTAAATAAGTTTAGTCCAGACTTATAATCTTTATTTAACATATATTCTTCATAAGCGTCATCAACAACTAATAGAATATTTGATCTGAGCCTTTTCCTTAAATTTTTTAATTCTAATGCAGACAAATAGGTTGCTGTTGGATTATTAGGATTTGCTAAAAAAACAATTTTAGTTTTTCGAGTTACTTTTTTTAATATATTGTCTACTGATACTTTAAAATTTTCTTCATCGGCATAAACAACTTTAGCACCAATTATACCCGAATAAATTCTATACATTAAAAAACTATATTTTGGCACAATTACTTCATCTGATTTTGTTAAAAACAATTGACAAATCATTTGAATTATTTCATCTGAACCTGAGCCACAAATTATCTGGTCGAAATTACATCTAAATTTTTTTGAAATTTCCTTACGTAAACTTTTAGATTTAGAGTCAGGATACTTAGATAATAAATTAATTTTCGATATTTTTTTTTTTACTCTCGGTGAGAAACCTAATGCAGATTCATTTGCTGATAATTTAATTACCTTTTTTTTGTTTAAAAGCAATGATCTCCCAGGTTTGTAACTTTTAACTCCAATTTTCCTAAATATTACTTTTTGCATAATGATATATATAAATAATAATAAAATAATTGAAATAAAATTAAACAACGATCAGTTGTAATTGACATAATTGATAACTTACTATAGAAGATCTCTGCGCTGATTTAACTGAATTGCGAGCGCTTTAAAAAAACCGCTAAATAAGTTTTTTTCCTCACAATTCACATCAGATAATATGAACGAATTTAATGATATAAAAAAAATAATTATTAAAAAACCACTAAAATTAGATTGTGGGGTTACTATTGTAGATTATCCTGTTGCTTATGAAACTTATGGAAAGCTAAATCAAGATAAAGATAATGCTATAATGGTGTTTCACGCACTCACTGGAGATCAGTTTGCGTCAGGAAAGAATCCAATAACTAACAAAGATGGTTGGTGGTCATACGTGATTGGTCCAAATAAAGCACTTGATACAAATAAATATTTTATAATATGTGCAAATGTTATTGGTGGCTGTATGGGGTCATATGGTCCTAGCTCCATTGATAAAAAAACTGGAAAAAAAATTGGTATTAATTTTCCAGTTATAACTATAAACGATATGGTTAATGCGCAATTTAATTTACTTGATCATTTTAATATAAATAAATTATTTTGTGTCACTGGTGGATCTATGGGTGGAATGCAAGTTTTACAGTTCATTGCTAATTACCCTGATAAGTCAAAAATAGCTATCCCTATAGCGTGCTCTGCTAGTCACTCAGCCCAAAATATTGCTTTTAATGAGTTGGGAAGGCAAGCAATAATGGCAGATGAAAACTGGAAAAATGGTAATTATGATTTAGAAAATAAATCTCCTGCTAAGGGATTGTCTGTTGCAAGAATGGCAGCCCACATAACATATTTATCAAAAAAAGGACTTCAGGAAAAATTTGGTAGAAAGCTTCAAGAGCGAGACAAAATCAAATTTGGTTTTGATGCTGATTTTCAAATTGAGAGTTATCTTAGATACCAGGGATCAATATTTGTTGATCGGTTCGATGCAAATAGCTATCTTTATATAACAAGAGCTATGGATTATTTTGATCTTAGCAAAAATTCTAATGGCGATCTTTCAAAAGTATTTAAAAATACAAAAACGAAATTTTTTATCATTTCATTTACCTCTGACTGGCTGTATCCAACAGCTGAAAATAGAGAAATAGTAATTGCCTTAAATGCGATAAATGCAGATGTAGGATTTTTAGAGGTAAAATCTGACAAAGGTCACGACTCTTTTTTATTAGATGTTCCTGATTTTTTAAATGCATTAAAGAATTTTGTTGATAACTCATATAAAAAATAATTATGAAAGAAGAATTTAAAATCATTGCAAACTCTATTCAAAGAGAAAAATCAATTTTAGATGTTGGTTGCGGAGATGGCGAACTGATGAAATTTATTTACGAAAATATATCCAAAAAAATTAGAGGCCTAGAAATATCTAAAGATAATGTACAAAAATGTATTCAAAAGGGGCTTACCGTAATTGAAGGTAATGCTGAGTTGGATTTACAACAATTTCCTAGTAATAGTTTTGATTACGTTATTTTAAGCCAAACCTTACAAGCTTTTTTAAATCCCGAAAAAGTAATAAGTGATTTATTAAGAATAGGAAAGACATCAATTGTAACAATACCAAATTTTGGTTTTTGGAAAGTGAGATTTAACTTGTTATTTAAAGGCACAATGCCTGTTACTAAGACGCTACCAAATGAGTGGTATAATACACCCAATCTACACATGTGCTCAATTAAGGACTTCGTAAACTTTTGTAATGATAGAAAAATAAATTTATTTAAATCTTTAGCTCTTACAAATAATAAAGTATCTTCAATTAATAAGGTTAATTTAAATTTTAAAAATTTAACTTCTGAACTTGGTATTTTTTTAATAGAAAAATGATAAAAGTTGAAATTATAAAATGTTTAAAAGATAATTTTTCATATATAGTGCATAATAATAATGAGGCACTAGTTATAGACCCAAGCGAATCTGGTCCACTTATTAAATCATTAGAAAAATTAAATCTAAAATTAAAATATATCTTAAACACACACCATCACTTTGATCATATAGACGGAAATTTAATATTAAAAGAAAAGTACAACTGTAAAATAATTGGTTTTATAGATGATAAAAAAAGAATACCAGGCATAGATATTTGTCTCAAAAATGAGGAGATATTTAAAGAAGGTGATTTTCAATTTAAAACTTATCATACTCCAGGTCATACCTCGGGTCATATTTGCTATCATTTTTTCAATGAGAAAATATTATTTACAGGAGATACTTTGTTTTCATTAAGCTGTGGAAGGTTATTTGAAGGAACTTATGAAGATATGTTCAGATCATTATCATTAATTAAAACTTTTGATAAAGAAACTTTAATATATTGTGGGCATGAATATACGTTAAGTAATGCAAAATTCTGTATTGAGCATGATCCAGATAATAAAAATCTTAAAAAAAAAATAGACTTAATTAATAAAAATTTAAAGGCAGGGATACCAACAATTCCATCTATTTTAAAAGAAGAACTAGAATGCAACATATTTTTAAAAGCAGAAAATATTGAAACCTTCTCAAAACTCAGGGATTTAAAGGATAATTTTTAGCTTATTAATCTTGACTATAAAAAAGCTAATTATATATTGCATTTAATTTTTTAAGGAAAAAAATGTCTTTTGCGATAATACGAACTGGCGGAAAACAATATAAGGTTAAAGCTGGAGAAATAATTAAAATAGAAAAATTTGGAGATCAAAAACCAAATTCTATAATTGAATTTAAAGAAATACTTGCCTATGGAGATGATAAAAATGTCGAGGTAGGTTTGCCTACTGTCCAAGGTGCAAAAGTAGAAGCTGAATTTTTAAAAAACGCTAAAAATAGGACAGTTTTAATATTTAAAAAAAGACGAAGAAAAAATTCTAGAAGAAAAAATGGTCATAGACAGCAATACTCATTAATTAAAGTTAATAAGATAATGTCAAAAGATGGTAAAGTATTGTCTGAGGCTGAAAAAATTAGTAAATTAAAAAAAGAAAAAAAGACTGAAATTAAAAAAAATAAGTAAAATAAATTATAAAGATAAATTATGGCAACAAAAAAAGCAGGTGGATCCTCTCGAAACGGAAGAGATAGTGCTGGTAGAAGATTAGGTGTAAAGAAATACGGTGGCCAATTCGTTGTACCTGGCAATATAATAGTTAGGCAGAGAGGAACTAAAATTTTTCCAGGCCAAAACGTTGGCATGGGTAAAGATCACTCCATTTTCTCGGTTGTTAAGGGAAAGGTTGTTTTTAAAAAAAGTAAGTCAGATAGAACTTACGTTTCAGTAAAACCCAATTAAATTCATACAACATAAACAAAAGTTGTATTATGAAATTCCTAGATCAAGTAAAGATATTTGTTAAAGCTGGTAACGGTGGCTCAGGATCACCAAGCTTTAGACGTGAAAAATTTATTGAGTTCGGAGGTCCAGATGGTGGTGACGGAGGCAAGGGTGGCTCTGTAGTATTAAAATCAGAGAGAAATTTAAATACATTAATCGATTATAGATATCAACAACATTTCAAAGCCAAAAGGGGTGGTGATGGTAAGGGAAAAAATCAAACAGGTAGGGGTGGAAAAGATTTATTCTTATCTGTTCCAATAGGGACTCAAATTTTTGAAGAAGATAACAAAACTTTACTTTTTGATTTCAAAAAAGAAAAAGATGAGTTTACTGTTGCTGTAGGAGGTCGAGGTGGTTTTGGAAATACCAAATTTAAATCATCTACAAATAGAGCTCCGAGAAAATTTACAAAAGGTACAAAAGGTGAGGAATTTTGGATTTGGTTACAACTTAAAACGATTGCTGATATTGGAATAATAGGTTTACCAAATGCAGGTAAATCAAGTTTACTTGCTTCAATAACCTCTGCAAATCCTAAAATTGCTAATTATAAGTTTACAACTATAAATCCTAATCTAGGTGTTGCAATGTATGATAATAAAGAGATTACATTAGCAGATATACCAGGATTAATCGAAGGAGCACACACCGGCGTCGGTTTAGGTATAAAGTTTTTAAAACATGTAGAAAGATGTAAAACACTATTACACTTAATTGATGTTTCTGAGGAAGATTTGGTTAATTCTTATAAACAAATTAGAAAAGAATTAGGTGAGTATAGTAAGGAATTATTAAAAAAAAAAGAAATTATAGTGTTAAATAAGGTTGATTTATTATCACAAAAAGAGCTCAAAAATAAAAAGATAAAATTTGAGGAAAAATTAAATAAAAAAGTTATTGAATTATCTACTTTTGACAAAAAATTAATATCAAATTTAAAAATAAAGTTGCTTAAAAATGTATCTTGAAAATTCCAAAACTATTATTGTTAAAATAGGATCGTCATTAATTATTGATGACAAAAAAATTATCAGAAAAAAATGGTTACTGGAGTTTGCAAAAGATATTAAGGCTTTAAGAAAAAAAAATAAAAATATTATTATAGTAAGTTCAGGTGCAATTGCTCTTGGTTGTAAGAAATTAAATATAGAAAAGAAAAAACTTAAAATAGATCAAAGTCAAGCCGTAGCATCTGTGGGACAAATCGAGTTAATGAATTTATTTAAGGAAGTTTTCGCTGTTCAAAAAATTAATATTTCTCAAATATTACTTACACTAGAGGACACTGAAATAAGAAGGAGAGCTATAAATGCCAAAAGAACAATTGAAAATTTATTTAGTCTTAATTTTATACCGATAGTTAATGAAAACGATACTATTGCTACTTCCGAAATTAAATATGGAGACAATGATAGATTAGCTTCAAGAGTTGCTCAAATTACTGATGCTGATTGTCTTGTGTTGTTATCTGATGTGGATGGACTTTATACAAAAAACCCAAAAATTCATAAAGATGCTAAATTGATAAATAAAATCAAAAAGATAGATCAAAATATAATTAAATTAGCTTCTGGGAAAACTAGTGAGTATGGATCAGGTGGTATGAAAACTAAAATTGATGCAGCTAAAATATGTGCACTCTCAGGATGTAAAATGGCAATAGCAAACGGATTAAAAGAAAGACCTTTGAGTAATATTTTAGATAAAAAAATATGTACTTGGTTTATTCCCGAAATTTCTAAATTAGATGCTAGAAAAAAATGGATTGCCAGTACTTTACATGCAAAAGGATATTTAAAGATTGATGAAGGTGCTGAAAATGCATTACGAAAAGGCAAGAGTTTGCTGGCCGCAGGTGTAAAGAGTGTTGAAGGTTCATTTAAAAAAGGTGATCAAATAAAAATAATCAGTAAAAATGATAAAGAGCTAGCAATAGGCCTGAGTTCATTTTCATCTGAGGAAATTGACAAAATAAAAGGTCATCAGTCAAATAAAATTGAAGAATTAATAGGTTACAAAACAAAAACTGAAGTTGTTCACAAAGATGATATGGTGGAAATCTAGAATGAAAAAATATTTACAAAAATTAGGCCAAAATTCTGTTAAAGCAAGTTTAGAAAAAGTGGATACAAAAACAAAAAATAAGGTTTTATTGAAATTCAGTGATTTAATAAAAAAAAATTTAAATAAAATACTTAAACAAAACAAAAAAGATATTAAGTATGCCAAAATAAAAAATATTGATAAAAATTTAGTTGCAAGACTCGAGTTAGATAAATTAAAGCTTAGTTCGATAACTAAAACAATAATTGAAATAACTAAATTAAGGGATCCAATTGGGGTTATTTTAGATAAATGGAAAAGGCCAAACGGTCTAAAAATTAAAAAAATATCTATTCCAATTGGTGTCATTGGTGTGATTTATGAGAGTAGACCTAATGTAACTGTAGATCTATCTTGTCTTTGTTTTAAATCAGGTAATTCAGTTATCCTCAAGGGTGGTTCCGAAGCTTTTTTTACTAATAAAATATTTGTAAAACTATTTAGAAAATCTCTCAAGGCTAATAAAGTGAATATGAATTATGTTCAATTTATTGAAAGAAAAGATAGAAAAGTTGTTAGCTCCCTTCTAAAAGATATGAGAAATTATATTGATGTTATGATTCCTAGAGGAGGCAAAAACCTTGTTAAGAAAGTCAAAGAATTATGTAATGTCCCAGTAATAGGTCACTTAGAAGGTATTTGTCACACATTTATAGATAAAAAAGTAAATACAAAAATGGCAAGGAATGTTGTTTTAAACGCAAAAATGAGAAACGTTAGCATATGTGGAGCTACTGAAACTTTATTAATTCATAAAGATTGTCCAAAAAAAGAAATTAATTTGATACTTAAAGAATTAAAAAATAATAATTGTTTAATATACGGTGATAATAAAGTCAGAAAAATTTTTAGTGGTAAACTTAAAAAAGCAACTAATAAAGACTGGCGTAAAGAATATCTTGATTCAAAAATCTCTGTTAAAATTGTTAAAAATGTTAATGAAGCAGTTCAACACATCAATAAATTTGGTACCATGCATACCGACTCTATTATTACGAATAACTCTGTAAATGCTAATTATTTTGTAAGAAATGTAAAAAGTTCTATAGTTATGCATAATACATCAACTCAATTTGCTGATGGAGGAGAACTAGGCTTTGGTGGAGAAGTTGGAATATCCACAAACAAATTACCACCAAGAGGTCCTGTAGGACTAAATCAATTAGTATCATTTAAATACCACGTAGCTGGAAATGGCCAAATCAGAAAATAAACGTATTGAAAAAATAGGTATCCTAGGAGGCACATTCGATCCACCTCATAAAGGACATTTGAAAATTTCTCAAATAGCAAAAAAAAAATTTGGTTTAAAAAAAATAATTTGGGCTATAACAAAAAAAAATCCATTTAAAAAAAAAAGTTATTTTAATTTAAACAAAAGAATAAAACTTTCTAGAAGTTTAACAAAGAAACAAGAATATATTAAAGTTATTTTTTTTGAAAAAAAAATTAATTCAAATAAGACAATTAATTTAATAAAGTATTTTAGAAGTAAAAGTAAAAAAAAAGAGATATATTTTTTATTAGGTGCTGATAATTTACTAAATTTTCATAAATGGGACAATTGGAAAAAAATACCAAAAATTTGTAAAATTTTAGTTTTTGACAGAAATGGTTTTAAGGCAAAGGCTAAAAAATCCATCGCATTTAAGTCAATTAAAAATAGAGGTCTTATGTATGTTGAGTTTAAAAAAGTTAACATTTCATCTTCTAAAATTAGAAATTTTTGATATGATTAGTAATTAATGGTCAAAAAAACCAATCTAAAAAAAATAATAATTGAAACATTAGATAACAATAAGGCGCTAGACATAGTTGCAATTGACTTAAAAGATAAGTCCTCAATTGCGGATCATATGATTATAGCGAGTGGAACTTCTTCAAGACATATTCAGTCATTGTCGGAACAGGTATTAGACAAATTTAAAGAAAATGGATTTAGTCAATGTAAAATTGAAGGAAGAGACAGCACAGAATGGAAGCTTGTTGATGGTATCGATATTATTGTTCACATTTTTAATCCAGAAAAAAGAAAATTCTATGAGCTTGAGAAAATATGGTCTGAATTAATTCCTAAAGAAAGGGTAATTGTTTAATGGATAATAGAAGAATATTTACTCTTATAATTTTTTTTATTTTGTATTTTGGAAAAGTTACTGCTCAAGAAGAGACAGTTTATGACAAAATAGATCTTTTTGGAGAAGTTTTAGACAAAATAAATAAGGAATATGTAGAAGAGGTAGATCAATCAGACACTATGGATGCGGCTATTAACGGTGTGTTACAATCATTAGATCCGTATTCATCATATATGTCTCCAAAAAATTTAGAAGAAATGCAAACAGAAACTAAAGGTGAGTTTGGGGGTTTGGGTATAGAAGTCGGTATGGAAGCAGGTGTTGTAAAAGTTATATCACCTCTCGATAATTCACCTGCTGAAAGAGAAGGTGTTAAGGCTGGAGATTACATTGTCAAAATAAATGATACACAAGTTCAAGGAAAAACGTTAAATGAAGCAGTCGAATTAATGAGAGGTCCTGTCGGATCAACTTTAGAAATTACTGTAAGAAGAGTCGGTTTAAGAAAATCATTAGTTTTTAATATAAAAAGAGAGATTATACAGGTTGCATCTGTTAAATCTGAAGTACTTGATGAAAAAATTGGATACATCCGTCTCACATCATTTAATGAAAATAGTGATGATCAAATTAAAAAGAAGATTAAGGAATTTAAAAAAAACAAAAAGATAGAGGGCTATATTTTAGATTTGAGAAATAATCCAGGTGGATTACTAGGCCAAGCAATCAAGATATCAGATTTTTTTTTAGATGATGGTGAAATAGTATCGACTAAAGGAAGAAAAAAAAATGAGAATCAAAAATGGTTTGCAAGAGAAGGTGATATTATTAATGGCAAAGCTCTTATAGTTTTAATTAATAAGGGGTCAGCTTCAGCATCTGAGATAGTTGCAGGAGCTTTAAAAGATCACAAACGAGCAGTATTAGTTGGTGAGAAAAGTTATGGAAAAGGGTCGGTACAATCGATTATACCCTTAAAAAATCGTGGTGCAATTAGATTAACTATTTCAAAATATTATTTACCATCAGGTAAATCAATTTCAGAAGTTGGTGTAACACCGGATATAACAGTGGAAGAAGAGTCTGATGATTTTAGAATTCTATCAGAAAATGATAATCAACTTAAGTTTGCCAGAAAATTATTCACCGGATAATTCTATGCATGAAAAGTTTAAAAATCTACCTTTAAGAATAGGTGTAGGTATTATTCTTTTAAACAAAGATAATAAGGTTTTTGTAGCCAAAAGATTAGATAATCCTCACAATTATTGGCAAATGCCTCAGGGTGGTGTAGATGGAAATGAAAAATTTTTAGATGCAGCACTTAGAGAACTTGAGGAAGAGACAGGTGTAAAAAATGTAGATTTAATAAAAGAGATTGAAGGTTATCAAACGTATTTTTTACCTGAAAATCTTCTTGGGATAATATGGAGAGGTAAATATAAAGGACAAAAGCAAAAATGGTTTTGTATGAGATTTAAAGGTGAAGATACAGAGATCAATATTAAAACGAAAAAACCAGAGTTTTCGGAGTGGAGATGGATTGACTTAGATGAAATTACTAAATGGGTTGTTGACTTTAAAACTGATGTATACAAAAATTTAAAAAGCGAAGTTAAAAAAATTATTTTTAATTAGACTTTATAGAATTTAAAACCTCAATTTTCTGATCTAATATATATCGTTCATGATCTTCAATATTTTCTTTTTTTAAACCTTCCTCCGCATCCTTCACAATTTTATCCACTTTATTTTTATCCATTTCTTTTAAATCAAAAATATTACTTGTTAGTATCGACAAAGTATTATCTTTAAATTCGACAATTCCATCATCTACATAATAATTTAAAGTTTCATTTTTAGATCTTACGTCAATAATTCCTGGTTTTAAGAAAGAAATTAAAGGAATATGATCTTTTAATATACCCATATATCCTTCAATAGCCGGGATAACTACTTCCTCAGTATCACTTTTTGTTAAAAAAGATTTTTCTGGACTTATGATTTCCAAATTAAATTGGTCCATTTAGGCTGCTGCTTCCTTAGCCATTTTTTCAGCTTTTTGAACCGCCTCTTCGATTGTACCAACCATATAAAAAGCTGCCTCAGGTAAATGATCATATTCACCTTTACAAATTGCATCAAATCCTTTGATAGTTGAGTCTAAATCGACAAGTTTTCCTGGAGAACCAGTAAAGACTTCCGCTACGAAAAACGGTTGAGATAAAAATCTTTGAATTTTTCTTGCTCTTGCTACTGTCAATTTATCTTCTTCTGATAGCTCGTCCATTCCTAGAATTGCTATTATGTCTTGTAAAGATTTATATGTTTGTAAAATTTTTTGAACGGATCTTGCAACTCTATAGTGTTCCTCTCCGACAATTCTTGGATCAAGTATTCTTGATGTTGAGTCTAAAGGATCTACCGCTGGGTAAATTCCAAGCTCTGCTATTTGTCTTGATAATACGGTTGTTGCATCTAAGTGAGAAAATGATGTAGCTGGCGCAGGATCTGTTAAATCGTCTGCGGGAACATAAATTGCTTGAACAGAAGTTATCGAGCCTTTATTAGTTGTAGTAATTCTCTCTTGTAAATTTCCCATATCCGTAGCTAAAGTTGGTTGGTATCCAACCGCAGAAGGAATTCTACCAAGTAAAGCTGATACTTCTGAGCCTGCTTGTGTAAATCTAAAAATATTATCTACAAAAAATAATACATCTTGACCCTCTTGATCCCTAAAATATTCTGCTACTGTTAAACCCGTAAGAGCTACCCTAGCTCTTGCACCTGGTGGTTCATTCATCTGTCCATAAACCAAAGCAGCCTTTGAGCCTTTGCCCTCAGGTTTAATTACTCCAGACTCTATCATCTCATGATAAAGATCATTACCTTCTCTAGTTCTTTCACCAACTCCAGCAAACACTGAAAAACCTCCATGCGCTTTTGCTATATTATTAATTAACTCCATTATTATTACAGTTTTTCCAACACCAGCTCCTCCGAATAAGCCAATTTTTCCCCCTTTTGCATAAGGGGCTAATAGGTCGATAACTTTTATACCGGTTACTAAAATTTCTGTTTCAGTTGATTGATCGTTGAAAGTTGGAGCTTGTCTATGAATTGGCCAACTTTCTTTCGTTTTTACATCACCTTTTTCATCAATAGGCTCACCAATAACATTGATAATTCTTCCGAGAGTTTCAGGACCTACAGGAACTTGGATCGGAGCGCCCGTATCTAGAGCTTCGTCTCCACGTTTTAGTCCTTCTGTGCTATCCATCGCAATAGTTCTTACACTAGACTCTCCTAAGTGTTGTGCTACCTCTAAGATTAATTTATTTCCACCATTATCACATTGCAAGGCCGTGAGTATTTCTGGCAATGCACCATCAAATTTTACGTCTACTACAGCTCCTATAACCTGAGTAATTATTCCTTTTTTGCTCATATTATAAACTTTCCGCTCCCGATATTATTTCAATTAACTCTTTTGTAATAGCAGCTTGACGACTTCTATTATACTGAATAGTTAGTTTATCAACTAAATCTCCAGCGTTTCTTGTCGCATTGTCCATTGCTGTCATTCTTGACCCTTGTTCACTTGCTGAATTTTCCAACATAGCTTTAAATATTTGAGTTGAAATATTTTTAGGTAGTAAGTTACTTAGAATTTCGTCTTCATCAGGTTCAAACTCGTAATTAGATTCAAGTTTTTCATCTTTATCTTTATTTTCATTTTCAAGAGGTATTATTTGTTGTGCTTGGGGTATTTGAGATATAACATTTTTAAATTTATTGAAAAATATTGTACAAAAGTCAAATTCTTCATTTTGAAATTTTTCAATTATTAAATTACCAACCTTAGCTGCATCAAAATAATTAATATTTTTTGACTCTTTAAATGAAATATTTTCAATTATACTTTTACCATACTGTCTTTTTAGTTGATCATATCCTTTTGAACCAACAGTTATGATTTTAAGAGATTTTCCTTCTTTTTGAATTTTTTCAAAATAGTTTTTTGCTTTTTTTATTATATTGCTGTTAAATCCACCACACAATCCTCTATCAGAAGTTAAAACGACACATAAATGAACATCCTCTTTTCCTGTACCAACTAATAATTTTGGTGCTGACTGAGGATCACTGACACCAGCTGAAAGATTTAATATAATATTATTCATTTTTTCAGAATAAGGTCTGCCTTTTTCAGCGTTTTCTTGAGCTTTTCGTAATTTAGCAGCAGCAACCATTTTCATCGCTTTAGTGATTTTTTGGGTCGATTTAACACTCGTAATTCTTTTTCTTAAATCATCTAAACTAGGCATTTTTAAACTTTTCTTTTAAATCATTTATCAGAGATGCTAAATTTTTTTCTATATCTTCATCAAGCTTTCCAGAGCTGGAAATACTTTCAATAATCTCAGGTTTTTCAGATTTACATTTTTCCAAAAGTTGGTTTTCGAAATCTTCGATATTTTTTAGGTCTATATCATCAAGGTATCCTCTAACACCTGCAAATATAGTTAAAACTTGCTCTGCAACAGTCATTGGTGAATATTGTTTTTGCTTTAATAATTCTGTTAATTTTGATCCTCTATTTAATAATTTTTGAGTTGAGGCATCTAAATCAGAACCAAATTGAGCAAATGCTGCCATTTCTCTATATTGAGCTAACTCTAGTTTAATTGAACCTGCAACTTTTTTCATCGCTTTAGTTTGGGCGGCTGATCCAACTCGCGAAACAGATAACCCAACATTAACCGCTGGTCTAATACCTTGATTAAACAATTCTGTTTCTAAAAAAATTTGCCCGTCTGTAATAGAAATTACATTAGTTGGAATATACGCAGAAACATCCCCCGCTTGTGTCTCTATAACAGGTAATGCGGTTAATGAGCCTCCACCATTGGCGTCACTTAATTTCGCTGCTCTCTCTAGAAGTCTGCTGTGTAAATAAAAGACGTCACCTGGATAAGCTTCTCTACCTGGAGGTCTTCTAAGTAATAGAGACATCTGACGGTAGGCTACTGCTTGTTTTGATAAATCATCGTAAATAATGAGTGCATGCATTCCATTATCTCTAAAATATTCTCCCATAGCACAACCAGTATAAGGTGCTAAGAATTGTAAAGGAGCAGAATCTGAAGCTGTTGCCGAAACTATAGTCGTATAATCCATAGCTCCTGCATCCTCTAATGTCTTTACAATTTGTGCAACCGTAGATCTTTTTTGGCCTATAGCAACATAAATACAATAAAGTTTTTTGCTTTCATCCTCTGATTCATTAATTTTTTTTTGATTAATAATTGTATCGATTGCGACTGCAGTTTTTCCAGTTTGTCTATCTCCTATGATTAATTCTCTTTGACCTCTACCAATTGGAATTAAACTATCTATCGATTTTAAACCAGTTTGCATTGGTTCACCTACCGATTGTCTCGGTATAATACCTGGTGCTTTTACTTCCACTCTTCTTCTTTCTAGATTTTTTTCTAGATTAGCTTTACCATCTATTGGGTTTCCTAACCCATCAACTACTCTTCCTAATAATTGCTTGCCGACTGGAACATCAACAATTGATCCAGTTCTTTTTACTGTATCTCCTTCTTTAATAGCTCTGTCATCACCAAAAATAACTACACCAACGTTATCACTTTCAAGGTTTAAAGCCATTCCCTTTGAACCATCAGAGAATTCAACCATCTCTCCAGCTTGAACATTATCCAGACCATATATTCTGGCTATGCCGTCACCAACAGATAAAACTTGTCCAATTTCAGTAACCTCAGACTTGTCTCCAAATTTTTTGATTTGTTCTTTTAATATTTTTGTTACTTCAGAAGGATTTATATCCATTTATACCTCAATCATCTTTGACTTAATTTGTTTAAGTTTATTTTTCATAGAATTATCAATCATAATACTTCCAACTTGAATTATTAATCCTGAAATAAGATCTTTGTCTACTTTATAATCTAAATTAATTTTTGATCCAAACTTAGCGAAGAGATCTTTTTTGATTTTTTCTACCTCATCATCTTTAAGTTCTTTAGCAGATATTAATTTTGCATCCACTTCACCTCGTTTAAATGAACAATATGAAACAAAATCCTTTAAAATTTTATCTAAATAAAAGAGTCTGCGCTTGCTCACCAAAAAATTTAAGAATTTATTTAGTATTGGGTTAAAGTTAAATTTCTTTGAAAGATCATTTAGCATTTCAACATGATCATTTTGTTTAAAAAGAGGGTTTTTGATAAAAGCATTAAATTCTTTTATTGTTTCCAAAGCTTTTAAAATAGATTTTGATTGGTTTTCGATTTCATCCGTAACATTAGACTCAATTGATAATTCATACAAAGCTTTTGAGTAACTGTTAAAGGACATTTTAAATGAGTTTTTTCAAGTTAATATAATTAGATCGTTAAATTTTTGAATTAATTAGCATATAGCCTAGATACGATCAAGCTAGAGGTTAAAAAAAATACATTTTTTTTCTATGTTAATTGAAGTTTATTGGATCAACATCAACTGAAAGTTTTATTTGAGGCGGTAGTTTAAAATTTTTAATAGTATTTAGTATCTGTCTTTGAATATTTATATTTTTACTCGATCTAATAAGTATTCTGTTTCTATATTTGCCTCTAATTTTATAAATTGGTGCATTTACAGGACCTAATATATTCCCATCTGTTTTTTTTTTAAGTGATATAACAAGGTCATATGCAATCTTTTCTGACATAAAGGCATCTTTACAACTTATTATAATTGAAACAAATCTCTCAAAGGGTGGTAATTTAAATTTTTTCCTCAACTCAAGTTCATTTTCTAAAAATATATATGGGTCAGGATTAATAATTTGAGATATCACATTATTTTTTTTATTAATTGTTTGAAAATATACTTTTGATGGCTTGCCTTCTCTCCCGGCACGCCCTGACAATTGATGATATAGTTGTACAGTTTTTTCCACACTTCTTATGTCGAAACCTCGTGAGGCTAAATCTAAATCAAGTATTACTATGCAATTTAAATTTGGAAAATGAAATCCTTTTGATATTAATTGGGTTCCTATTAAAATTTTAGTTTCATTATCAATAATTCTTTGTATTTCAATTTGTGAATTTTTTTTATTAATTGTATCACTTGAAAAAATTACAGTTTTTTTTCCAGGAAAATTTTTTTTTACTTCCTCTAATATTTTTTCAACACCCAAACCACTATAAATAAATTCACATTTTTCATTATCAAATTTACAAATTGTTTCTAAGTTTTTTTTATACCCACAATAGTGACATAAAATCTTGTTTATTTTTTTATGATAAACGAGATTTATAGAACACTTTGGACAAGTGAAATTTTTTAAACATTTTTTACAAATAACAAAAGGAGAGTATCCTCTTCGATTAACAAAGAATAATACTTGGTCATTTTGTTTTAAATGATTTTTAACTTTGCCAATAATTTTTTCAGAAAATAAACTATTTTTAATTCTTTTTTCTTTCGTTAAATCAATTAACTCATATTCAGGTAGCCTTGCATTTTTATATCTTTTTAAAATTCGATGAGAGAAATACTTTCCTTTGGTTATGTTATTGTATGTTTCGATTGAAGGAACGGCAGAAATTAAGTTTACTGGAATGTTTTCATAGGAGGCTCTTGATATAGCCATGTCTCTTGCATTATAAGCCACTCCCTCATCTTGTTTAAAAGATTGGTCGTGTTCCTCATCAACAATAACTATCCCTAAATTTTTGAAAGGCAAAAAAAGGGATGATCTTGCACCAATTATAGCTTTAATATTTCCATTGCTTAAACCATTCCATATGATTTTTTTATTTTTTGGTGTCACACTAGAGTGCCATATAGCTGGTTTAAAACCAAAAAAATCTAAAAATTTTTTTTCGAATTCTCCTGTTAAACCTATTTCAGGTAGTAATATAAGTGCTTGTTTATTTTGTTTAATCTTATTTTTAATAAGATTGAAATAAACTAATGTTTTTCCTGAACCTGTTGTGCCTTGAAGCACGTTAACACAGAATTTATTATTTTTTTTAGATAGATTGGTAAAACACTTACGTTGTTCGTCATTTAATTTATAAATAGATTTTTTGATTATTGAGTTGTACTCAGTGAAATTATCAATTGTTTTATTTTCAATAGCTTGATTGCTTAGTAAATGAAGTTTCAAAGCCATTCCTTTTGGAACAATATTATATTTTGAAAACCAATTTAAGAAGTCTATTGTTGTTTTTTTTAATGGGTTAACATCTAATTTCCTCAATATTTTTTTTAACTTAAATCTTTTTGATTGATCTTGTTCAAACTCGTTCCAGACAATGCCATTAACTTTTTTTTTACCAAAAGGGACTTCAACATAGTCACCTACCTCCAGATTTATGTCAGAAGTGTATGTAAATGGATGGTCAAATATATTTGGAATAAGAACTGGAAACTTCATTTGTAATATAAGATATATATTACGAATGAATCTGTCTTTTATCTACTGATAATGCAGCTTCTTTAATTGCCTCAGAAAATGTAGGATGCGCATGACAAGTCCTTGCAATGTCCTCAGAACTTGCACCAAATTCCATCGCAACTGCCATTTCTGCAATCATTTCACCAGCATGGGGACCTATAATATGTACCCCTAACACTTTGTCAGTTGAGTTATCAGCTAAAATTTTTACAAAACCTTCGGGCTCATCAATTGCCTTGGCTCTAGAGTTTGCCATGAATGGAAACTTTCCTATTTTATAACTTATATTTTGTTTTTTTAATTGTTCCTCTGTTTTTCCGATAGTTGCTACTTCTGGAGAAGTATAAATAACTCCAGGAATTAAATCATAATTTACATGTCCAGATTGGCCTGCAATAATTTCTGCCACTGCAATACCTTCTTCTTCAGCCTTATGCGCTAACATCGGTCCTTGAATTACATCGCCTATAGCAAAAATATTTTTTTTGTCTGTCTTAAAATTTTTATCTACTTTAACTCTACCTTTTTCGTCAGTTTTTAATTTTATTTTCTCTAAATTTAGTTTGTCTGTGAATGCCTTTCTACCTATTGAAATTAAAGCAACATCACAATCATGAGAGCTTTTTTCTCCCTTACTATTTGAAGTCTCTATCTCTACATTTTCTCCTTTTTTTGTAATTTTCTCTACTTTCGTACTCATATGAAATTTTATGTTTTGTTTTTTTAAAATTTTCATAAATTCATTTGAAATTTCTTTATCCATCCCTGGTGTAATGTGATCTAAAAATTCAATTACATGAACATCAGAACCTAATCTTGACCAAACAGAACCCATTTCTAGTCCAATGTATCCACCGCCGATTACAATCATTTTTTTAGGAACTTTTTTTAAAGAAAGAGCGCCTGTTGAAGATACAATTCTTTCCTCATCAAAGTTAATATTTGGCATTTTAGAGGGCTCTGAGCCTGTAGCTATAATTATATTTTCCCCTTCAATTTCTGACTCTTTGCCATCAGAACCTTTGATTTTTATTTTTTTTTCTGAAACAAAGCTTCCAAAACCTTTGAAATAAGAAACCTTATTTTTTTTAAATAAAAATTCTACTCCTTTAGTTAAGACAGTTACTGCTTTATCTTTATTTTTCATCATCTTATCAAGATTTAATTTGATATCACTTATTTCGATTCCTACATTTGAAAAATTTTTTGCTTTTTGAAAATTTTCAGAAAGGTTCAATAAATTTTTTGAGGGGATACATCCAATATTTAAACACGTTCCGCCTAAAGTGCCCCTATATTCTACACATGCAGTTTTTTTTCCTAATTGAGCAAGCCTTATTGCACAAACATATCCACCTGGGCCACCACCTATAACAATTGCATCAAATTTTTCAGACATAGCTTTATAAATTTAAAAATAATCTTCTTGGTTCCTCCAAATTTTCTTTAACAGTTTTTAAAAATGAAACTGCCTCTTTTCCATCAATTATACGATGATCATAAGATAATGCTAAATACATAATTGGTCTAATTTTAATTTCATTATTAATTACATATGGTCTACTAACAATATTATGCATGCCCAAAACACCTGATTGTGGTAAATTTAAAATTGGAGTAGATAACATAGAACCATATACGCCCCCGTTACTAATTGTGAATGTTCCACCTTGTAGGTCTTCAATTGTAATTTTTCCATCTCTAGCCTTATCAGAAAGAGTTTTTATATTCATCTCTATGTCTGCAAATGACATTTCATCCGCATTTTTTAAAACTGGCACCACCAATCCTTTATCTGTTCCAACCGCAAAGCTGATATTGTAATAATTTTTATAAATTATGTTCTCGCTTTCTACTTCTGCATTGATTGCTGGATATAACTTAAGCCCAACCACGCAAGCTTTGACAAAAAACGACATGATCCCCAGTTTAATTTTGAATTTTTGCTGAAAATCCACCTGATTTTCTTTTCGCATGTTCATGATATTTGTCATATCTACTTCGTTAAAAGTAGTAAGCATCGCTGCATTCTCTTGGGATTGTTTTAATCTTTTTGCAATTGTCATTCTTAGCCTAGACATTTTAATTTTTTCTTCCTCTCCAAATTTTAATTTTCTTTCTGATGGAGCAGGTTTAACACCCATTAAACTTAGTAAGTCTCCTTTAAGAATCATCCCGTCTTTACCTGATCCCTTAATTTCTTCTATATTTATATTATTCTCATTTACTATTTTTCTAACTGCGGGTGACATAACTTTTTCTTTCCCTGATTTAACTTTTTCATCACTTTTTACTTCTTCAGTTAAAACAAGTGCCTCTTCTTCAGGTTCTTGATTTGTCCTTTGTTTAGGTTGAATTTTTAAATTTTCTTCTTCGTTATTATTGTCAAAGAGTTTGGTGTCTCTTTCTTCATCCAATTTAATTATGTTGTCATTAATATTTTCTGGCGGTTTGGTCGTAGCTTTTATTTTTTCAATTTTATCGTTTTTAGAAGCTGATTGACCTCCCATGATAGACCCTAACGTTGCTCCAACTTCAACTGTAGATCCTGCTTCAAAATTTATTTCTCCTAAGATCCCTCCAGATGGTGAGGGTACTTCTAAATTTACTTTGTCAGTTTCAAGCTCAACAATGGGTTCATCTACTTGAACGCTATCGCCTTTGCTTTTAAGCCATTTTGCAACTGTAGCTTCGGTTATGCTCTCTCCAAGGACAGGAACAACTATTTTTTCTGACATCTATTTAAATACTTTATCTAAAATTTCTTTTTGTTGTTTAGCATGTCTATTAGCATATCCAGTAGCAGGCGATGCCGCAACTTTTCTGCCAATATAATCTAATTTCTTTTTAACTCCTAAATTATCCAAAGTCCATTGAATATAATCTCTTACAGATGACCATGCGCCCATGTTTTTAGGCTCCTCCTGGCACCAAAAAAACTGAGAATTTGAGACGTATGGTTTAATGGCTTTAGTTAAAGATTTTACTGGAAATGGATATAATTCTTCAATTCTAACAAAAATTACATCGTCAACCTTATTTTTTTCTCTTGCTTCGAGTAGATCAAAATAAATTTTACCTGAGCAAATTATAACTTTTCTGACTTTTTTAGCTTTTTTAATTTTTACAAATTTAGAATTTTTGATTAAAGCATGGTCTTCTAATACTCTATGAAAAGAGTTAGATTTATTAAAATCATCTAAATTTGACACACAATATTTATGTCTCAGCAAAGACTTAGGTGTCATAATAACTAATGGTTTTCTAAATTCCCTGTGAATTTGTCTTCTTAAAGCGTGAAAATAGTTAGCGGGTGTTGTACAATTCATAACCTGAATATTTTCTTGGGCACATAATTGTAAAAAACGCTCCAATCTTGCAGACGAATGTTCTGGTCCTTGTCCTTCATATCCATGGGGCAAAAGCATTACGAGTCCTGAGGCCCTTGACCATTTTCTCTCTCCTGATGCTATAAATTGATCTATAACTACTTGTGCTCCATTTGCAAAATCTCCAAATTGTGCTTCCCATATAGTTAGTGTTTCTGGTTCAACTAAACTATAACCATATTCAAAACCTAGGACTGCCAATTCAGACAACAAACTGTCAACTATTTCATATTTTTTTTGATTATTTGAAATGTTATTTAACGGGATATATCTTGAATTATCATTTTGGTTCCTAATTACTGAATGTCTTTGACTAAATGTACCTCTGCCTGAGTCCTGTCCGACTAACCTTACTGGAAAACCTTCTTCTAACAAAGTGCCAAAAGCCAAGCTTTCTGCTGTAGACCAATCAATATTTTTTCCTTCAGCTACTGTTTTTGCTCTTTGAGAAAAAACTCTTTCGATTGTTTTATGAGCAAATATTTTTGAAGGTATTGAGTTTATTTTTTCTGATATCTTTTTAATTTTGTCATTGTTTACTCCCGTTACTCCTTTTTTATCTTTACCTTTAGTTGGTTGATATCTTGACCATGTTCCTTCAAACCAATTTAATTTTGGTTTATAATCTTTTGCAGTTTTAAACTGATTTTCCAAAAGTTGTTTAAAATCTGTATTCATTTTATTAAACTCACTTTCGGACAAAGTTCCCTCCTGAACCAGTTTTTTACCATAAATATTTAGTGTAGTTGGGTGAGCCCTAATTTTTTTATACATTAATGGCTGAGTGAATGAAGGTTCGTCCCCTTCATTATGGCCAAACCGTCTGTAACAAATCATATCTATAACAACATCTTTACTAAATTGTTGCCTAAATTCTATTGCGATTTTTGCACAATGAACAACAGACTCTGGATCGTCTCCATTGCAATGTAAAATTGGTGACTCCACAACTTTACCTAAATCTGAAGGATATGGACTTGATCTTGCAAACCTTGGGCTAGTTGTGAATCCAATTTGGTTGTTTACGATTATATGAATAGTCCCTCCAGTATTATGTCCTTTAAGACCTGACATGGCAAAACACTCTGCTACTACACCTTGTCCAGCAAACGCAGCGTCTCCATGAATTAGAACTGGTATTACTTTTTTTCTTTCTTCGTCCTTATGAAAAAATTGTTTTGCTCTAGTTTGACCAAGGACTATAGGATTGACTGCCTCTAAATGTGATGGGTTATCTGTCAAACTCACGTGAACAGAATTTCCATCAAATTCTCTATCAGAAGATGCCCCTAAATGATATTTTACATCACCCGTAGAATCATCATGTGTAGCTGAAAATTCACCTGCAAATTCATTAAAAATTCTTTTATATGACTTTTGTAAAACATTTGCTAAAACATTTAATCTTCCTCTATGTGGCATTCCAATTTTAATTTCTTTTGCACCTAATTGACCGCCTCGTTTAATTATTTGCTCTAAAGATGGTATTAAAGACTCTCCACCATCTAAACCGAATCTTTTGGTACCAACGTATTTTTTTGCCAAAAATTTTTCAAATCCTTCTGCTTGGATTATTTTATTCATAATTGCTATTTTTCCATTTCTAGTAAAATTTAATTGATTTTCTTTTTTTTCCATCCTTTCTCTGAACCAGACTTTTTCAGCTGGATCTGTAATATGCATAAATTCTGCACCAATTGTTGAGCAATAGATTTTTTTTAAATTATTTGTTATTTCTTTAATTGTTGCATGTCCTATATCCATATAATTATCTAAGAAAATTTTCCTATTAAGATCATCTGCAGTGAAACCATGATCTTTTGGATGTAAATCATGTAAGTACTCTCTTTTCATTAAACCCAAAGGATCTAAATTTGCAATCAAATGACCTCTTGTTCTGTAAGCTCTTATTAGCGTTATAGCTCTTATAGAGTCTGAAACTTTTTTATCTGCATTAACATTTTCTGAAGGGACATCATTTTTATATTTTAAATTATTTCTATTAATTTTTATTTTTTTAGGACTCCAATTTGGTCCTTGAATTTCTTTGGAAATAACTTCTAGATCTTCATCAAGACTTTCAAAATAGCTCCTCCAACTTTCAGGTAAATTTGGATCTCCCTCTATAAATTTTACATACATTTCCTCAATAAATCTGCTGTTGGATTTATTTAAAAAAGTTGCATTTTTATTTTCTAAGTTATTTGAGGAACTCATTTATATTTACTATTTATAATACAAAGTTCCTTTATTTAAAGAGACAATTTATCTACAAGTGTTTTGCCCAACTCGGCAGGAGAATTAGCTATAGTAATGCCTGCTTTTTCCATAGTTTCTATTTTGTCTTTTGCGCTACCTTTGCCTCCAGAAATTATTGCTCCAGCATGTCCCATTCTTCTACCGGGTGGTGCTGTAACTCCTGCAATAAATCCAACCATAGGCTTTTTGATAGAATGACTTTTTATAAATTCTGCAGCTTCTTCCTCTGCAGAACCACCGATTTCCCCAATCATTAGTATAGATTTTGTATCATCGTCTTTTAAAAAAAGATCAAGACAATCAATAAAATTTGTTCCATTAATTGGATCGCCTCCAATACCTATACAAGTCGATTGGCCCAGTCCATTTTCAGTAGTTTGAGCAACTGCTTCGTAAGTTAATGTACCTGATCTTGAGACTATTCCAACTGTTCCTTTTTTATGAATATTTCCTGGCATTATTCCAATTTTACATTCATCAGGTGTAATAATACCTGGGCAATTAGGACCAATTAATCTTGATTTAGATTTTGATAATTTTTGTTTAACTTTTAACATGTCTAATATTGGTATCCCCTCAGTGATACAAACAATCAATTCTATAGATGCATCTAATGCCTCAATTATTGCAGCAGCAGCAAACTTTGCTGGGACATAAATCATTGTAGCATTCGCGCCAGTTTTATCTTTAGCTTCTTTAACAGTATTAAAGACTGGTCTACCCAAATGTTCTTGGCCTCCTTTTTTGGGAGTTACACCACCTACAAGATTAGTTCCATACTTAATAGCTTGTTCGGAGTGAAATGTGCCATGGGATCCTGTAAATCCTTGGCAAATTACTTTAGTTTCTTTATTTACTAAAATAGACATTATTTTATTGCTTTTACAATTTTGCTAGCCGCATCTGACAAATCTGATGCAGAAATTATTTTTAACCCTGAGTTATCTAAAATTAGTTTACCTTCTTTATAGTTTGTTCCAGCTAATCTAACTACAAGTGGTACATTGATATTAATTTCTTTTGCTGCTTCAACAACTCCTTGAGCAAGAATATCGCATCTCATAATGCCTCCAAAAATATTTATTAATATTCCTTTAACATTTGGATCTGAAAGTATAATTTTAAAGGCTGCAGAAACTTTTTCTTTTGAGGCTCCACCACCCACATCTAAAAAATTTGCTGGCTCTTGCCCAAACAATTTAATTATATCCATGGTTGCCATTGCTAATCCTGCTCCATTTACCATACAGCCAATTGATCCATCTAATTTTATATAGGCTAAATCATGTTTGCTTGCCTCAATTTCTGATGGATCTTCCTCATTTAAATCCCTAAGGCTTTGAATCTCTGGTTGCCTAAAAATTGAATTATCATCAAAATTCATTTTGGCATCTAAACAAATTAGATTATCATCTTCCGTTAATATTAAAGGATTTATCTCAACTAAGTTTGCATCAGTAGATATAAACATTTTATAAATTGATTTAATTAGATTTATTCCTTGTAACATTGTATTGTCTTTTAGATTAAAAATTTTGATAATTTTTTTGCAATTTTCATCATCAATATCCTCAAGATAATCTACTTTAGTCGTAATTATTTTTTCAGGACTCTTTTTAGCTACTTCTTCAATGTCCATTCCTCCTTGATCACTAGAAATAAATGCAATTTTTGAACTTGCTCTATCAATAAGACAAGACAAGTAAAATTCTTTCTTAATTTTAGACGACTCTTCAATATAAAGTCTTTTTACTTCTTTGCCATTTGGACCAGTCTGGTGAGTAATAAGAGTTTTACCCAACATCTCTTTTGCAGCATCAGTTAATTCCTCAATATTATTCAATATTTTGACTCCTCCAGCTTTACCTCTACCTCCAGCGTGTATCTGTGCTTTTAAAACATATTTTTCAGTCTTAATCTTTTTTGCTTTTTCAATTAACTCGTTTACTGTGAAAGCAAATTCACCTTTTGGAACACTCGCACCATATTTTTTTAAGATTTGTTTTGCTTGATGTTCGTGAATATTCATTATTTTAAATCGGGATCTATTTTAGTGGCGGCATCCCATAATTTCTTAACTGAGTCTACTGAGTGAATAAATTCTTTTTTTTCTTGATCGTTTAATTCTATTTCCACAATTTTTTCAACACCATTGCTTCCAATTATTACTGGAACACCCGCATAGACATCTTTAAATCCATATTGACCATCTAATTTGACAGCACAGGGTAATGTTAGTTTTTTATCCTGTAAATAAGCTTCTGCCATCTGAACTCCTGAGGCCGCTGGAGCATAAAATGCTGATCCTTTTTCTAAATACTTGACTATCTCTGCTCCACCATCTCTAGTTCTTTGGTTAATGCTCTCAAGTTTTTCAGATGAAATTTTGCCTTCTTTAACTAAATCTAAAAGAGGTTTGCCAGATATTTTTGTTAACCTAGGTAATGGTACCATAGTATCTCCATGACCACCCATTACCATCGCCTCTATGTCTTTTACCGGTACATTTAATTCTAATGATAAAAATAGTTTATATCTTGAGCTATCTAATATTCCTGCCATCCCCACAACTTTATTAGCTGGTAATCCAGAAAACTTTTGTAAAGCCATAACCATCACATCTAATGGATTTGTTATACAAATTACAAATGCATTAGGTGAATTTTTTTTTATACCTTCGGCTACTTGTTTGATTATCTTTAAATTTATCCCTAATAGATCATCTCTGCTCATGCCTGGTTTTCTTGGAACACCAGCTGTAATTATTATGACATCAGAATTTTTTATATCTTCGTAGTTGTCCGTGCCAGAAAATTTTACATTAAAACCATCAACAGACGAAGATTGAGCAATATCTAAACCTTTGCCTTTAGCAATTCCACTAGCCACATCAAACAAAACTAACTCATTTACTAACTCTTTTATGCCAATCAAATGTGCTAGCGTTCCTCCTATTTGTCCTGCTCCAATTAAAGATATCTTGGTCATAGTATTTTTCTATTTCATTGTTGGCATTATAAACTCTGGGTTTGATCTAACACCTGAAGGCCACCTAGATGTAATTGTTTTTAATTTCGTATAAAATCTAACACCCTCAGGTCCATGCATGTGTTGATCTCCAAAAAGTGATCTTTTCCATCCTCCAAAACTGTGGAATGCGACTGGCACAGGTATAGGTATATTTATACCAACCATGCCAACTTTAATTTTGCTTGCAAAAGTTCTACCAACATCACCATCACGTGTGTAAATACTTGTTCCATTACCAAATTCATGTTCGTTAATTAAATTAATTGCCTCGTTAAAATCTTTAGCTCTTACAACTGATAAAACTGGACCGAAGATCTCTTCTTTGTAAATTCTCATATCTTTACTCACATGATCAAATAAACATCCTCCAATAAAAAATCCTTTTTCATAACCTTGTAACTTTATATTTCTACCATCCACAACTAACTTAGCGCCCTCTTTCACACCTAAATCTACATATCCTTTCACTTTTTCAAGATGTTCATTTGTAACTAGGGGACCCATCTCTGAACTTTTATCCATTCCAGGACCAACTTTTAAAGCCTCGACTTTTTTTGATAGTTTTCCTACTAATTCATCACCAATTTTTCCAACAGCAACTGCTACTGATTGGGCCATGCATCTTTCTCCTGCAGATCCGTATGCCGCTCCCATTAATCCGTTAACAGCTTGATCTAAATCACAGTCAGGCATAACAACACAATGATTTTTTGCACCTCCTAAAGCTTGTACCCTTTTTTCATTTTTTGCAGCATTTTCGTAAATATATTTTGCTATTGGAGTCGATCCAACAAAACTTACTGCTTGAATTTTTTTATTTGTTAAAATTGCATCAACTACCTCTTTATCTCCATTGACAACATTAAGAACTCCATCAGGTAAACCAGCTTCTGAAAATAGCTCTGCTAACTTTATTGAACATGAAGGATCTTTCTCTGACGGTTTTAAAATAAATGTATTTCCACATGCGATAGCCATCGGAAACATCCACATTGGTACCATAGCTGGAAAATTAAATGGGGTTATACCTGCACAAACACCAAGTGGCTGTCTAATTGACCAGCTGTCAATCTCAGTGCCAACATTTTCTGTAAATTCCCCTTTTAACATTTGAGGTATACCGCAGGCAAACTCAACTATCTCTAAACCTCTTGTCAGTGAACCTTTCGCATCCTCGTAAACCTTACCATGTTCAGAAACGATTAATTTTGTCAGTTCATCTGAATTTTTTTCTATCAATTCTTTAAATTTAAACATGACTCTTGCTCTTTGTATTGGTGGTTTTAGTGACCATGTTTCAAAGGCTTTTGATGCTATATCAACAGCTTGGTCTAAGTCATTTTTTGTTCCAAGTGAGACTTCGCTTTCTTGTGATCCTGTTGCGGGATTAAAAACTTTTCCGCTTCTTTTGGATGAACCAGGAAAAATTTTACCATTTACGTAATGTTGTATTAAATTCATCGGCAAAATTATTTAATTAACTAATTAGCTTGTTGCAAGCATTTTTTTGATAGATGCTATAGCTTTTGCTGGATTAAGACCCTTTGGACAAGCATTTGTACAGTTCATGATTGTATGGCACCTATATAGTTTTAGTTCGTCAGCTACTTTTTTTAATCTTGCTTTTCTATCTTCATCTCTTGAGTCTATTATCCACCTATAGGCTTGAAGTAAAACAGCTGGACCAAGATATTTATCTCCGTTCCACCAATAACTAGGGCACGACGTGGAACAGCATGCGCACATAATACATTCATAAAGTCCATCAAGTTTAGCTCTATCTTCTTTGGATTGTAAGTTCTCAGTTTTGCTAGAATCGTTTGAATTTTTTAGCCAAGGTTCCACAGACTCATATTGTTTATAAAGTGTACTTAAATCTCCAATGAGATCTTTTAATACTTTTAAATGAGGGAGAGGATAAATATTAATATCTCCTTTAATCTCTGAATGAGGTTTAGTGCAAGCTAAACCATTTTTTCCATCCATATTCATTGCGCAAGAACCACAAACTCCATGTGCACATGATCTTCTATAGGCGATAGTAGGATCAATTTCATTTTTTATTTTATTTAGTAGATCTAAGACTTTTGATGGACAATTATCCATATCCACTTCGTAAGTATCAATTCTTGGGTTTTCGCCAGTTGAGGGATCCCATCTATAAATATTAACTTTTCTTATATTCTTAGAACCTGTTGTGTCTTTAAAATATTTGCCCTTTTGGATTTTTGAATTCTTAGGCAAATTTATTTGAACCATCAGTAGACTCTTTCCTGTGGCGGGAAATACTGCACATCATTAGTTAGCGTTGACCTGTGAACTGGTCTATAATCTATTTTTGTTTTCTTACCTTCACACCAAGATAAAGTATGTTGCATGTATTTTTCATCGTCTCTCTTAGGATAATCTTCTCTAGCATGAGCACCTCTGCTCTCCTTTCTATAATATGCTGAGTCCATTGTTGTTATTGCTTGTCGTATTAAGTTATCAAACTCTAAGGTTTCAACTAAATCAGTATTAAAAATTAAAGATTTATCTTTCACTGATAAATTTTCCATACCTTCAAATGGTTTTCTTATTTGCTCAATGCCTTCTTTTAAAGTTTTTTCTGTTCTAAAAACGGCACACTTTGACTGCATTGTTTTTTGCATAGATAATCTTAAATCTGCAGTACTGTTTGAACCGCTAGAATTTCTAAGCTTATCAAATCTTGTTAAACATTTATCAGTTTCAGAATCTGGAATATCTTCATGTGGTTGTCCAGGTTTTACTAATTCGGATGCTCTTTTTGCTGCTGCTCTTCCAAAAACAACTAAATCAATTAATGAATTAGATCCTAATCTATTTGCTCCATGAACAGATACACATGCAGCCTCACCAATGGCCATTAATCCCGGAACTGTTTTTTCAGAACCATTTAGTGTTAGCACTTCAGCTTTATAATTTGTAGGTATACCCCCCATGTTATAATGAACAGTTGGTACTACTGGTATTGGTTCTTTAGTAACATCAACGTTAGCGAATAACTTCGAAGACTCTGATATGCCTGGTAATCTCTCTTCGATAACATTTTTATCTAGGTGATCTAAATGTAAGTGAACGTGATCTTTATCTTTACCAACTCCTCTGCCCTCATTTATTTCAACTGCAATAGATCTGCTCACCACATCTCTTGATGCTAAGTCCTTAGCTTTAGGAGCATATCTCTCCATAAATCTTTCACCTTTAGAGTTTACAAGATATCCGCCTTCACCTCTTACACCCTCAGATATTAAAGTGCCATGACCATAGATGCCTGTTGGATGAAATTGAACAAATTCCATATCTTGTAAAGGTAAACCTGCTCTTAATACCATTGCATTCCCATCACCAGTACAAGTATGTGCTGAAGTAGCTGAATAGTATATTTTTCCATAACCACCTGTTGCAATAATTGTTATGTGAGACCTAAACCTATGAATTGTGCCATCATTTAAATTCCAAGCAACCAAACCTTTGCACTCACCATTTTTCATTAAAAGATCTAATGCAAAATACTCAATAAAAAATTCTGTATTATGCTTCAAAGCTTGTCCATACAATGTATGTAAAATTGCATGGCCAGTTCTATCTGCTGCTGCACAAGTTCTTTGTACTGGTTCGTTACCATAGTTTTTTGTCATTCCACCAAAAGGTCTTTGGTAAATTTTGCCATCATCTGTTCTGCTAAAAGGAACACCATATTTTTCTAATTCCAAAACTGCTCGAGGAGCTTCTTTACACAAGTACTCTATACAATCCTGATCACCCAACCAATCTGCACCTTTAACTGTATCATACATATGCCAACGCCAATCATCTTCACCCATATTACCTAACGCTGCAGAAATTCCACCTTGGGCAGCAGATGTATGGCTTCTAGTTGGAAAAACTTTTGATATACAAGCTGTCTTAAGCCCAGCTTCACTTAACCCAACAGCAGCTCTCAAGCCTGAACCACCAGCACCTAACACAACTACATCATATTCGTGATCAATAATTTTGTAAGATTTCATAATTATAAATATATAATAGTAATTATTGTAAATAGAGGGATAATTAAAGATGACAAAAAAACACCCAAATTTGCGTATTTTTTTGCATTTTCCTGCTTTATATAGTCCTCAAAAATCTCACTAATACTGAGAGCTGAATAAAAAAACATGCTAACTATGAAAATTGAAAATAATATTTTAGATGGCTGTGAGGTAAAGAAATTAACTACCTCATCATAACTTCCATTAAATATTGTAACAATATTCATTAAAAACCAAATCATAAAAGGAACCATTATTACTGAACTGATTTTTTGGAATATCCATTTTTTTGTAGCTTGAAGCATTAAATTAGAACTCCACTTAGAAGGTATAAAGCTATTGTTAATATAAAAGAGCCTAATATCACAATGACACCTGTTATTTTTGTAGTTCTCAATTCAAAACCATAACCCATGTCCCAAAACCAATGTCTGATTTCACTTAAAATCTGAAATAAATAGGACCAAATAAATCCAATAATAAAAAACTTACCCACCATCGATTCTGAAAATTTTTTAAAGTATTGATAACTTTCAGAGCCAAATATTAAACTAATCACCCAAAAACAAACAAGTATTAATAATAAATAATTTATCACCCCTGTTATTCTGTGAGAAATTGAAACAAGTGATGAAATATGCCAGTTATAAACTTGTATGTGTGGAGATATAGGATTGTTATCTTTCATAATTACTTCTTAATGTATGCCTCTGCAATTTCCACTGCATTTAAAGCCGCTCCTCTTAATAAATTGTCTGAAACTATCCACATGTTAATGGCATTTTTTTTACTATTATCTTTTCTAATTCTTGAAATAAAAGTTTCATTTTTTCCCTCAGCTTCTACTGGGGTAATATATCCTCCATCATTCCTATCATCAATTACTTTACAACCAGGTGATTGATTTAAAATTTCTATAACCTTATCAATTGGTGCCTCATTCTCAAATTCAACGTTAACAGACTCCGCATGAGATACTAAAACAGGAATTCTAACACACGTTGCTGTGATATCTATATTCGAACCTAAAATTTTATTAGACTCTTGTATCATTTTAATTTCCTCTTTCGTATAACCATCTGTACTAAATTTATCTATATGCGGTATAGCATTAAATGCTATTTGTTTAGTAAAATTCTCACTTTTAATTTCTTTAGACTCAAGAGCTTTCTTTGTTTGATTCAAAAGCTCATCCATAGGTTTTTTTCCAGCACCTGATGTGGATTGGTAAGTTGATATTACCAATCTTTTTATTTTAAAATTATCATTCAAATTTTTTAAAACTATTACCAATTGAGCAGTTGAACAGTTTGGATTAGCTAAAATATTTTTTTTCATATTTTTTATTTCTTTAGAATTGACTTGAGGAACAATTAAAGGAACATCTGGATCCATTCTAAAATAGCTTGAATTATCTATAACTACTGTATGCTTTGCTGCTGCAGAGACATATTTTTCTGAAATTTTTCCACCTGCGGAAAAAAATGTAATATCAGCTTTTGAGAAATCAAAATTTTCTAGGTCGCTTACTTCAATTTCACTGTCTTTAAATTTAATTTTTACACCTGAGCTTTTAGCAGATGCTAGAAGGTATAGATTAGTCACTGAAAAGTTTTTTCTTTCCAGAACTTCTATAATTTTTCTTCCAACATTTCCTGTTGCTCCTACAATCGCTATATTCATGTTGATTAACTTATACTAAATGAAAGGTAAATCGCAAACTGTTCCTAGAAATATTTTCTCATTGATATCAATTTTAAATTGATGTTTTGCATCCCAATAGGGTTTATTAATCATTGCAATTCCAATCACTTTTTTAAATGTTGGAGAATATGCGGCAGACCTAACGTGACCAACGATATTATTATTATCATCATATAATGTTTTTTCACAGTACATATCAATTTTATTATGATCAATCTTAACACCCATTAATTTTCTTTTTATTCCATTTTGCTTAATTTGTTTCAATCTTTCTTTGCCCAAGAAATTTACATCCGATTCTAAATTCACAAATTTATCAAAATTTGCCTCAAATGGATTGTCTCTATTATCAAAATCATTACCATAAGATAATAAAGCAGATTCTATTCTTTCAATTAAATTTGGACATCCTGCTTTTACATTAAATTCTTTACCATATTCAAACAAATAGTCATATAAGTCTTGTCCAGCTTTATCATCTTCAACATATATTTCAAAACCGCTTTGTTTAGACCATCCAGATCTAGCAATAAAATATTTTTTTCCTTTGAATTCGTAATACTTAAAATTAAAAAATTTTAATTGTCTAATTTCTTCACCAAATATTTTTGCCAAAAGATTATCAGACAAAGGTCCTTGGACAGCTAAAATATTTACGTTTGGTTCAGTAATCTCCACTTCAAATTTGTATCCGGCAGCTAAACCTTTTGCAAAAAATATTACATCTGAGTCGGCTATTGAAAGCCACCATTTATCATCTGCAAGTTTATTTATAATTGGATCATTAACTAAATTTCCTTGATCGTCAATTAAAGGTGCATAATAGCATTTTCCAACTTTTGACTTTGATAAATCTCTACACGTCATTAGTTGAACTAATTTTGCAGAGTCTTTTCCAGTAATTTGTACCTGTCTTTCTGCAGCCACATCCCATACTTGCACAAATTTCTTAAGATGCTCATAATCAGCTTCTACCGACTTAAAAGAGACCGGGAGTAGCATGTGATTGTAAACTGTATAACCACTCACCCCATGAGCTTCTATTCTATCAGTGTAAGGTGTGCTTCTTAATCTTCTTGATTTTATAATTGAAAAGTTTTTCATTTTTTTAAAAATTCTGCTACTTTTTCCCTCATTTCAAAAGCTTTTTCAAACATAATCATATGTCCACAATCATTTAAAATCTCAGTTTTTGAGTTTTTTATTAAATTAGCAAATTTTTTTCCATTTTCAGTTGGCACCATTTTATCAAGTGCTCCAAAAATAAGAATTGTTGGACACTCAATACTTGTCGATGCATCTTTTCCGTTTTTATAATTATTACAAGCTTTAAGATCTACAGATAAAATTTCCTTAACTTCTCTTGATGAGTTGATAATTTTTTCTACCGGGTTTCCGCCAATAAATTTTTTTGATCCCTCATAACCCCATTTCATCATCAGATGAACTGCTTTTTTATCGCCAGACTCAGCTAAATCAATCAAATCTTGATTGACTGGCATTTTATAAGACCCAGCCAACAATACTAATTTAGAAATATGATTTTTATATTTTGAACCATATTCTATCGCCTCAAGGCACCCTTGCGAATGACCAATTATTGATACTTTTTCAACATTTATTTCATTTCTTACATTTTCTAACCAGTCAGCAATTTTTTCTATGCTCGTTAGACATGGTCCATCTGATTTTCCATGGCCAGGTAAATCAATTGCTAAAATGTTAAAATTTTTGTTTGACAAATATTGTTCGGTTAAAGACCAAACAATATGTGTTAACCCACTACCATGAAGCAAAAAAATTGTTTCTTTATTTTTATCAAAATCTTTACCTGCATCGGAGGCAAAGACCTGCTTATTATCTACTTTAAGAATCAAGTAAGTTCCTTGGCTTTTTTTCTTAGCTCAAATTTTTGAATTTTTCCTGTTGAAGTTTTTGGTAATTCACAAAATGCTACTTTTTTTGGTATTTTAAAACCAGCTAAAGTCTCTCTACAAAAATCAATTAATTCTTTTTCTGATACATCTTTATCTTGCACTTTCTCAATAAAAGCACAAGGAACCTCTCCCCATTTTTCATCCGGTTTTGCAACTACTGCAGCTATCGAAACAGATGGATGTTTTGCTAAGGTATTTTCAATTTCTATAGATGAAATATTTTCTCCTCCTGAAATAATTATATCCTTAGATCTATCTTTAATTTTAATATATCCATCAGGATTAACTACAGCCAAATCCCCAGAGTGAAACCAACCATGTGACATTGCTTTATCTGTTGCATCTTTATCTTTAAAGTAACCTTTCATAACTACGTTACCTTTAATCATTATCTCACCAATGGTTTTTGCATCTTTAGGAACAGGTTTCATAGATTCGGGGTCCATTACGATTACATCCTCTGTATTAGGATATCTAACACCTTGTCTTGCTTTAATATCATTTTTCTTGTCTTCATCAAAAGAATTCCAATTCTCATTCCATGCACATTGTAAAATATGTCCGTATGTTTCTGTTAGTCCATAAACATGCATTACTTCAAAACCAAGTGCTTCCATTTTTTTAAATATAATACTTGGTGGTGGTGCTCCAGCTGTAAGAACATAAACTTTATGTGTAAGTTTTTTTCTATCACTTTCTGATGCACCAGTTATCATATTTAAAACTATTGGTGCTCCACCAAAATGTGTAATTTCATGCTTAATAATTAATTCAAAAATTTTTTTTATATCAATGGCTCTTAAACAAATTGTTCTGCCGTTTAGCATCGGGATTGTCCAGGGATATCCCCAACCATTGCAGTGAAACATTGGAACAACTGTTAAAAAATTTAATCTATTTGGCATGTTCCATGCAATTGCACTTCCTGTAGACATTAAATAAGAACCTCTATGGTGATACACAACTCCTTTTGGATTTCCTGTCGTGCCTGAAGTATAACTTAGAGATATTGCTTGCCATTCATCTTTTGGTCTCTTCCAGATGAATGTTTCATCACCAGTATTCAGGAATTCTTCATATTCTTTTTCGCCAATTTTTTTTAATAAAGATTGATCAGCAAATTTATCATGAATATCAATTATTAAAGGTTTGTTTTTGGATAATTCCAATGCTTTTTTTAAAACTGAATGTAGTTGTCGATCAACAATTAATACTTTTGCTTCGCTATGATCAATAATATATGCAACTGTCTTAGCATCTAATCTTGTGTTTATAGTATTTAGAACTGCTCCAGTCATTGGTACAGAATAATGAGCCTCAAAAATTTCAGGTGTATTAAAAGCCATGACTGAAACTGTATCCCCCTCCTTAATACCAATTTTTTCTAGTGCACTCGCAAATTTTATGCATCTCTTATAAATTTGTTCCCAGGTGTAAGACCTATCTTCATAAATTAAAGCTTCATAATCTGGATAGATATCTTTTGCTCTTTCGAGGAAACTTAATGGAGTTAATGGAACAAAATTTGCGTTATTTTTGTCTAAGTTATTATCGTAATGGCTCATTTCAGTTAAAATTAAAATTCATAATGTTTGAACTTCCTGAAATGGCAGATTTATAGTGTTGTTCAGCCCTAGGTAATACTTTTTCAAAATAAAATTTAGCAGTATTTATTTTGTCATCATAGAATTTCTTATTTTCTTCGTAATCTTTAAAACTTACTTGAAGTGTTTTAATCCAAGCAAAGGCCAAAGAAATATAACCAAGTGTTTTCAAATAATCATTTGCTGCTGCGCTTACATCATCTCTGTTAGTCTCAGATCTATCAATTGTCCATTCACTGAATTTTTTAAGGATTTCTAGATAATTATTAAATTCTTTAACAAACGGTTTAATTTTTTCGTTATTTGAATTAGTTTCAGATTTAATAAGATCTAAGAATTTATTAATTATGTTTCCATTTTTATTTGATAATTTTCTAAAAACTAAATCAGCAGCCTGCACTGAATTGGTCCCTTCGTAAATAGGTGTTATTCTATTATCTCTGTATAATTGCTCTATACCTTGATCTTTTGTATACCCGTATCCTCCATATATTTGCATTGCATCACTAGTAATTTCCATACCTAAATCTGAAAATAAAGATTTTACAACTGGTGTCATTAATGAAACCATATCTGATGCATCTTGTTTAATTTTCTGATCACTATGATTTAAGCTAACTTCAGTTTGTTGTGACAACCAAAAACATAATGCTCTTTCTCCCTCAATTATTGATTTCATGTTTAATAATGACTTTCTTATATCTGCATGTTCAATAATTAAATCTGCATTTCCATTTTGAGATTTGTTATTATTGCTTTTACCTTGTTTTCTCTCTTTAGCATAGCTTAATGAATTCTGGTAAGCGATTTCTGAAATCCCTAAACCTTGAATTCCAACGACAATTCTCTCTAGGTTCATCATAGTAAACATTTGACTTAATCCTTTATTTTTAGGACCAATCATAAATCCAGTTGCGTCATCAAAATTTAAAACACAGGTTGCTGAACCTTTGATGCCCATTTTTGTTTCTATAGATCCTGTTGAAATTCCATTTCTTGCACCAATTGTTCCATCATTTTTTACAACAAATTTTGGAACTAAAAATAAACTTATTCCTTTAGTTCCTTTAGGTGAGTCTGTTGCTCTCGCAATTACTAAATGGATTATATTTTCAGTAAGATCATGGTCTCCAGATGTAATAAATATTTTTTGACCTGTAATTTTATAAGTTCCATCTTGTTGTTCTACTGCTTTTGTTTTTAATAAACCTAAATCTGTTCCACAGACTGGCTCTGTTAAACACATTGTACCACTCCATTTACCCTCAACCATTTTGGGAAGATATTTATCTTTAATTTCATCTGAGGCGTGATGATGAATACAATTATAAGCACCGAGAGTTAATTCACTATAAAGTTTAAAAGCCAAACTAGCAGATGATATCATCTCATCAAAAAAAGCACTTACAGTTCTAGGCATTCCCTGTCCACCATATTTTGGATCGCAGGATAATGAAGTCCATCCATCCTCAATATATTTTTGATAAACTTCTTTATATCCAGGCGGTGTTCTTACTACGCCATTTTCTAGAACTGCAGGATTATCGTCTCCAGCTTTTGCAAGTGGTAAAATTAAATTTTCATTTATTTTTGCTGCTTCTTCTAAAATGTTTTTAACGAGATCTGGACTGACTTCTTTATACTTTTCTAAGTCATTATAATTTTTATTGTCTCTTAATTTCTCAAAAAGAAACATCATATCTTCAACAGGTGCTGTATAAGTTGTCATTTTTTTTACTATACTTAAATTAAGATAATTTAATTATTTTTGCAAACACGCAATAATCGCATCCCCCATCATAGAGGTGGAAACTTCTTTTTTTCCTTTGGAAATAATGTCTTTTGTCCTTAATCCATCGTCTAAAACTTTCTGAACTGCATTGTCCAATTCAGTGGACTCTTTATCTAAGTTTAAAGAATATTTTAAAGCCATTGAAAAACTTAAAATTGTTGCAATTGGATTAGCAATACCTTTGCCTGCGATATCTGGAGCAGAACCATGCACAGGTTCGTACATTGATCTTAAATTTCCATCTTTATCTTTTGCACCAAGTGAGGCTGAAGGTAGTAATCCTAATGAACCTGTAAGCATTGCTGCTTCATCAGAAAGTATATCTCCAAACAAATTATCAGTTACTATTACATCGAATTGTTTTGGATTTCTTAATAACTGCATAGCACAGTTATCCGCAAGCATGTGTTCTAAATTTACGTCTTTATAGTCTTTTTTGTGAAGAGTAGTTACCTCCTCTTTCCAAAGTTGACCAGCTTCCATAACATTTGATTTCTCACAAGAAGTAACTTTATTATTTCTTTTTTTGGCTAATTCAAAAGCAACTCTTGCAACTCTTTCAATTTCTTTGGATGTATATGTATGAGTATTAATTCCTTTTCTCTCTCCATTATCGATGGGCTTTATACCTCTTGGTTCACCAAAATAAATTCCTCCAGTCAATTCCCTTACAATCATTATATCAAGTCCTGATACTATTTCGGGTTTTAAACTAGAAGCCTCAACTAATTGTTTAAAACAAATAGCAGGTCGTAAATTTGCAAAAAGTTTAAGTTCTTTTCTTAATTTTAGTAATGCTCTTTCTGGTTTTTTAGAAAAATCTAAGTTATCCCATTTAGGGCCTCCTACAGCGCCTAAAATTACTGCTTCACATTCTAAGGCTTTAAAAAATACTTCATCGGTAATGGGAGTTTTAAATTTATCATACGCAGCCCCACCTACTAAATCTTGATCTACTTCGAAATCAAGAGATCTATTTTTATTAAACCATTCAATTATTTTTTTTACTTCATTGATTACTTCTGGACCAATACCATCCCCAGGTAAAAGTAAAATTTTTCTTTTTTTTACTTTAATCATTAAAAATCCAAGGCTTCGATGACTTTATTTTGCTTTCATAAGCTGAAATCTTTGAAGACTGGGCTAACGAAAGAGAGATATCATCTAAACCTTCTAGAAGGCATTTTTTTTTAAATTCATCAATTTCAAACTTAATTTCATTATTTCCAAATTTTATAGACTGGTCCTCCAAGTTTATCGATATTTCTTCTTTTCTTGTAGAGTATTCAGATAATTCTTTTATTACTTCCTCTTTGACAGTTATTGGTAAGATGCCATTTTTGAAACAATTATTGTAAAATATATCTGCATAACTAGAACTTATTACACAAGTAATACCAAAGTCTAAAAGTGCCCAAGGCGCATGTTCTCTCGATGAGCCACATCCAAAATTTTTACCAGTGATTAATATTTTTGATTGATTGTAAGGTTCATTGTTTAGAACAAAGTCAGAAATTTCTTTACCTTCATCATCATACCTCATCTCGAAAAAAAGATTTTTTCCTAAACCTGTCCTTTTAATAGTTTTTAAAAATTGTTTAGGAATTATCATATCAGTATCGATATTAACTATTGGTATGTATGCAGGAATGCTTTTTAATTTATTAAACTTTTTCATTAATTTTTATACTTTCTTACATCATCAAAATTTCCAGAAATTGCTGCAGCTGCTGCCATAGCTGGGCTAACTAAATGTGTTCTACCACCTCTACCCTGTCTACCCTCAAAATTTCTGTTAGATGTTGATGCGCATCTTTCCTCTGGTTTAAGTTTATCAGCATTCATTGCTAAACACATGGAACATCCTGGTTCTCTCCATTCAAATCCAGAATTTAAAAATATTTTATCTAAACCCTCTTGTTCAGCTTGTTCTTTTACTAACCCTGATCCTGGAACGACCATGGCTTTTACATGAGATGCAATTTTCTTATTCTTTAGAATTTTTGCTGCATCTCTTAAATCTTCAATTCTACCATTTGTACAGCTACCTATGAAAACTTTGTCAATTTTTATATCTTTAATTAATGTATTTGGTTTGAGACCCATATATTTTAAAGATCTTTCAATCGAGTTTCTTCTGTCATTATCTTTTTCATCAGAAGGATTAGGGACTTTTCCATCTATAGTAATGACATCTTGTGGTGATGTACCCCAAGTAACCATCGGCTGTATGTCTTCTCCTTTAAGTGTAACTTCTTTATCAAAATTAGCGTTATTATCTGAATTAAGTTTACTCCAATATTCAACTGCTTTATCCCAGATTTCATTTTTTGGTGCCATCGGTTTACCTTTTAAATATCTAAATATCTTTTCGTCAGGAGCTATCAATCCTGCTCGTGCTCCGCCTTCGATTGTCATGTTGCAAATTGTCATTCTATTTTCCACTGTCAATGATGAGATAACATCTCCAGCATATTCAATGACATAACCTGTACCGCCAGCAGTTCCAATTTTTCCTATTATTTGTAAAATTACATCTTTAGACGTTACTCCGATTGGTAATTTACCATTAACACTTATTCTTAAATTTTTTGATTTTTTTTGAACCAACGTTTGGGTTGCCAACACATGCTCAACTTCTGAAGTACCTATTCCAAAAGCTAATGCGCCAAAAGCTCCATGGGTTGCTGTATGACTATCTCCACAAACAATTATGTTCCCAGGCTGTGTAAATCCTTGCTCTGGCCCAATAATATGTACTATACCCTGTCTTTTATCAGACATTCCAAAAAGTTTAATTCCAAACTCCTTACAATTCCTACCTAGTGTATCAACTTGGATTTTAGATTCCTCATCTGCAATACCTTTAGATCTATCTGTAGTTGGAACATTATGATCTGCAACTGCAAGTGTTAATTTGGGATTTCTAACTTTCCTGTTAGAATTTCTTAAACCTTCAAAAGCTTGGGGACTAGTAACCTCATGTATTAAATGTCTATCGACAAATAACAAAGATGTGCCATCTTCTTGCTGATGTACTAAATGTTCTTCCCAGATTTTATCGTATAAAGTTTTTGACATTTAAAAAAGTTTAATTTTATTTAGCCTTTTTAGTGCTGTCTTCTTTAAGACTCTCATCTTTTTTTAAAGACGGAGATTTATCATCCTCAGGAGTTTCTACTTTATCATCTTTTGTTGTCTGTTTAACAACATTTTCCTCTGTTACTCCCTCAGGTTTTGTCTCTATATCAATACCGATTTTCTTTTTAATTTTTTCAGCAATTTTTGCCGATTTCCCTGTTCTGTCTCTTAAGTAGTATAGCTTAGCTCTTCTTACTTTCCCAGATCTTATAACTTTAATAGTATCAACAATTGGACTAAAGAGTGCAAATGTTCTTTCAACTCCTTCGCCAAATGATATTTTTCTTACGGTAAATGAAGAGTTAATGTCTCTATTTTTTTTTGCGATACAAACGCCCTCGAAATATTGAATTCTTTCTCTCTTTCCTTCTGTAATTCTAACACCAACTTTAATAATATCTCCAGGAAAGAAATCTGGTAATTTTTTTTCTGCTGAGATTTTCTTTACGTTCTCTCTATTTATTTCTTCAATATTTTTCATTTGTATGTTTATCAATTTAATTCTTTTTATATTTTTGCCACAAGTCTGGTCTTCGGTGGCGTGTTATAGCCTCTGATTGAGATAAACGCCAGTCTTTAATTTTGCTATGATCTCCTGATAAAAGCACCTCAGGAACTGGTGTTTTTTCCCATATTTGTGGTTTTGTATACTGAGGATACTCCAATAAACCATTTTCAAAACTTTCGTCTTTGTAAGAATTTTCATTTCCTAGAACGCCCGGCACAAGTCTTAATATGCTATCCAAAATTACGTATGCAGCTGTCTCGCCACCTGACAAAATGTAGTCCCCGATACTTATCTCTTCAATACCTCTGGACTCTATGACTCTTTGGTCAATTCCTTCAAAATGACCACAAAGAATATTTATTTTTTTTTCGTTCAAAAATTTTTTTGCTTTATTTTGATCAAAAGTCTTTCCTTTAGGTGTTAAGTAAATAATTTTTTCATTTTTTTTTAAATTTTGATCTAGTGCTTTTGCAACTACATCAGGTTTTAAAACCATTCCTTCACCACCTCCGTAAGGAGTATCATCTACTGTTTTATGCTTATCCTTTGCGTAGTCTCTAATATTGATTACATCCAAATTCCACAAACTTTTCTCAATTGCTCTTCCATAGATACCTTTGCTTAGAATTCCTGGAAAAAAGTCTGGATATAAAGTGAATATTTTTACTTGAAACATTATTTTTTATTTTCCTCTGCCTTTGGAGCTTCTTTTGGAGCATCAGCTTTTTTCTCTTCCGCCTTTGGAGCTTCTTTTGGAGCATCAGCTTTTTTAGCCTCTTTTTTTTCAGCACCAGCATCTTGTTTTTTTCTATCTTTTTTTGGAATAGCTTTGTTGGGATTATTACCAGCTGCAGGCATTTCAATTAATTTATTCTCCCCTAAAATTCTTGCAACTCTAGTAGTTGGTTTTGCTCCTTGACTTAACCAATATTTAATTCTCTCAGATTCAAGACCTACTCTATCTTTTTTATCTTTTGGTAACAGTGGATTGAAATATCCTAGTTTTTCTATAAATCTTCCATCTCTTGGAAATCTGCTGTCTGCTACAACTATCTTATATACTGGTCTTTTTTTTGTACCGCCCATTGATAATCTAAGTTTTAACATTTTTTCTCCTTTATTATTTTAATTGATTGAAGAGTTCTGGTGGCAATCCTTTATCCATTAACCCTTTTGTGTTTCCTTTTGACATTTTTTTCATCATGTCAGACATCATTTTAAATTGTTTTAACAATTTATTGATAGTGGCAATATCTGTACCAGAGCCATTAGCAATTCTTTTTTTTCTAGATCCATTTATTATTTTAGGATTATCTCTTTCTTTTTTTGTCATTGACAATATTACTGCCTCATTTTGAGTTATAATTTTTTCATCAACTCCTGCTTGATCCATTTGTGATTTTAATTTTGAGACACCTGGTAAAAAAGACATTACTCCCTCTATACCACCCATTTTTTTCATTTGTCTTAATTGTGTTAAATAATCATCTAGTGAAAATTGTCCTTTTTTTAAAGTTTCTTCAGCTTCTTTTAATTTTTCTTCGTCGATGTCTTGTGCTGCTTTCTCAACTAGAGAAACGATATCTCCCATACCTAAAATTCTATTTGCAATCCTGTCAGGGTGAAAAATTTCTAGATTTTCAATTTTTTCTCCTATTCCTAAAAATTTGATTGGCACATTAGCAACATGTTTCATACTAAGTGCTGCACCACCTCTTCCATCTCCATCAGCACGTGTTAAAATTATTCCTGTAAGTTTTACTGTATTTCCAAATTCCTTTGCCACATTAGCAGCTACTTGACCAGTAAGTGAATCAGCGACCAGTATTGTTTCAGTTGGTTTTATGACTTCCTCTATTTGTTTTATTTCACTCATCATCTGTAAATCGATTTGTGTTCTTCCAGCGGTATCAAAAATAATAACATCCGAGCCATTAAGGTTTGCAGCCGTTAAGGCTCTTCTGCAAATATCCGTGGGTGCTTGACCTTCTATTATTGGCAGTGTTTGAATATTATTTTGTTCACCAAGAACTTTTAATTGGTCTTGAGCAGCAGGACGATAGATATCTAAACTTGCCATCATGATCTTTTTTTTGTTATTTTTTTCTAAAAATTTAGATAATTTTGCGGTACTAGTTGTCTTACCAGATCCTTGGAGTCCTACCATCATAATTGAAATTGGTGGATTAGATTTTAAATTAATTTCTTGATTTTTATCACCTAAGAAATTTACAAGCTCGTCATAGACAATTTTTACAACCATCTGCCCAGGAGCTGTTGATCTTAGAATTTCTTTCCCTAAAACTTTCGGTTTAACATTATTAATAAATTCTTTTGCGACATCTAAAGAAACATCTGCCTCTAATAGAGCTTGTCTTATTAATCTTAAACCATCATCAACCTGACCTTCATCAAGTGATGGTGATTTTTTAAATTTATCGAGTATACTCTCGAATTTATTTGTTAAATTTTCAAACATATTTTAATCCAGCAGTCATCGCACCAGTGGGCGAACCCTCGCTGACTGGTGTCGATCTCTTTGTTTCCAAAGACACCGCAAAATGTTGTTTTTTTGCGGAAGTGGTGAGAAACTATAATAGAGGTTCAAAAAGTCAATAAATAAGTTAAGTATAAATATATGGATTTTAAAGCATATAAAATGGACGGTTTAGGAAATGACTTTGTTATTATAGATCAAAGAGATAGTGACTTTGAATTGAATAAGTCTCAAATAAAAAGTATTTGTGACAGAAAAAAAATTGGTTGCGATCAACTAATTTTAGTTAAAAAAAGTGAAAAAGTTGATGCTTATTTAATTTTTAAAAATTCTGATGGATCCGACTCAGCAGCTTGTGGTAATGGTACGAGATGTGTAGCAAGCCTTTTGTCAAAAGAAAATGCTAAAAGTGAAATCACATTTGAAACGGAGAGCGGTATTCTAAAATCTAAAATCTTAAATGAGAATAATATCCAAACTAATATTGGAATTCCTAAAACAAATTGGAATGAAATACCTTTAGCAAAAGAAGTAGATACAAAGAATGTTGAAATTAAAGTAGATAATCTTAATCTTTCAGGGACAGCAGTGAATGTTGGAAATCCGCATATAATTTTTTTTACTGAAGATTTAGATAAAATTCAAATAAAAGACATAGGGCCTAAAATTGAAAGTAATTCTTTGTTTCCAGAAAAAGTAAACGTGACATTTGCAAAAAAAATTAATGATAAACATTTTAAGATTTTACATTGGGAAAGAGGGGCAGGCTTGACTAAAGCTTGTGGTACTGCAGCGTGTGCTACAGCAATTGCAGGTGAAATAAATAAAGTTTCAATTTATCCTACTGAAATTGAATTTAAATTAGGAAAGATCAAAATAAATAAGGACGTTGATGGAAATATCCTTATGGAAGGAAATGTATCTAATATAAAAAAAATTCATTTAAACCTATGATAAATATTTTTAAAAAATTTAAAGACGGTTTAAAAAAAACTACTTCAAATTTTTCTAAAGGTATTAAAGAAATCATAATTAACAAAGAAATTGGTGATAAAGAATTAGAAAAAATTGAAGAATTTTTGATCCAATCAGATGTTGGGGTAAAAGCATCTTCTGAAATTAGAGAGGAAATTTCTAACCGTAAAATTGATCCGAGTAAGAACGAACTTGAAGAGATTCAAAATATTATAAATAATTATATAAATTCTTTATTGAAACCTTTAGAAAACAAAAATTTTTTTAGTAAAACTCAAGAGAGAAAAGCAGTTCTTATCTCTGGAGTAAATGGTGTAGGCAAAACCACAACAATTGCAAAAATGTCAAAACTTTATAAATTAAATCATAATGAAGTAATTTTTGTAGCTTGTGACACATTTAGAGCAGCAGCAATTGATCAGCTGGAGAGATGGTCAAAAAAATTAAATTGCGAAATAATTAAGTCCGAACCAGGAAGTGATCCTGCATCTGTTGCCTATAAGGCTATGGAGTTTGCAAAGAAAAATAATGTAGATATTACTTTAATAGATACAGCGGGTAGATTGCAAAATAAAAAAAATTTAATGGATGAATTTAAAAAAATTGGAAATGTAATAAAAAAAATAGATGAGAAAGCGCCACAAGATGTAATTTTAGTCTTAGACGCTACATCTGGTCAAAACGCTATAAATCAAGTCGAAGAATTCAATAAGATTATACCAATCACAGGGTTAATTATGACCAAACTTGATGGTACAGCAAAAGGTGGTATTTTAATTGCAGTTTCTAAAAAATTTCAGTTACCGATTATCGCTTTAGGGTTTGGTGAAAAAGAGGATGATCTTCAAATCTTTGATAGTGAAAGTTTTTCTAAAAATTTCATTAATTTTAATTGATCACTATATAATTTTTAAAAAATTTTTAATTTTTTCTAACAACTCTTCATCAAATTCCATCATATGGTCATCATCTTTTCTAAAATAACTTAACTTGGGTTCAGAAAACTTTTCGAACATTTCTTTTCCCATGCTGAAAGGGACAATTTTATCTTTGTCACCATGCATTACCATTTTAGGAAAATTTATTTTATCAATTTTTTTTATCGATTCGTATTTATCTTTCAAAAGTATTTTTACTGGTAAATATGGATAATATATTTTTGATAATTTAACCATTGATGTAAAAGGCGACTCTAAAATTATTCCTGCAAAATTATGTTTTGATGCTAAATCAACAGCCACTGCTGTTCCTAACGACTCACCGTATAAAATTATGTCTTTGTCAGATACACCAATATTATTTAGCCATTTTTTTGCTGCCTCAGAATCTTTGTAAAGACCGATTTCATTTGGCTCACCCTTATTACCACTAAATCCTCTGTAAGCTATAATCAAATAGTTTAAATCAAGTTTTGAAATATCGTTTAATTTATAAATTCTATTTTGAAGATTTCCTGCATTACCATGAAAAAATAGCAATGTTTTAAATTTTTTATTTTTTACATGATGCCAGCCTAAAAGTTTAAAATCTGAATTTATATAAACTTTTTCAATTTTATGATTTAATTGATTTTCCTCAAGATAGTTATTTTCATTAGGGTGATACATTAATTTTCTCTGTGAAAGAAAAATAACGATTACAACCACTAGATAAATGACTGTTAAAGCTATAGCTGAATTTAAAATTATCATTGAAATTTTCTTATACATTTTTTTTTTTATATTTTACTAAATAAACACCTAAAAATACTAATATTGTTCCATATACATGGAAAGTTTTTAAATTTTCACCAAAAAACAAAATTCCATAAAAAGCACCATACACAGTAAAAAGGTATAAAGTGAAACCAGTTGTAGTTGCTCCTAAATATTTTTGAGCATAGGTATACAAGGAAAATGCTATTATCCCTGGTGAGACTGCAGCAAATATTACCCAAATTATAAAGTTTGTATCAAACGTAGTACTTTTTATAAAAATTTCTTCAGTCAGATAAAAAGGTAATAAACTTAAAGCACCAAATAAAGATATTAGTGTAAAACGTTCAAATACTTTAAGCGATGACTTCCAATAAAATAAAAAAATAGAGTATAAAGCCCAACCAATTGATGCTCCTAACATCCAGAGATCACCTTTGGTAAACATTAGTTCAATTAATGCTAAATAATCTCCTTTGATAATAATAATTATAACTCCCAATAAACATGATATTAGTCCTATTATTTTAAGTAAATTCATTTTTTCTTTAAAAAAAAAATAGCTTATTAAAATTATAAAAATTGGAGAAGAAGTATAAATTATACCCATATTTATTATTGTCGTAGTTTGACCTGCAATAAATGGAAAAGCTCCACAAACTCCGCATCCCATAAAACCCAAAAAAAACAATTTCTTATATTCTTTAAGAATAATTTTTTTTTTAGAAAAAATTGTGTAATTAAAAATTAGAAGAATTAAAAAAACTGTTAACCACCGCCAAAAAGCAAGAGATATTGGCGGTATGTATTCAACTCCACCTCTTGCAACTACAAGATTGCTTGCCATAAATATTGGTTGAATTACTAATAAAGAATAAGCTAGAAGCTCTTTTTTAATCACGAAACGTGTTATGATTTATCGAAAAAAGATTCGTATATCATCATTACTATCGCTATACCCATTAAGATATATACTGGCAAAACATCCAAAAAACCAATCATCATAGATCTTGTTAGTGTTGTTGCGAGTCCAACTAAAAAAAATATTGCAAAACTTAGACCAATAATAACTGTGATTTTATTCATTAAATTTTTTGCTCTCCTTTTCCAGCCAGTTAGCTACACCTAAAAATCTGTTATCGTCATGCCTGTCGCCAACTAATTGGACACCTAATGGTAAATTATTTTCTCCTTGAAGTAAAGGTAGAGAAATTGCTGGTGTATGCATATACGACCATACTCTATTAAAATCAGCACTTCCTGTACTTTTTAAACCTTTATCAGCTACACCAGTACTACATGGACTTAACACTCCATGATAATCTTCGAATACCTCTTTATAAGACTCATAACTCCTCTCCATAAAGTCAACGGCATCTAAATATTCTTTAGCAGAATGCTTCATACCTTTTGAAATAGCTGATTGCATTTCCTTTGAAAGTTTTGATTTTGACTTTTTGTAATAAACTTGAAAGTTATTAGCTAAATCAGTTTCATGTATTAATCTGTGGTATTTGTCTATATCCTTAAAGTATGAAGGAGTATCAAATACTTCAATATTTTTTTTAAAAGATTTTATAAAATATTCAAATGCCTCTCTAGATTTTTTATCAACTTTCTTCCAACTATCTGTCTTATAAAAAATAAACTTTGGATCAAACATAGGTCCTTTTTTACACTCGTCTAACATAAATTCTGAGGAATAATGTATGGTCGCTTTATCGTAAGAATCTTTTTTGATTAACACTTTTGCAAGTAAAGCAACATCCTCTACGGTTCTTCCAAAAACTCCTATATGGTCAAGATTATACGAAGTTCTTAAAACTCCATTACGTGAAATTAATCCATAACTTGGTTTGTAACCAACGACACCACAGTAAGACGCTGGTCTAATCACTGAACCTCCTGTTTGAGAACCAATTGATAAAGGCGCCATATGAGAAGCTATAACAGCTGCCGACCCACTAGAAGATCCACCTGGAGTTCTTGAATAATCGTGAGGATTTGTTGTTTTAGGTGGAGCAAGGTAAGCTAATTCAGAAGTATTTGTTTTTCCCATGATTAATGCTCCTGCTGATTTAAGCAAATCTACTACCTCTGCATTTTGTGACTCTGTTTTTCCTTTTCTTAAAACAGTTCCACACTCAGTTGGCATATCATATGTTCCTATTATATCTTTTAATGCTACCGGAATTCCATGAAGAGGCCCTACGGGTTTGCCCGACCTTCTATGATTGTCTGCTTCTTCTGCTTTTTCTAGAAGTAGTTTTTTATCAAAATGGGCCCAAGCTTTTACATCTTTTTCAAATTTATCTATTTGCTCAATGTATGATTTACACAAATCAACAGAGTTTAGATCAGATTTTTTTATTTTTTCTGCTATTTCAGAGACAGTTAATTGAAATATATTGGACATTAAAATTTATTCTGCGAATAAAACATCTGGTAACCATAAAGCGATACCAGGAAACATATACATTAAAACCATTGCAAATATTACTATTCCAAGAAAAGGCATTATACCTCTAAAAATTTGCATTAATTCAACGTTTCTACTTTGCACACCCTTTAAATAATAAGCCGACATTGCCATCGGTGGAGTTAGAAAAGATGTTTGCAAATTTAAAGCTATTAACATTGCAAAAAAATACGGGTTTACTCCAAAAAATTCTACTAGCGGTAAAAATATTGGGACAAATATAATTAAAATTTCAGTCCACTCTAGCGGCCAACCAAGTAAAAATATTATAATTTGTGTGATAACTAAAAATTGCCAAGGTTGAATATCCATTGATTTAAAAAATTCTTCAAAAACTTCATGGCCGCCTAAATATGAGAAAACTGATGCAAATGTCCAAGATCCAACGAATAACCACATAATCATTGCACTTGTTTTGGCTGTTAGAAAAACAGATTCTTTAAAATTCTTCCATTTTAATGACTTATAAAAAAAAGATAAAATTAAAGCTCCAAATGCTCCTACTGCAGCCGCCTCTGCTGGAGTAGCTAGTCCTCCTAAAATTGTACCTAAAACTAAAATTATTAATGAGAACAATGGAACAAAAGAAACTAGAACTTCTTTTAAAATTACTGATCTTGGCGGAATTTCTTCTGCTGCGGGCTTAGGTGCTAAAGACGGATTGAAATATGCTCTTATAATTACATATAAAATATAAAGGCCTGCTAACATTAAGCCAGGAAATATAGCGGCAGCAAAAAGTCTTAGTGGGGATAATTGAGCTATTACTGCATATACAATTAACATAATACTTGGAGGTATTAAAATTCCCAGACATCCTCCTGAACATATAACTCCGGATGCAAATTTTTTATCATATCCAGCTCTTATCATTGCTGGCCAAGCTAAAAGACCCATTAAAGTTACAACTGCTCCAATTATTCCTGTTGCTGTAGAAAATAATGCACATGTTACAAGTGCTGCGACAGCCATTGAGGCTGGCAATCTATGGGAAGCAAGTCTTATAGCAAAAAACAATTTTGCTACTATCCCAGCTCTTTCAACTAAGTAACCCATAAATAAAAATAAAGGCACTGCAGTTAAAACTGTATTATCCATTATGGTGTAAGTATTTTGGACTAATAAAGAAAATATCCGATTATCAAGCAGATGATCCATCCTAGTTGGATCAAAATAAGCGTAATATCCAAACCCTACACCCATAGCTAACAGAGTGAATGCAATTGGGAAACCTAAAAGAACTGCAAATAAAAATAAGCTCATCATTAATATTGCAATTTCTGGATTTGTTAATTCAAATAACATCAGCTTTTTCGTCTTTCTGAGATGTTCTCATTAATATTTTTTCAGTTTCTTCAGCACCTGCTGACATTCTCTCCGGCCAATGACCTGTTTTAATACAGATGATCGCTCTACAAACTTCGCTAATTCCTTGGATCGTTAATAAAAGTCCTGACAGTGGTATTATGGATTTTGCCATATAAATTTGTATTTGTGCTGGACTGTTCCAACTAGTTTCTTTAATTTTCCATGCTAATGCTGCATATTCGTATCCATAAAATACTAGAGCCAAAATTCCAGGAAAGAAAAAAATAAAATATAAAATTAAATCAATCCAGCCCTGAACTTTTGTAGGAAACAATCTATAAATAACATCTCCTCTAACATGTGCCTCTGTTGACAAACAATAAGCACCTGCCATCATAAAAATTGCACCATACATTTGTAAACTAAAGTCAAAATTCCAAAGTGTAGGGCTATTAAAAGCGTAAGCCATTATTACTTCATAACATGTTCCACCCATAAGTATAACTATGCACCATGAGAAGGCTTTACCCATTGATGCGCTTAATGTGTCAGCAAATTTTATGAAAGATTTCATAATATCACTTTACGTTAAATTCTATCTATTAATCAAACAAAAAAAAGGGGGCCATTGGCCCCCTTAATTAAGATTATATCTTGATTATATTTTTACTTTAGCAATTGGTCCAAACTCATTTTCATAAGCTAGCTTGTAATTAGGCTGATTCATCAGCAAGTATTTCATTACTCTCTTAGCGTATGCTTTTTGAGAATCAACGATTTTCTTAAAGAAAGGATCTTTCTTATTGAAATCACCGATAACTTTATCCCAACCTTTTAATTGTTGAGCTAAAATTTCATCTGAAGTTTGGTAAACATTTACTTTATGTTGATTCATTAATTTAGATAAATCAGCTGAATATCTAACTAATGCTTTAAAGTAGTTATCTGTGTTTGCAGCGTAAGCAGCATTTTTCAATATTGCTTGGTTAGCTGGTGACAGACCATTAAATGTTTTATTGTTAATTGGTATCTCAAACATCTCTTGAGATTGGTGGAAGCTTCCTAAGTGATAATGCTTAGAAACATCTTGCATACCAAACTGAGAGTCTGAAGTTGGGTTGTTAAACTCAGCTGCTTCAATCAAACCAGTTTTCATAGCTGGTTGAATTTCACCACCTGGTAACTGTCTTACGACCATTCCCATTGCAGTAAGAACGTTAGTAGCAAGACCAACTGTTCTGTACTTCATACCTTTAACGTCAGATACTTTTGTTACGTTCTTTTTAAACCAACCAAAAGGTTGTGCTGGCATAGGCATGTGGAATACACCTGTGTAATCGAAACCAACTTTTGCAAGTGTTTCTTCATACAGTTTTCTTCCGCCACCGTACTCCATCCATCCCATTACTTCTTGAGATGACATACCGTATGATGGTCCAGTACCAAATAATGATGCTGCTGGATTTTTACCATACCAATAAGCAGTTACCCAGTGTCCCATATCTACAGCACCTGAACTTACCGCTTGACCGATCTCACTAGTCTTCACAACTGCTCCAACTGGTTGAAGATCGATTTTTAAAGAACCGCCAGACATGTCGCTAACCATTTTGCAATAGTCTCCTGCCATTTCAAAAAAGATGTTAGCACCACTTGGCCATGCAGCTTGCATTTTTAGAGTTTGTGGAGCTCCGAATGCAATGTTTGGCATTGCTACTGCTGCTGTTGCTGCTGCACCAGTCGCTGCCGCTGCCTTAAAGAACTTACGTCTTGAAGGAATTTTTCCCTTCAATGATTTTTTTTCTTTAATCATTTATTTCTCCTCTATTAGTTAATTAACTTGATAATATTAAAGCACAAAATGAACTTGGAGTCTTAAGTTAAAATTGTTCTAAACTTAATTATTTACAACTATTGGTAGTATAAGTTTATCAATTTACCTTATTTTTGCAGTTACCCGTTTTGAAAAATTCCTCAATGTTATCGATAGCAAGATTAGCCATGGCTGTTCTAGTTTCTTTAGTGGCACTTCCAAGATGAGGTAGTATGAAAACACTTTTATGTTTAAGATATCCTGGGTTTAAATTAGGTTCGTTTTTATAAACATCTAAACCAGCTGCATAAACTTTTCTTCTATCTAATGCATCCAGTAAAGCTTCATCGTCTACTATATCTCCTCTAGCTACATTAGTTACTACTGCACCCTTTGGTAAATACTCTAAAGTTTCTTTATTTATAAGATTAATTGTTTCTTTTGAGGCTGGGCAACATACAGATAATACATCTGACACTTCCATTAAACTTTTTAGATTATCATGATAAGTAGCCCCTTGTTCTTTATCAGAGCTCAATTTAGATCTATTGTGATAATGTATTATCATTCCAAGCGACTTTGCTATCTTAGCAATTTTTTGACCAATACGTCCCATCCCTAAAATACCTAACCTTGAGCCAGTTAATTGTTTGCCAATTAAATAGTCTGCTGACCATTTCCAATTAGACTCTTTTGCGGCTTGAATACCTTCACTTGCTCTTCTGCAAGCTCCTAGAATTAACAATATTCCTATTTCGGCTGTTGCATCTGTTAAGACATCTGGTGTGTTTGTCACTGCTATATTTCTTTTTTTAGCAGCTACTAAATCAATATTACCAAATCCTACTGCAAAATTTGATAAAATTTTTATGCTCTCTGGTAATTTATTGATAGTTGCCTCATCCATTTTATCAGTTAGCGATGTTAATATACCATCACAACCTTGGCTTAATTCCACTAATTTAGATTGAGAATAAAGTTCATCATTTAAATTAAGTTTAGCCTCCCACAACTTTGAGGCTTTTTCCTCATTTGATCTTAGAAGTTTTCTGGTAATTAAAATTTTTTTCATTCAACTTATTAGTTTAAGTCAAAAATTTTACCAGGATTCATTATATTGTTTGGATCAATGGTTCTTTTGATAGATTTCATAACAGGTAAATTATCACCATGTTCTTTAAGAAGGTAATCTTTTTTATGAAGCCCAACTCCATGTTCTCCAGTAATTGTGCCTTCTAATTCCAATGTTTTTTCTATAAGAATATCACTAAATTTTCGTATTTTTTGATAGGTCTCTTTTTTTTCTGGATCATAAGGTAGTAAAACATGGAAATTACCATCACCAAGGTGACCAACCATTGGGGCTCTTAAACCAAATTTTTTAGCCTCAGCATCTGCAAAGTTAACACATTCCGTTATTTTAGAAATTGGTAAACAAACATCAGTTGAATACACTCTGCCATTATTTATTTGCGCTTTGACAGAATAATAGACATCATGTCTTGCTTTCCATAGCTTATTTCTATCCGTTAAATCTTTTGCCCATTTAAAGGAGCTTCCATTGTTATTTTTTGATATTTCTTCGACAATATTGATTGACTCTTTATTAGAAGTTTCTGATCCATGGAATTCAAAAAATAAAGTCGGTGTAGCTTCTACGTCTTTTAATTTAGAGTATTCTATACTAATTTCCATTTGATCTTTATTAAGCATTTCAATTCTTGCAATTGGAATACCATACTGAATTACCTCTTGTGCAGTTTTAACTGCATCCTCTAGAGTTTTAAAGTGACATACAGCACTCATAATACTTTCTGGGATTGGTGACAATCTTAGCTGGATCTCCGTAATAACTCCGAGAGTACCTTCTGAACCAATAAATAAATTGGTTAAATTATATCCAGCTGAAGTTTTTTTTGTTCTACTCCCAGTTTTTATTATATCTCCATTTGGTAAAACAACTGTTAATCCGGTTATAACAGTTTTCATAGTTCCATATTTAACTGCCATTGTTCCTGACGCTGAAGTAGAGGCCATTCCACCTATTGCTGCATTTGCACCTGGATCGATTGGAAAAAATACCCCATCTTCCCTTAAATAGTCATTCAATTGTTCTCTAGTTACACATGCCTGAACTTTGCAATCAAAATCTTCTACGTTTACACTTAGTACTTTGTTCATTTTTTCAAGAGAAATTGTAATCCCTTGATCGTTCCCAACAACATTTCCTTCTAAAGAAGTCCCTGTTCCAAAAGGAACAACAGGTATCTTATGTTGGTTGCATAATTTTAATATTTTGGAAACTTCTTCATTAGTTTCTGGAAATACTACAGCCTTAGATAAAATTGGATCATAAGTGTCTTCTCCTCTTGCATAATTCAATCTTGTTGATTCTGACTCAGAAAACCTAGAATTTAATATTTTTTTTAATTCGGACTGAAGTTCGCTATTCATATGTTAATGATACTATATAAATCTTACAAAAAAAATACTTAAATTATTTAAGCATTTTTTTTATGTTTTCTAATGCTTGAGAAATGTTATCTCTTGATGCTGCGAAACTAAATCTCACATAATCCTGACAAGTTTGACCAAATGCTGTTCCTGGTACGATTGCAACACCAGCTTCGTGCATAGCTTTTTTACAAAATTCTCTTCCATTCATTCCAGTCTCTTTTACTTTTGGAAAAGCATAAAATGCACCACCAGGTAAACTACATTCCACACCTGGTAGATCATTTAAACCTTTGTGAATAAGATCTCTTCTTGCCGTAAATTTTTCCATCATTTCATGTATAGAATCGTCTGGTCCGTCTAATGCAGCAATACCAGCATATTGAGCAGCAGCATTTACACAAGAAACACTATTTATTAATAGTTTATTGACATGTTCAACTAAATGCTCTGGCCAAAAACTCCAACCTAATCTCCATCCAGTCATAGAATAGGCTTTACTCCATCCTTCTAATACAATGAGTCTCTCTCTTAATTTAGGATAATTAAAAAAAGTTGGCATCTCTTTACCATCAAAAATTTGTCTACTATAAATCTCATCACTCAGAATTGTAACATGTGGGTGTTGCTCTAAACCTTTAGCAAGTTTATCGATTTCAGATTTTTCTACAAAACTTCCTGTTGGGTTATTAGGATTAATCAAAATTAATAATCTTGTTTTGTCAGTTATTAAAGACAATATTTCCTCTGCATTAAACTTTAGGTCTTTATCTTTAGTAAGATCGTATGGCACAGGAGTAGATCCCGTATAGTTAATCATAGACTCATAAATTGGAAAAGCTGGCGTTGGATGAATTATTTCTACACCTGGTTCACCAAAACATTGGATTGCATAATGCATTGTTGGTTTACCACCTGGCATTATGATAATTCTTTCTGGATCAACATCTTGATTGTAAAGAGTTTTAATTTTTCTTGAAACTGCTTGTCTGCATTCTAGAATTCCATTTGATAAAACATAACCATGATGGCCATCGTCTAAAGCTTTTTTTGCAGCATCAACTACATGCTTTGGAGTTTTAAAATCAGGTTGACCTAATCCAAGATGTATCATTGGTTTTCCCGATGCCTCTAATTTTTTTGCTTCTGCTAAAACTGAGAATGCAGTCTCAGTTCCTAATCTGTTTAAACTTTTTGCCAGTTTCATAAGTTTTTATAATTACCTAATATTTCTATAAATTAATTTTGAACTATTCAACTCTTTTAAATTTTTACAACCCATTAAAACCATATTTCTATTAATTTCGTCATGTATTGTCTTCAATAAATGCTCAACTCCTTGCTGACCACCTGCGGCTAAAGAGAACAAAAACATTTTACCAAAACTACAAGCTTTAGCTCCAGCGGCTATTGCTTTTAAGACATGAGAACCTCTTCTAATCCCGCCATCCAAAATAATTTCCAGTTTATCACCAACAGCATCGGATATCGCTTTGATTTGGTCAAACGGTGATCTTGAGCCATCTAGTTGTCGACCGCCATGATTAGAAATCATTATAGCAGTGCACCCAATATCAATCGCTTTTTTTGCATCCTCAACTGACATAACTCCTTTTAAAGCAAAAGGGCCATTCCATTTTTTTACACAATACTCTGCATCTTTCCAATTCATAGCTGGATCATACTGCTCATTAATGTAATCTATAACTGATTTAGCAATATTAGTTCCTTTATCAGTTTTTGTTGCAACATTAGCTAATTTAAATTTTTCATGAGTTAAATAATTAAAAACCCAGCCTGGATGCATAGCAAAACTCAAAAGGCTTTTTAAAGTCAGTTTTGGTGGGGTTGTAAAACCTGTTCTGTGATCTCTCTCTCTATTACCTGCAACAAGAGTATCTACGGTTAAACACATTCCGTCAAATCCTGACCTTCTACAACGGTCAATCAAATCATTTGTTATAGATTGATCTTTATGGACATAAAGCTGAAATAATTTAGGACCACTAGATAAATTAGAAATTTCCTCAATTGTATTGTTTGCCATTGTAGACATACTATAAAATGTTCCAAATTTATTAGCAGCTTTTGCGGAGGCTTTATCACCATCGTGGTGATATAATCTTTGCATAGCACATGGAGATAAGAAAATTGGCATATCAATTTTTCTTCCAAATATGTTTGTAGATAAATCTGGTTTACCTACGCTAGCTAAAATATTTGGTATTAGATCACAATCATTAAAGGCTTCTGTATTTCTTTTAAGAGTAGTTTCATCATCTGCACCACCATCAATGTAATGGAAAATTGGAGAAGGTAGTTTTTTTTTTGCTAATTTTCTAAAGTCCTCAAAATTATAACATTCTTTTAGACTCATAGAATTTTTTTTTAAGTGTATCTAAATCTTAAATTATTTCTATTGAGGTCGCTAATCTTAGTACATCCCATTAATTTCATATCTCGTTCTAATTCAGCTTTGTATTGACCTAATGCTCTCTCTACTCCTGCTTGTCCTGCAGCAGCTAAAGCATAAAGGTACAATCTCCCTCCAGCGCAAGCCTTTGCGCCTAGAGATAAAGCTTTGAGCATGTGTGTTCCTCTCTGAAACCCGCCTTCACAAATAACATCAATTTTGTCACCTACTGCATCAACTATTTCTGCTAGTTGATCAAATGGTGACCTTGATCCATCTAGCTGTCTTCCTCCATGATTAGAAACCATTATTCCAGTACATCCAATATCAACTGCTTTTTTGGCATCTTCAACACTCATAATTCCCTTAAGTGCAAAATGACCGCCCCACTTAGAACATAACTTCTCAGCGTCATTCCAATTCATGGATTGGTCCAACATTGTAGAAAAATAATTACCAATTGATGAGTTAGTGCTTGTGCCCTCTTTTACAAAATCTTGTAAATGTGGTAATTCAAATTTACCTTTTGTAAGATAATTTATCCCCCACATTGGTTTAGTCGCGAAACTAAATAAACTTGATAAAGTAAGTTTAGGTGGTGATGTAAAACCCGTTCTTAAATCTCTCTCACGGTTTCCACCTGTTATAGTATCCACAGTTAAAGCCATAACATCAAATTTAGCTGCTTTCGCTCTTTCTAAACAAGAATCATTTAATCCTCTGTCTTTGTGAAAATAGAATTGAAACATTTTTGGTGTGTCAATTAAAGACGAGATTTCTTCAACACTTACAGTAGCTAAAGCTGAAACGCCAAACATTGTATTAAATTTTTGTGCTGCTTTTCCTACTGCTCTTTCCCCATCATAATGAAATAATCTTTGTAAAGCAGTTGGGGAACAGTAAAAAGGTAAATCAATTTTTTTCCCAAAAATTGTTGTAGACAAATCTACGTTTTCAACGCCTCTCAATACGTTGGGTACAAGATCTACATCATTAAATGCAGATGTGTTTCGGTTGTATGTAATCTCATCATCTGCAGCACCATCAATATAATGAAAAATTGGTGACGGTAATTTTTTTTTGGCCAAAATTCTAAAGTCACTAAAATTATGGCAATCTTTTAAATTCATATACACAATTTAAAAGCTTTTGAAGAAATTAAACATATAACTATTTGCCCCAGGATTTTTTTCTCCTAAACTAGCATTAGATATATGATTATATGAAAAGCCGAACTCTGTACTTGGTGATAAATCTAAGGATAATTGAAGCTCGCTTTTAAATTCCACCAAGTGACCAAGGTCTTTCCCATCACCCTCATGATATAAACCTGGTGTGAAACTTGGTGTTAAATTTAATTTACCAATATTGTACTCAGCTTGAACACCTGTATAAAGATATGAGGCTGAGTCAGCAGTTAACATAAAACCAGTAATAGGTTTAATTGTGCCTATAAGGCTATCTTTGAAAAGATTATCATTCAAATGTTGAATTCCTAAAATTTGAGATTTTTTCCCATTATCGCTAAAATCAAACATTCCAGTATAAATATTATATTTATGACCAGTATCCATTTTTTGTTTTTCATCAGCAAACAACTTTTCAAAGGTCATAAAGGTGCAAATGACAACTAATAAAATTTTTAAAAAATTTTTCATATTTTTTTACTCTTATATATTCTTAAATATATTATTGCACCACCTAATAAAAAAAACAATATTGGCATAAACCACAATAAAAAGGTTTTTTTTGAATATCCAGGATCATAAACAATCCATTGACCGTATTTTTTGATTAACATATTATAAATTTTATCTTCTGAGTAACCATTATCTATTTGATCTTTAATGTAGATTCTCATACTTAATGCAAATTCAGAATTAGAGTCGTATATAGACTGACCCTGACAAATTAGGCATCTTAAATTTTTTGCTATGTCATTTTCAAGTTTAGAATAAGGTTCTGTTTCAGAATAACAGTTTCCAAAAAAGTTAACAAATAAAAATAAAAAGACCATAAATTTTTTTTTAACCATTAACAATCTCCCTGATTTGTTTAACGTCATTGTCATTTATTGGTCCTATAATCTTTATTAAAATTTTTCTATTTTTGTTAACTAAGAAAGTTTCTGGAACACCATAAGCACCTAGGTTTATTGACTCCGTTCCATCTTTGTCTACTAAATTATATTTAAATGGGTTTCCATAATTATTTAAAAATTTTATAGAATTTTTTTTTCTATCTTTATAATTTATACCAATAATTTGCAGTGAGCTAATACTACTTAAATTCTTAAGAAGATCATTTTCTTCCCTGCAAGGAACGCACCATGAAGCCCAGACATTAACCAAGGAAAATTCCTTGTTTCCAATAACCTCGCTTAGTTGTATTTCATCAGATGAATATAATTCAGGTAAGCTAAAGTCTACTAGGTAAGTTGTTTTCTTATTTTTAAAATCAGGAGAATATATTTTATCCTTAATCAATGCTTTATTAAAAACTAAAAAGCAAAAAACAAAAAAAACTAACATTAAAAAACTAAGAATAATTTTTTTTTTTACTGAAAACCGCAAATGTACCCCCAAAAATTATTATTAATGTAGATATCCATATCCAGATCATGAATGGTTTATTCTGATATCTAACATTAAATAGTTGCTCATCCTTTATTAAATTTATTGTTATAAATCTATCTTTGAATAAAGTTGTTTTAATCGCTGCTTCACTCGTTGCAATAACCGGCTGATTATAAATTCTAATCTCTGGATATAGTTTAATTATTTTATTATTTTTATTTTTTACTTCAAAAGTACCAATTATTGAAGAATAGTTTTTTTTTTCATTAGTTTTAACTTCTTCAAAAGTTATTTTTTCGTTTTTTGAGATAAAACTTTCTCCAACCTTAATATTTTTAATAATTTCAGTAGAGCTAATACTATTAAATAATATTGATAACATTAACATGGCAAATCCCAAATGTGATAAGTTTTGTGCGTGATTTGTATTATTTTTAAAAAAATTAGTGAGCGTTTTAATACTTAAAAAAACTAGAGAAAAAACCAAAATAATTAATAAAAAATCTTTTTGAGTTAAAAAATATATAGTTGCTATTGTGACAGCTGAAGTTAGTAAAAAGTAGTAAATGTAACTCGCTTTAAACTTTAAATTTGT
>CACNFB010000002.1 GCA_902619665.1 uncultured Pelagibacteraceae bacterium
AATGGATCAACTTTTCCAATTTGTTTTGGGATTAATACTTAAAATAGGATTATAATGAAAAATTGGTATATCGTTCAATCACACTCAAGCTTTGAAAATAAAGTTGCACAACTTATCAAAGAGGAAGCAGATAAGGCCAAAATATCTGAAAAAATAGAGGAAATTGTTGTTCCAACTCATGATGTAACCGAAGTAAAAAGAGGTAAAAGAGTACAAAGAAAAAAAAAATATTTCCCAGGATATGTGCTAATAAAAAGTGAGATGGATAATAATATTTATCATATGATAAAGGGTATCAAAAAAGTAAGTGGATTTTTAGGATCCAAGGGTATACCTGTTCCAGTATCTGATAAAGAAATAGAAAAAATTTTAGGTCAAATGAAAGATGGGGTAGCCCAACCGAAATCTTCAATAGATTATTCAGTAGGAGAAAAAGTTCAAGTTGTTGATGGACCTTTTGCATCATTTTCTGGACTAATAGAGGATATAGACGAGGATAAACTTAGAGTTAAAGTATCGGTTTCAATATTTGGAAGACCTACTCCAGTAGATCTTGAGTTTAATCAAATTGAAAAGGCAAGTTAATGGCAAAAAAAGAAATAAGTGGATATGTAAAATTACAAATTAAAGGTGGACAAGCAAACCCTGCTCCTCCAGTTGGTCCAGCATTAGGACAAAGAGGCATAAACATCATGGAATTTTGTAAAGCCTTTAATGATAAAACGAAAAATTTTATTGGTAAACCAGTTCCTGTAATAATAACTGTTTATAAAGATAAAAAATTTGATTTTATAATTAAGTCTCCACCAGCTTCACATTTTATAAAGGAAGCAGCAAAATTAAAAAGCGGCTCCCAAGAACCAGGGAGAAATATAGTTGCATCTATTACAAAAAAACAAGCAGAGGAGATAGCAAAAAAGAAAATGGAAGATCTTAATGCTCACGACATTGATGAAGCAGTTAAAATAATAGCAGGATCAGCAAGATCTATGGGAATTGAGGTAAAGGATTAATGAAATCTAAAAGATATAAAAAACTTCCAGAAAATACAAATTTAGTAAAACCAGATACGATTAATAATTTAATTCCAATAATTAAAAAAAATTGTACCACAAAATTTGATGAGTCAATCGATTTAAGCATTTTAATTAATAACAAACAAAAAAAAAACGAAATTAGTTTAAGAACAGCAGTTAATCTTCCAGGAGGTACTGGTAAAAAAACAAAAGTAGCTGTAGTAGCAGAAGAAACTAAACAAAAAGCTGCTAAAGATGCAGGTGCTGATTTAGTAGGAGGAGATGATTTAATTGATAAAATTAAAAATGGGGATTTAAACTTTGAAAAATTAATTTGTACTACATCTATGATGTTAAAGTTATCAAAACTTGGAAAAATTTTAGGTCCTAAAGGCCTTATGCCAAATCCAAAATTAGGAACAGTAACAGATGATATAGTTCTTGCTGTTAAGAATGCTAAAGCAGGTCAAATAGAACTTAAAAATGATAAAGATGGAAACATAGGGTTAAGTTTTGGAAAGAAATCTTTTTCTGATGATAACTTAATTAAAAATTTTAATACTGTCCTAGATACTCTTGAGAAAGAAAAATCAAATTTAACCATTAAAGGTGACTTAATAAGAAATATTTTTGTAACTTCTACTATGGGAGTTGCATATAAAGTCAAATTAGGAAAGAATTTTTAATTATGATAAGTAAAGAAAAAAAACAATCATATATAAAAGAAATGACTACTCAGTTTGATAAATCTGACGCAGTAATAGTCGCTCATTATCAAGGTTTAACAGTTAAACAATTGGATGAATTAAGAAAAAAAATGAGAGAACACGGTATTCAATTCAAAATAACTAAAAATAGAATTACCAAATTAGCATTAGAAAAAACTAGATGCAAAGATTTATCCAAATTGTTTACTGGTCCAACAGCTGTTGCTTTATCATCCGATGCAATTACTTCAGCTAAAATATTAACTAATTTTTCAAAAGAAAATTCTAATCTGAAAATCCTTGGTGGAATCATGGGCGAGGATATTTTGGATGTTACTGGAGTACAAAATGTTGCTACTTTGCCATCCTTAGATGAAGCAAGAGCGAAAATAGTAGGAATATTGAGGTCTCCCGCTCAAAAAATCGCAAGTATTTTACTTGCGCCAGCCTCAAAAATCGCTATTTTAGCGCTCGAAAAATCAAAAAAATAACCTTGGAAGAAGTATGGCAGATCTAAATAAAATCATTGACGAACTATCGAAACTTACTGTTGTTGAAGCAGCAGAATTATCTAAACAATTAGAGGAAAAATGGGGAGTTACAGCAGCAGCAGCAGTTGCAGCACCTGCCGCTGGAGCAGCAGCCGGTGGTGCACCCGCAGAAGAAAAAGATGAATTTACAATTGTATTAGCTTCAGCAGGAGACAAAAAAATTAATGTAATTAAGGAAGTTAGAGCAATTACGACGTTGGGCTTAAAAGAAGCAAAGGATTTAGTTGAAGGAGCACCTAAAGAAATTAAATCTGGCGTAAATAAAAAAGATGCTGAAGAGATGAAGAAAAAACTCGAAGCAGCTGGCGCAAAAGTAGAACTTAAGTAAATAAAATTTAAAATAGGCTGTTAGTTTACTTATTAACAGTTGGGACTTGATGCAATTATCTTTTACTAAAAAGAAAAATATAAGAAAAAATTTCGGAAAATTAAAAGAAGGTCTATCTATACCTAACCTAATTGAAGTTCAAAAGAACTCCTATAAAGAACTTACTGAATTTAAAGCTGATGTGGACCAACAATTTATAAAAGGTTTTGATAGAGTTTTTAAGAGTATTTTTCCAATCGAGGATTTAAATGATAAAGCAACTCTTGAATATGTTAGTTATAAACTTGAGAAACCTAAATTTGATGTTGAGGAATGTATACAAAGAGGCTTAACCTATTCTTCTGCACTAAAATGTAATTTAAGACTTGTTGTTTATGAAATAAACCAAGAAAATAATACTAAGGATATACTTTCTGCCAAAGAGCAAGAAGTGTATATGGGTGAAGTTCCAATGATGACTAATAGCGGAACTTTTATAACAAATGGAGTTCAAAGAGTTGTTGTAAATCAAATGCACAGAAGCCCAGGTGTATTTTTTGACCATGATAAGGGCAAATCTCACGCTAGTGGTAAATTATTATTTAACTGTAGAGTAATTCCTAATAGAGGTTCTTGGCTTGACTTTGAATTTGATGTCAAAGATCTATTATATTTTAGAGTAGATAGAAAAAAGAAAATTTTAGTATCAACATTATTGTTAGCTCTAGGATTTAATAAATCCGATATGATTAATGAATTTTATGATAAGGAAGTTTATAATTTTGATAGTAAATTAAAAAAATGGAAAACAAAGTTTAATCCTGAAAACTATAAGTCCAAAAATTTTTCCGAGGAAATAATTGATGCAAAATCAAATAAGGTAATTATTAAAAAAGGTGAAAAAATAAATTACTTAAAAGCAAAAAAATTTCATACAGACGGATTAAAAGAAATATTCGTATCCAGTGAATTTTTATTTGGAAAATATTCAATAAAACAATTTGAATTAGGGGAAGATAAATTTAAAATTGGAACTGAGTTAAATGAAACTATAGTAAATAAGGTTATTGAGAATAATATTACAACTATTGAAACTGCTTATACAAATTCTATAAATAAAGGTCCTTATTTATTACAAACAATTTATAATGATAAAAATGAGAGCAAAAACGATGCAATAAATGAAATTTACAAAGTACTAAGACCTGGCGAGCCACCAACTATTGATATAGCATCTCAAATTTTTAATAACTTATTTTTTAGTTCAGATAGATATGATTTATCGGATGTAGGAAGAGTAAAATTAAATTCTAGATTAAATCTTAACTGCTCAGATAAAATTACCATACTAAGAAACGATGACATCATTTCAATAATTAAAAAAATGTTAGACCTAAGAGACGGTAAAGATGAGGTTGATGACATAGACCATTTAGGAAATAGAAGAGTTAGATCGGTGGGCGAGCTTGTAGAGAATCAAGCAAGAATTGGTGTTTACAGAATGGAAAGGGCAATTAAAGAAAAAATGACAACTTTAGATGTAGAGTCCGCCATGCCACAAGATTTAATAAATGCAAAACCTTTAACAATTTCATTAAAAGACTTTTTCGCAACTTCTCAACTTTCTCAATTCATGGATCAAACAAATCCACTGTCTGAAATAACTCATAAAAGAAGAGTTTCTGCTTTAGGTCCTGGTGGCTTGACAAGAGAGAGAGCTGGTTTTGAAGTTAGAGACGTTCATCCTACTCACTATGGTAGAATATGTCCTATAGAAACTCCAGAAGGACCTAATATTGGTTTAATAAATAGTTTGTCAACTTACTCAAAAATTAACAAATATGGTTTTATAGAGTCTCCATACAGAAAGGTAATCGAAGGCGTTGTACAAGACAAGATAGAATATTTGTCAGCAATGGAGGAAACAAAATATACAATTGCCCAAGCTAACTCAAAAATAGACAAAAATGGAAAATTAACAGAGGATTTAGTTTCAAGCAGACAAAATTTAAATTTCATATTATCTAAACCTGAAAATATCGATTACATTGATGTTTCCCCAAAACAATTAGTTTCAGTAGCTGCATCATTGATACCATTTTTAGAGAACGATGATGCAAATAGAGCTTTAATGGGATCTAATATGATGAGACAAGCTGTGCCTTTGCTTAAACCAGAATCTCCTCTAGTTGGAACGGGAATAGAAAGCGATGTTGCTTTAGACTCAGGAGTAACTATTGTAGCAAAAAGAGATGGTGTAGTTGATAAAATTGATGGAAAAAGAATAGTAATAAAAGCAACTAGTGAAACAGATTACTCAAAATCTGGTGTTGATATTTACAATCTACAAAAATTTAAAAGATCGAACCAAAATACTTGTATTAACCAAAAACCACTAGTTAGAGTTGGTGATAAGGTTAAGAGTGGAGATATAATTGCAGACGGCCCATCTACTAAAATTGGTGAATTAGCACTAGGCAAAAATGTAACAGTAGCATTCATGCCTTGGCAAGGTTACAACTTTGAAGATTCAATATTAATTTCTGAGAGATGTGTAACAGACGATGTATTTACTTCAGTCCATATTGAAGAGTACGAAGTAATGGCTAGAGATACAAAACTTGGGGAAGAAGATATAACTAGAGACATCCCTAACGTTAATGAGGAAGCCCTTAAAAACTTAGATGAGTCAGGCATAGTTTATATTGGTGCTGAAGTTAAACCTGGTGATATATTAGTTGGAAAAGTTACACCAAAAGGCGATACAGCCTCTGGACCTGAGGAAAAACTATTAAGATCAATTTTTGGTGAAAAAGCTATCGATGTAACAGATACTTCTTTAAAAATGCCTAGTGGTAGTGGAGGGACAGTAATTGATGTTAGAGTCTTTAATAGACATGGAATCGAAAAAGACGAAAGGTCAATTACTATCGAAAGAGCAGAAATAGATTTAGTTCAACAAGATAGAATAGTTGAAGAAGAAATTTTAAACAGAAGTATAAAACAAAGAGCACTACAAATTTTGAGTGGCTATAAACTACCTAAAAAAGATAAAAAACTTAGATCAAGGTACTGAAATTAATCAAGAAAATATATCTGACCTATCTAGTGCTGATATTTTTAAAATTGATTTAAATGATACAAAAAAAAATGAAATTTTAAATAAACTTAAAGAACAATTCGATAATGCAAGTTTGGATATTAAAGAAAGATTTGAAGATAAAGTTTTAAAAATTAGACAAGGTGACGATCTTTTACCAAGTGTTATGAAAATGGTAAAAGTATTTGTTGCGATTAAAAGAAGATTGAGACCTGGAGATAAAATGTCTGGAAGACACGGAAACAAAGGCGTTGTTAGTAAAATCGTGCCAGTAGAGGATATGCCTTATAGACAAAATGGTAAGCCCGTTGATATTGTATTAAATCCATTAGGCGTTCCAAGCAGGATGAACGTTGGTCAAATTCTAGAAACTCATTTAGGCTGGGCATGTACAGAGTTGGGCGACAAACTAAAATCCTTAGTTTATGAAAATCAAAAAAAATTAGAGCTAACTTCAAAAATCAAGGAATTTCTGAAATCTGTTTATGGTCAAGAAATACTTGGAGATTCAATAGAAAAATTATCTAAGAATGAATTTTCCGATCTTTGTGAAAATTTAATGAATGGTGTGCCTATATCTACCCCAGTATTCGATGGCGCGAAGGAAAGAGATGTGACTGAGATGCTTGATTTAGCAAAGTTACCTAAGTCAGGCCAAACAGAACTCTGGGATGGAAGAACTGGTGAGAAATTTGATAGACCTGTAACCGTTGGTACAATTTACATGTTAAAACTCCACCACTTAGTTGAGGATAAAATACATGCAAGATCCACAGGTCCTTACAGTCTTGTTACTCAACAACCTCTAGGAGGTAAAGCACAACTTGGAGGTCAGAGATTTGGCGAGATGGAGGTGTGGGCATTAGAAGCTTATGGAGCTTCTTATACTCTTCAAGAAATTTTAACTGTGAAATCAGATGACGTTGCTGGTAGGGTTAAAGTTTATGAAACTATAGTCAAAGGTGAGGAAAACTTTGAGTCTGGTATACCAGAATCCTTTAATGTTCTAGTTAAAGAAATAAAATCTCTTGCATTAAACGTGGAGCTTAACTAATTATGAAAAAAATAATTTTTTTAATATTTTTGTTTTTTACAAACCTTTCTTACGCAGAGGATTTAATAAATATAGGTGAGAATATTTTTTATAATAAAGAGGCTTGTGTAAACTGCCACATATTAAATGCAGCAGATGGTGGAAATAATCAATTATCTAAAGAGCACGTTATAAACATAGTAACAAATGGTTACGGCGTTATGCCAGCATATAAAGGTAAATTGACTGAAAAAGAAATAGAGGCTGTAGCTATATTTGTTTCAACAGAAGGTAAAAATTGGAAAAATAAACTCAGCTCATTTGTACAATAATTATGAAAAAAGATTTAAGTAGCATATTTAAAACTAGTGAAATTTCTGATGCACAAAATTTTAATAGTATAAAAATTTCTCTCGCAAGTCCTGAAAAGATCAAATCTTGGACTTACGGTGAAATTAAAAAACCTGAAACAATAAACTATAGAACTTTCAGACCTGAAAAAGACGGTTTATTTTGTGCAAGAATTTTTGGTCCTATAAAAGATTACGAGTGTCTATGTGGTAAATACAAAAGAATGAAATTTAGAGGCATAATTTGTGAAAAATGCGGTGTTGAAGTAACCAAATCTAATGTCAGACGTGAAAGAATGGGCCACATTAATCTAGCAACACCAGTTGCTCATATATGGTTTTTGAAGTCACTACCAAGCAGAATATCACTGGCTATAGACATGAAGCTAAAGGAAGTTGAAAGAGTTTTATATTTTGAAAATTTCATAGTTATAGAACCTGGATTAACTGGTCTTAAAAAAAATCAGTTATTGTCTGAAGAGGAATTAATTAAATATCAAGATGAATTCGGTGATGAGGCATTTACAGCAGGTATTGGTGCTGAGGCAATCTTAGAAATATTAAAATCAATAGATCTTCAAAAGGAAAAAGAATTACTGGTTAAAACTATTAATGAGACAAAATCAAAAGTCTCTGAAGAAAGATCAATTAAACGTTTAAAGCTTATAGACTCATTTATTAAAACAGGTAATAAACCTGAGTGGATGATATTAACTGTAATTCCAGTTATCCCACCTGAATTAAGACCGTTAGTACCTTTAGATGGAGGTAGATTTGCTACATCTGATTTAAATGATCTATATAGAAGAGTTATAAATAGAAATAATCGTTTAAAAAGATTAATGGATCTAAAAGCTCCAGATATAATAGTTAGAAATGAAAAAAGAATGTTACAAGAATCTGTTGACGCTCTTTTTGATAATGGAAGAAGAGGTAGAGTAATAACAGGCACTGGTAAAAGACCATTAAAATCTTTAGCTGAAATGTTAAAAGGTAAACAAGGTAGATTTAGACAAAATCTTCTTGGTAAAAGAGTCGATTACTCCGGTAGGTCAGTCATTGTAGTTGGTCCTGACCTAAAATTACATGAATGCGGTTTACCAAAAAAAATGGCTTTAGAATTATTTAAACCTTTTTTATATGCAAGATTAAATAAATTGGGTTTAGCATCAACAATTAAACAAGCAAAAAAATTAGTCGAAAGAGAAACCAATGCAGTATGGGATGCACTAGAGCTTATTGTAAGAGAGCACCCTGTCATACTTAATAGAGCTCCTACATTACACAGACTTGGTGTTCAAGCTTTTGAGCCTAAATTAATTGAAGGAGACGCAATTGAATTACATCCACTTACTTGCGCTGCTTTTAACGCAGACTTTGATGGCGACCAGATGGCTGTACATATACCATTGAGTTTAGAGGCGCAACTTGAAGCGAGAGTATTGATGATGTCTACAAATAATATTTTAAGCCCATCTAACGGAAAACCTATAATTGTACCTAGTCAAGATATGATTTTAGGAATTTACTATTTGTCTTTACCTCCATATCAAGAAAAAAATATCGAAGGTTATTTTGTGAACAACTCCGAAATTGAACAAGCTTTAGAATCTGGCAGTATAAAAATACACTCTAGGATAATATCTAGATTTGAAACTGTGGATGAAAATGGAAAAGTGAAATTTGAAAAACACACAAGTACCGCAGGAAGATTTTTATTAGCTAATCTACTACCCAAAGATAAAGATATAACATTTAGTTTAATTGATAGAGTGCTTCCAAAAAAAGTTGTCTCAGAAATAATTGATATTGTTTTCAGATTTACTGGACAAAAAAGCACAGTTATATTCTGCGATAAACTTAAAGATCTAGGATTCAAACATGCTTTTAAAGCAGGAATATCTTTTGGTAAAGATGATTTAATTATACCAAATAGTAAAGAGTCATTAATAGAGGAAACAAAAAAATTGATTAAAGACTACGAAAATCAATATTCAGAGGGTTTAATTACGAGAGGGGAAAAATATAATAAAGTTGTCGATGCTTGGTCAAAATGTACAGACAAAGTTGCATCTGAAATGATGAAGGGTATATCTGCTACAGAAAAAACAGATGAGGGACTTAATATAAACTCAGTGTTTATGATGGCTGACTCAGGTGCAAGAGGCTCAGCTGCTCAAATGAAACAACTAGCAGGAATGAGAGGTTTAATAGCAAAGCCATCTGGTGAAATTATTGAGTCACCAATTACATCTAACTTTAAAGAAGGTCTAACAGCACTTGAATACTTCAATTCAACTCACGGTGCTAGAAAAGGCCTAGCAGATACAGCGTTAAAAACAGCTAATTCAGGTTATTTAACAAGAAGATTGTGTGATGTCGCTCAGGATTTAACAATCACAAAAAAAGATTGCGACTGTAAAAGTAAAGGAAGCATTACTTTATCAGAAATAATTGAAGGTGGAAATATTATTGTCAGTTTATCAGAAAGAGCACTTGGAAGAGTAGTTGCTGATAATGTAAAAAATCCAATATCTGGTGAAGTTATAATTAAAAAAGGTGAAATGATAGATGAAGCTGGCTGTGAAAAAATCGATGCAGCTGGTGTTAAAGCTATAAATGTATACTCCGTTATAACTTGTGGCTCTAAAGAGGGTGTTTGTGCGATGTGTTATGGAAGAGACCTTTCAAGAGGTCAAATGGTTAACGTAGGTGAAGCTATAGGAATGATTTCAGCACAATCAATTGGTGAACCAGGTACACAATTAACAATGAGAACTTTCCACGTTGGTGGTACCGCTCAAATTAAACAAGACTCTCAAATAGTTGTTAAAAACGACGGTGTCTTAAAAATAATTAATACAAACTTATTAGAGGACTCTAAAAAAAACCAAATAGTAATGGGTAGAAATACACAAATTTCTTTAGAAGATGAAAAAGGAATGCAGATTGCAATTTATAAAGTTCCTTACGGATCAAAACTTTTCTTTAAAAATGGAGACAAAGTTAAAAAAAATTCAAAAGTTTGTGAATGGGATCCATATACAACACCAGTTATCGCTGAAAAAAGTGGTATAGTTAATTTCGTTGATTTAATAGATGGAGTTTCTCTTTCTGAAACTCAAGATGATACAACAGGTATATCTTCCAAATCAGTTATTGATTGGAGATCACAATCTAAAAATACTGAGCTAAAACCTAGAATTACTCTAAGAGACGAAAAAGGTAATGTTGTTAAAAAGGCAGACGATAATGAAGCCAGATATTATTTAGTTCCAGATTCTATCTTATCAGTAAAAGATGGACAAAAAATTAGTGCCGGGGACGTAATTGCAAGATTACCTAAGGAAACTTCAAAGACGAAAGATATTACAGGAGGATTACCACGAGTAGCTGAATTGTTTGAAGCAAGAAAAGCTAAAGACAGTGCAATCATAGCAGAAAACGATGGTAAAGTTATGTTTGGAAAAGAAGTAAGAGGAAAACAAAAAGTGTCAATCGTATCAGACTCTGGCGAAACTTCAAATTACTTAATACCAAAAGGAAAACATATAAATTTTAACCCTGGAGAAGAAATTAAAAAGGGAGAATATCTTCTAGATGGTCAACCATTACCCCATGACATCTTAAGAATTCTCGGTATTAAAGAGCTGACAGAGTATTTTGTAAACCAGGTCCAAGAAGTTTATAGACTTCAAGGTGTTATTATTAATGATAAACACATAGAGACAATTTTAAGACAAATGCTTAAAAAAGTTGAGATTAAAAATTCTGGGGATTCTGATTATTTACCGGGTGAAATTATTGATAGATTTAAATTAGATAATGTTAATGAGGAATTAGTTAAAAATGGTAAAAAACCAGCTGTAGGTGAAAGAGTTTTGATGGGTATAACTAAAGCTTCATTACAAACTGAGTCATTTATATCAGCAGCTTCATTCCAAGAAACAACAAGAGTTCTTACAGACGCAGCAATTAAAGGTAAAATTGATACTCTAGCAGGCTTAAAAGAGAATGTTATTGTTGGTCGACTTGTCCCAGCAGGCACTGGTTCAATTAAAAACAAATGGAATAAAAAAGCTCTTGAGGATGACCAAAAATTTTTATCTGAGCAAGAAAAAATAGAACCAGTAGAAACCCCAGCAAATCCTCAATAATAAAGGGTTATTTTTACTGTTTTAATTTGACAAATCGAAAAACTATAGTATTTTCACCAAGATTTTGGTTGGATAGTAGTACTATTTAGGTGCTAAACGCGACCACAGATTTTAGTCTACTTTTAATCTCTTCCTTAATCACTATTTTATTATGCCAACAATAAACCAATTATTAAAAAAAAGAAGGACTAGACCAAAGGCTAGAGACAGGGTTCCTGCACTTGAAAAATCTCCTCAAAAAAGAGGTGTTTGTCTAAAAGTTTATACTACAACACCTAAAAAACCTAATTCAGCGTTAAGAAAAGTCGCCAGAGTAAGATTGTCTAACGGTCATGAGGTAACATCATATATACCTGGAGAGGGTCATAATTTACAGGAACACTCAGTTGTCCTTATTAGAGGTGGTAGGGTTAAAGATTTGCCAGGTGTTAGATATCATATTTTAAGAGGTAATTTAGATACTCAGGGTGTTACAGCAAGAAAACAGCAAAGATCTAAATATGGAGCTAAAAAAGGTAAATAACTATGTCTCGTAAAAAAAGTTCCTCAAAAAAAATTATTTCATTAGATGCAAAATATAAATCACCAATAATTCCAAAATTAATAAATTCTCTAATGTACGACGGAAAAAAAACTATTGCAGAAAAAATTGTATATGATGCGATAGATAAAATTAAATCTAAATCTAAAGATGAGCCAATAACAATATTCAATCAAGCAATTACAAATATTAAACCAACTGTTGAAGTTAGATCAAGACGAGTAGGTGGTGCAACTTATCAAGTGCCTGTTGAGGTAAAATCTAAAAGATCGCAAGCTTTAGCGATCAGATGGCTTATAGATGCATCAAGAAAAAGAAAAGATAAAAAAATGTCTGATAAAATTTTTAATGAGATTTACGATGCATATCAAAATAGAGGATCAGCAATTAAAAAAAAAGAGGACACTCATAAAATGGCAGAGTCAAATAAAGCTTTTGCACATTTTAGATGGTAATATTAAATGGCTAGAACACACAAATTAGATAAATATAGAAATATTGGTATCATGGCCCACATTGATGCTGGTAAAACAACAACTACTGAGAGAATCTTATATTATACTGGAAAGAGTCATAAAATTGGAGAAGTACATGACGGTGCAGCGACTATGGATTGGATGGAACAAGAACAAGAAAGAGGTATTACAATTACATCTGCTGCTACAACTTGTTTTTGGAACGATCATAGAATTAACATTATTGATACTCCCGGTCACGTAGATTTTACAATTGAGGTTGAGAGATCTTTAAAAGTTCTTGATGGTGCTGTTGCAGTATTTGATGGCGTAGCAGGTGTTGAGCCTCAATCAGAAACAGTATGGAGACAAGCAGATAAATATAAAGTTCCAAGAATATGTTTTGTTAATAAACTTGATAGAACTGGAGCGGATTTTTTTAGATGTGTTGACATGATTAAAGATAGGTTAGGAGCCAAACCTCTAGTAATGCAAATTCCTATAGGAATAGAAGCTTCATTACAAGGCGTTGTAGATCTTGTAAAAATGAAAGCTATAGTTTGGAAAAACGAAGATTTAGGGGCTGCTTGGGAGGAAAAAGATATTCCAGCTGATCTAAAAGAAATTACAAATAAATATAGACAAGAATTAGTAGAAACTGCAGTTGAACAAGATGAAAAGTTAATGGAAAGTTACTTAAATGGAGAAGAAATAAAAAATGAGGATTTAAAAAAATGTATAAGAAAAGGATGTTTAAATTTCAATTTTGTTCCTGTTTTAACAGGATCTGCCTTTAAAAATAAGGGTGTGCAACCCCTATTAGACGCAGTAGTAGATTATTTGCCTAGTCCGGTTGATATAGGCTCAATCAATGGTACTAAACCGAATTCCGAGGATATTGTAGAAATGAAATTTGAAGATAATGCCCCTTTTTCAGCATTAGCATTTAAAGTTGCAAATGATCCTTTTGTAGGTTCTTTAACATTTATAAGGATTTATTCTGGAACAGTTAAATCCGGAACCGGAATTTATAACACCTCCAAGGATAAAGAGGAAAGAGTTGGTAGAATGTTGTTAATGCATGCAAACTCTAGGGAGGATATTAAAGAGGCTAATGCTGGAGATATTGTCGCTTTAGCTGGATTAAAATACACTATAACAGGACATACATTGGCTGATGAAGACAGCCCAGTTTTGCTTGAGCCGATGGAGTTTCCAGATCCAGTAATAGAAATTGCAGTTGAGCCTAAAACGAAAGGTGACCAAGAAAAAATGGGAGAAGCACTAGGAAGATTAGCAAAAGAAGATCCATCATTTAGAGTTACCTCAGATGAGGAGTCTGGACAGACAATAATTAAAGGCATGGGTGAACTTCATTTGGATATTATCGTTGACAGAATGAAAAGAGAATTTAAAGTTGAAGCAAATATTGGTGCACCTCAAGTTGCATATAGAGAAACAATCCTAAAAAATTCAGAATTTGATTATACGCACAAAAAGCAAAGTGGTGGAGCAGGTCAATTCGCTAGAGTGAAATTATCTGTTGAACCTCTAGAGCCGGGCAAAGGTAGAGAAGTTGAAAGCAAAATTAAAGGTGGCGCAATTCCAAAAGAATTTATTCCTGGTGTTGAAAAGGGCATAGAAAGCGTTTCTGATTCAGGAATTTTAGCTGGTTTTCCAATAATAGATTACAAAGTTACAATTTTAGATGGATTACATCATGATGTTGACTCGAGTGTATTGGCATTTGAATTAGCATCAAGACAATGTTTTAAAGAAGCATGCAATAGAGCAACATTAAAATTATTAGAACCTATTATGAGAGTAGAAGTAGTAACACCAGAGGACTACATGGGCGATGTAATTGGAGACTTAAACAGCAGAAGAGGTCAAATAAACACTCAGGAACAAAGAGGGAATGCAACAGTTATTACAGCAATGGTGCCTTTAGCAAATATGTTTGGATACATTAATGCTCTAAGATCAATGTCACAAGGCCGAGCGCAATACTCAATGTTCTTTGATCATTACGATAAAGTTCCTCAAAATGTTCAAGATGAAGTAACTAAAAAAACAGGATCTTAATAAATGGAAAAACAAAATATAAGAATTAAGTTGAGGGCATACGACAATAAGGTTTTAGACCAGTCAACAGAGGAAATAGTAAATACAGTTAAAAGAACTGGTGCTAATATTAAAGGGCCAATACCCCTTCCAACCAAAATTGAAAGATATACCGTTTTGAGATCCCCTCATATTGATAAAAAAAGTAGAGAACAATTTGAAACAAGAACCCATAAAAGATTAATAGACATAATTGAACCAACACCACAAACTGTAGAGGCATTAATGAAATTAGATTTAGCCTCAGGTGTAGATGTGGAGATTAAAATTTAATGATTGAAATAGGCTTAATTGGAAAAAAAATTGGGATGACTAGAGAATTTTATAAATCTGGGCAGTCTATTCCTGTAACTGTAATTAAATTTGATACAGGTAGAGTGATACAATTGCTATCAAAGGAAAAAAATGGATATAATGCTGTTCAAATAGGTTTTGGAAAAATTAAAAATTCAAAACTATCAAAACAAATGAAGGGATATTTTGCAAAAAAAAATACAGAACCAAAAAAAATACTAAAGGAATTTAGGGTTAAAAGTTTAGAAAATTTCAAAGAGGGAAATGAAATAGGCATAGAAATATTTAAAGATACAAAATTTGTAGACATTAAATCAAAAACAATTGGAAAAGGCTTTGCAGGAGCTATGAAAAGGCATAACTTTGCAGGCTTAAGGGCATCCCACGGCGTTTCAATATCACACAGAGCGCATGGGTCAACTGGACAAAACCAAGATCCAGGAAAAGTATTTAAAAATAAAAAAATGGCTGGTCATATGGGTGATAAAATTAGAACCATGCAAAACATTGAAATAATTAAATCAGATCCTGAAAATAATTTATTGTTTTTAAAAGGGTCAATACCTGGATCAAAAAATACCCAGGTTGTCGTAAAAGAGTCAGTTAAAAATGTTCGGAAACTTACAATGAATGAAAAAATTGAGAAAATTGAAAAATTAAAAAAAATACCAGAAAAAAAGAAAAAATAAATGAAGTTAGATAAAATTAGTTTAGACGGAAAAAAAACATCTATAGAAGTTACAGATAAAATCTTCTCATCTAAAGTTAATGAAAAGTTAATTAGTAAAGTGATTTATAAAACAAACGCAAATTACAAAGGAAGAAAGGCTAAGACTAAACAAAAAAATGAAATAATTGGTTCTACTTCTAAAATTTATGCTCAAAAAGGGACTGGTAACGCAAGACATGCAAGTAGGAAAGCACCAATATTTGTTGGTGGAGGTATAGCACATGGTCCTAAAGGTGAAACAAAATATAAGAAGAGAAAATTAAACAAAAATGAAAAAAAATTAGGTATTGCATCAATACTGACAAAAAAAAATAAATTGAATGACATAATAATTTTCAACGACTTCTCAAAAGCAATTAAAAAAACAAAAGAAATGAATTTAATCTTAAAAAAATTTCACGCCATTAATAGCATTCTTATTTTAGACAAAAACTCAAAAAATAATATTGATAAAGCAGTAAGAAATATTCCAAATGTAAAATGTACTGATGTAAATCATTTTAGTGCATTTGATATAATTAAATATAAAAAAATAATTTTTACAGAAACATCATTAAAAGAATTGGAAAAAAGGTATAATTAGATGAGTAAAATTAATTTATATGATACAATAGTCGGACCAATTATTACCGAAAAGTCTACTAATCTTTCATCTTTAAACAAAGTTGTATTTAAAGTTATTAATACTGCTAATAAAAAAAATCTTAAAAATAATATAGAAAAAATTTTTAAAGTTAATGTTACAAAAATAAATATCATTAATAAAAGAAATAGAACAAAGTTTACTAGAGGCAGAACAGTAAAAGTCAGAGGTTATAAAAAAGCAATTGTAACACTTAAAAAGGGTCAAAGTATTGATTTAACAACAGGAATTTAATGAGCTTAAAAACATTTAAACCATATACAAAATCTACAAGAGGCACTATCTTAGTTGACAGAAGTAAAGTCTGGAAGGGTAAACCATACAAACCTCTTACTACTGTTAAATATTCTTCGAGTGGGAGAAATAACCAAGGAAGAATCACAGCTAGAAATATAGGAGGTGGTCATAAACAAAAATATAGATTAATAGATTTTTATAGAAAAAAGAAAGGATCAAATGCCGAAGTTGAAAGGGTTGAATACGATCCTAATAGATCTTGTTATATCATGTTAGTAAAATTTGAAGATGGAGAAAAATATTATTATTTAGCACCCCAAGGTATAAAAATTGGTGATAAGATATCTAATGGTGAAGACTCAGAAATTAAAGTTGGGAATTGTTTGCCTTTATCCGAGATACCTGTAGGTATTAATATACATAATGTTGAAATAAATCCGGGTGGCGGAGGAAAAATTGCGAGATCCGCTGGCACCTCTGTTTCAATCTCTGGAACTGATGGAAATTATTCAATAATTAAAATGACTTCAGGAGAAATTAGAAGAATTGATTCAAGATCATTGGCCACAATTGGAGTACTTTCAAATCCAGATCAAAAAAACATTAAAATTGGTAAAGCAGGTAGATCAAGATGGTTAGGTAAAAGACCCCATACTAGAGGAGTAGTAATGAATCCTGTAGACCATCCGCATGGTGGCGGGGAAGGAAAAACTGCCGGAGGTAGACATCCTGTATCAAGAACAGGTCAATCAGCTAAGGGTTTAAAAACTAGAGACAACAAAAGAACAGATAAATATATAGTTAGAAGAAGGAAAAAGAAAAAAGGATAGTTTATGGCAAGATCAGTTTGGAAAGGTCCATTTGTTGAAGAAAGCTTAATTAAAAAAGCAGAAAAACAAAAAAATGAAACTAATAAAAAACCAATAAAAACATGGTCAAGAAAATCAACTATAATACCAGATTTTATAGGATTAAGTTTTTTAATTTATAATGGTAAAAAATTTATTCCATTAACAATTTCTGAGGATATGGTGGGACATAAATTTGGAGAGTTTGCGCCAACGAGACAATTTTTTGGACATACACCAGCAGATAAAAAAGCAAAAGAGGATGAAACTAAAGATAAAAAATAGATATAACATATGAAAAAGATCAAAAAAAATTATGAATTAAATTTAGTTAGATCTGTGAACAAGAATGTTAGATCAAGTACAAGAAAACTTAAACCTATTTTGAAAGCTTTAATTGGTAAGAAAGTTGATTACGCTCTTAGAGACTTGGAATTTTCAAACAAAAGAATATGTGGTGATGTAAAAAAAACACTTGCCTCTGCAATTGCTAATGCTGAAAATAATTATCAATATGATATTGATAAACTTGTAGTTAAAGAAGCATATTGTGGAAAACAAATTATAATGAAAAGATTTAGACCACGAGCTAAGGGTAGAGCTGCCCCTATTATCAAACCATACTCAAATTTAACAATTATTCTGTCTGAGTTAAAACAGGATAAAAAGGAGAAACATGGGACAAAAAGTTAATCCAGTAGGATATAGACTTGGTATTAATAGAGGTTGGGACTCTGTTTGGTATGCAAAGAAAAAAGATTTTGGAAAGTTCTTGATTGAGGATTTTAAAATAAGGGATTATATAAAAAAAAATGTTATTAATTCAGGTGTATCCAAAGTAATGATTGAAAGAACTTCTAAAAAATGTTTTGTGACTATTTATACATCAAGACCTGGATTCGTAATTGGTAAAAAAGGAAGCGATATAGAAAAAATTAAAAATAAATTATCTGGGTTAACTTCCAATGAAGTAAATCTAAATATAAAAGAGGTAAAAAAACCTGAAACTAATAGTTTTTTAGTAGCAGAAAACATAGCTCAACAATTAGTAAAAAGAGTGTCTTACAGAAGAGCAATGAAAAGAGCCATGCAATCAGCCTTAAGACTTGGAGCAAAGGGAATAAAAGTTTCTGTTAGTGGAAGACTAGGCGGAAATGAAATTGCAAGAACAGAATGGTTAAGAGAAGGAAGTATTCCTTCCCATACACTAAGAGCAGATATTGATTATGCTGAGTCAGAGGCCTTAACAACCTATGGCATTATAGGTATAAAAGTTTGGATTTATAAAGGAGAGATTTTTTCAAAAGAATTTAGTCAGGAGACAAATAAAAAATAATTATGCTTCAGCCAACGAGAACAAAATTTAGAAAAGCTCACAAAGGCAGAATTCATGGCAATGCTTCAAGATGCAATATAATGAATTATGGTTCGTTCGGTTTAAAAGCTTTACAACCTGAAAGAGTAATATCTAAACAAATAGAGGCAGCTAGGGTTGCTTTAACAAGACATATGAAAAGACAAGGAAGAGTTTGGACAAGAGTGTTTCCAAATATACCAGTATCTAAAAAACCTACAGAAGTTAGAATGGGTAAAGGTAAGGGTTCACCAGAGTTTTGGGCTTGTAGAGTAAAACCAGGAAGAATATTATTTGAGGTTGACGGTGTTTCTGAGCAGATTGCAAAAGAGGCTCTGTATAAAGCTTCAGCAAAATTACCTATAAAAACTAAATTTATTAGGAGATTTTCTTAATGAAAAAAAGTGAATTTAAAAAACTGACGTTAGATAAAGCTAAAAAAGATTTAGAAAAAAGCAAAAAAGATCTTTTTAATCTGAGATTTCAAAAAATAAATGGTCAGCTTACTAATACATCTAAATTTAATCAATTAAAGAAAACCATCGCTAAATTATTAACTTTTATAGAGAGAAAAAAAAATGCCTAAGAAAATATTAAGTGGAACTGTTGTAAGTGATAAGCCAAACAAGACAATTACAGTTTTGGTTGAGCGAAAGTATCAACATCCTTTATTTAAAAAAGTAATAAAAGTTAAAAAAAAATTTAGCGCTCATGATGAGAATAATAAATTTAAGAATGGAGATAAAGTAAAAATAATAGAATGTAGGCCTTATTCAAAAACAAAAAAATTTGAAGTTATGGAGGACAACAAGTGATACAAGTACAAACAGAGCTTAATGTAGCGGACAATACTGGAGCTAAAAGAATTGAATGTATAAAGGTTTTAGGAGGTTCTAAAAGAAGATATGCGAGTATTGGTGATACTATTGTTGTTGCTGTTAAAGAAGCAATACCAAAGGGGAAAGTTAAAAAAGGTTCTGTACATAAAGCTGTAGTTGTAAGAGTCAAAAAAGGTATTCATAGAGATGATGGATCAAAGGTTAAATTCGATAACAATGCTGCTGTATTAACCGATGATAAAGGTGAACCAATAGGAACTAGAATATTCGGACCTGTTACCAGAGAGTTAAGAGGTAGAGGACAAATGAAAATTATATCGCTTGCACCGGAGGTAATCTAAATGATTAAAAAAGGATCAGATGTAAAAATATTAACAGGTAAAGATAAAAATAAAACTGGTGAGGTAATTGAAGTTGACAGATATAATAGCAGAGTCAAAGTTAAGGGTTCAAACATTATAAAAAAGCATGTAAAAACGACAAAAGATAAAAAAGGTGGAATATTTGAAAAAGAAAATTTTATACATATTTCAAACGTAGTTATTTTAAAAAAAGAAAAGAAAAAGGAAACTAATAAACAGTAATGACACCAAGATTAAAAGAACTTTATAAAAACGAAATCAAAAATTTTCTTAAAGAAAAGTATGGTTTTAAAAACCTAAATATGTCACCAGAGTTAGAAAAAATTGTGATAAACATGGGTCTCGGTATTGATGGCAATGATAGTAAAATTATAAAATCTTGTGAGGAAGATTTATCTAAAATTACTGGACAAAAGCCTGTTATAACTAAGTTTAGAAAATCTATTTCAAATTTTAAAACAAGGAAAAATACTAAAGCTGGTCTAAAAGTGACCTTGAGAAGAAATAAAATGTATGAATTTATTGACAGATTAGTAAATATTGCCTTACCACGTATTAAAGACTTTAGAGGATTATCATCGAATGGATTTGACTTGTTTGGCAATTATACATTCGGAGTTAAAGAACATATAATATTTCCTGAAGTTAATTTTGATAAAGTAGATAAAATTAGAGGGCTAGATATTACAATTGTTATTAAATCAATGTCAAAAGAACATAGCTTGGAATTATTAAAAAAATTTAACTTTCCATTTAAAGCTGAAAGGAGCAATTAATGGCAAAACTTAGTTCTGTAAATAAAAATAATAGAAGAATTAAACTTTCAGAAAAATTTTTTAAAAAAAGGGAAAAATTAAAAAAAATTGTTATGAACAAAAAATTGCCACTAGAAGAAAGATTTAAAGCACAACAAAAATTATCAAAATTACCAAGAAATTCGGCAAAAAATAGAGTTAGAAATAGGTGTCAGATTACTGGACGACCACACGGTGTTTATAGAAAATTAAAAATTTCAAGAATTGCTCTTAGACAGTTAGGACTTCAGGGTAAAATTCCAGGAATGGTCAAATCAAGTTGGTAGAAAGGACGTATTATGAGTTTAAGTGACCCGATAGGAGATATGTTAGCTAGGATAAAGAATTCTCAAATGAGAAATCATAAAAAAGTAGAGATGCCTTCATCAAATTTTAAAACAAAAATTGCAGATGTTTTAAAAAATGAGGGTTATATAAATAATTTTAATGTAGAAAATAATAATAATAAAAATATTTTAACTATAGATCTTAAATATAATTCAGGATCTCCAGTTATTTCAGTAATAGAGAGAGTCTCAAAACCAGGAAGAAGAATATTTTCTAGTGCTGAAAGTCTGCCAAAAATAAATAATGGACTTGGTATTGCCATAGTGTCAACACCAAAAGGTGTAATGACCGATATTGAAGCAAGAAAACAAAAAATTGGTGGAGAGATAATTTGTAAGGTTTTTTAATGTCAAAGATTGGAAAAATAAATATTGCTATACCTGAAAAAGTTAAAGTTATTCTATCAGGTTCAGATATAAATATAGAAGGTCCTTTAGGAAAACAATCTATTAAAATTAATTTAGACGTATTTGATTTAAAGGTGAATGAAGGGAAAGATATTACAATTAAACCAAAAAAGATTGATGATACTACAAAAAGACTTTGGGGAATGAATAGAAGTTTAATCAATAATGCAATAATAGGTTCAAGTGTAGGTTTTGAAAAAATACTTGAATTAAATGGAGTTGGATATAGAGCAGCTCTGAAGGGTAATCAATTAAATCTTCAGCTTGGTTTTAGTCATGACATTAATTTTGATATTCCTAAAGATATAAAAATTGCAGTTGAAAAGCAGACTATTATAAAAATTAATGGAGTAGATAAGCAAAAAGTAGGCATGGTTGCATCTGAAATAAAGTCATTTAGACCTCCTGAACCTTATAAGGGCAAAGGTATAAGAGAAAAAGGCCAATATGTTTTGAAAAAAGAGGGAAAGAAAAAATAATGAAATTAAATACAACACAAAGAAAAAAATTTAGGGTTAGAAACAAACTTAAGAAAAATGCTAATAAAGACAGATATAGACTAAGTGTATCAAGAAGCTTAAAAAATTTCTCAGCACAGATAATAGATGACGCTAATAACAAGACTTTATTGTCTGCTTCATCTATTGAAAAAGATATTAAAAGTAGCCCTAAAACAAATAAAATTTCAACTTCGAGAATTGTTGCAGAAAAATTAGCAAAAAAAGCCTTAGATAAAAAAATTAAGAAAATTTATTTTGACAGAGGAAAATTTAAATATCATGGAAGAGTTAAAGAATTCGCTGAAACATTGAGAAAAAATGGAATGGAATTTTAAATGCAAAAAGATGATTTTATAGAAAAACTTGTGCACGTTAACAGAATAACGAAAGTTGTAAAGGGTGGCCGTAGATTTGGTTTTTCAGCTCTAGTTGTTGTTGGAAATCAAAATGGTAAAATTGGTATTGCGCATGCAAAAGCTAAACAAGTTCCAGATGCAATTAAAAAAGCTAATGAATTAGCCAGAAGAAACTTAGTACAAATACCGTTAAGAGAAGGAAGAACTATACACCATGATATATTTGGCAAAGACGGTGCAGGAAAAATTAAAATGCGTGCGGCTCCAAAGGGAACAGGAATTATTGCAGGTGGGCCTGTTCGGGCTGTTTGTGAAGTACTAGGTATTAGAGATGTTGTGGCAAAATCTCTAGGTACAGCAAATCCACATAACGTTATCAGAGCTTGTCTAAAAGCATTGAAAAAACAAAATTCACCAAAACAAATCTCTATTATAAGAAACAAAAAAATTGCAGAAATAATAGAAAAAAGAGGTTAAATGTTAAATAGTTTAAAAAAGATTAAACAAAAAAAATTAAGAGTTGGCAGAGGAATTGGCTCAGGTAAAGGTAAGACTTCTGGCAGGGGTATTAAAGGACAAAAATCTAGATCGGGAGTAGCTATAAAAAGTTTTGAGGGTGGACAGATGCCACTATATAGAAGACTTCCAAAAAGAGGTTTTAATGTTATTGGAAAAAAAGAAATAGGTTCATTAAATCTTTCAGAAATACAATCTTTTATTGAGTTAAAAAAACTAAAATTAACTGATAAAATTGATTTAGCTCTTTTAAAGAAACTTAATATTATTAAAAAAAAATATAAAAAACTTAAAGTTCTTGGAAAGGGTGAGGTAAAAGAAAAATTAAACCTAGAAGTAAATTTTTTGTCTAATTCTGCAAAAACTAAGTTAGAAAAATCAGGCTCAATTATCAAAATCATTAACAAATAACTATAATATGAGTTCTATTGCGCAATCAGGAGATTTAAAAAATCGTATACTTTTCACGATATTTATTTTAGCTATATATAGATTTGGTACATTCGTCCCATTACCTGGAATAGATCCAGACCAATTAAAAATAATGATGGAAGGTAATCAAAAAGGCCTTTTAGGAATGTTTAATGTATTTGCAGGAGGTGCTGTTAGTAGAATGGCTATATTTGCTTTAGGTATTATGCCGTATATTTCATCTGCCATAATAGTACAATTACTAACTGGAGTTTCTGATTATTTTAAAAATTTAAAGAGCCAAGGTGAAACTGGAAGAAAAAAAATTACTCAAATAACGAGATATGGGACAGTTTTACTTGCCACTGTTCAAGGTTATGGTCTTTCTGTTGGTTTAGAATCATCTTCGGGATTAGTTATTAATCCTGGAATTTTTTTCAAAGTTTCAACAGTTACAACTATAGTTGCTGGAACAGTTTTTTTAATGTGGCTCGGTGAACAAATTACCCAAAGAGGTATTGGTAATGGGATATCTTTAATTATATTTTCAGGTATTGTTGCTGAAATACCAAGAGCATTAGTCACAACTTTTGAATTAGGTAGAACAGGCGCGATTTCAACAATAATGATTATATTTATTTTTATATTATTGATAATCACAATAATGTTTATAGTATTTATGGAAAGAGCCTTAAGAAAAATATTGATTAATTATCCTAAAAGACAAATGGGGAATAAAATGTATGGAGGAGAGTCTTCACATTTACCATTAAAAATTAATTCTGCAGGAGTTATACCGGCAATATTTGCTTCTGCATTATTACTTTTACCAGTTACGATGTCTAATTTTAATTTTTCTTCAAATGAAACAGTAACATCATTTGCATCTTACTTTACTCAAGGACAGCCTTTATATATGATGTTATATGCAGCTGGAATTATTTTTTTTACTTTTTTTTATACTTCGATAACATTTAATCCTGTTGAAACCGCAGAAAATTTAAGAAAATATGGAGGATTTGTTCCAGGTATCAGACCTGGTGAAAGTACATCTATTTATATAGATCAAATTTTAACACGATTAACTACAATTGGTGCTTTGTATTTAACACTAGTTTGTTTAATGCCTGAATTTCTAATTTCAAAATATCCTATTCCATTTTATTTAGGAGGAGCATCTGTTTTAATTGTTGTAGTTGTAGCAATAGACACAGTCACCCAAATACAAACAAGATTAATGAGTGCTCAATATGAGCAATTAATTAAAAAATCCAAATTCGGCAGATAAAAAGTGAATATTATATTATTTGGTCCACCTGGTGCTGGAAAAGGAACGCAATCAAAAAATTTAGAAAAAAAATTAAAAAATTTTCAAGTTTCTACTGGCGATATGTTAAGAGATGAAATTAAGAAAGAAACAAAAATTGGTAAACAGATAATAAGTTACATGAATGATGGTAAATTTGTAGATGATGAAATAGTCAATCAATTAATGAAAAATGTCATTTTTGATCCAAAAAAAAAAGGAAAATTTATTTTTGATGGTTACCCAAGAACCATTATACAAGCTAAAAATTTAGATATATGGTTAAATGAGTCTGATCAAAAGATAGATTATATTTTTTTTCTAAATGTCGACAAAGATACGATTATAAAAAGAATAGAAAAAAGAAAGATAATAGAGAAAAGATCAGACGATGATTTAAACACTATTCTTAAAAGATACGACACTTATATGGAAACCACTAAACCTGTTTTAGATTATTATTCAAACAAATCTAATTTTAATGAAATAGATGGAAGGTTAAAAATCACTGAAATTACTAATAAAATCAATAATATTTTAAAGGTTTAAAAGTTGACTTTAAAGCAACTTCTTATATAAAAGGCTAGATTTTATCTCAAAATTATGGCTCGTATCGCTGGTGTAAATATTCCGCAAAATAAAATTGTCCAAGTGGGACTTACTTACATATATGGAATTGGAGACAAATTTTCGAAACAAATTTGTAAAGAGTTAAATATAGCTAAACCCACCAGAGTGAATCAACTTACTGATGATCAAATTCTTAAAATAAGAGAATATATAGATAAACATTTTACAGTCGAAGGTGATCTTAGAAGAGATAATTCAATAAGTATTAAGCGATTAATTGATTTAGCATGTTACAGGGGATCAAGGCATAAAAAAAAATTACCTGTGAGAGGCCAAAGAACAAGGTGCAATGCTAGAACTAGAAAAGGCAAAGCTATAGCAATAGCAGGAAAAAAACTAACACCATTAAAGAAATAATTTATGGCCAAGAAAGAAATTGAAAATAAAAAAGAGAATAAAGAGCAAAAAATAGTTAAAAAAAGCTCTTATTCCAAAAAAAAAAAAGTTAAGAGAAATATACCTAGTGGAATTGCCTATGTTCAATCAACTTTTAACAATACAATAGTTTCAATTGCGGACACCCAAGGTAATATAATATCTTGGTCCTCAGCAGGTCAGAAAGGTTTTAAGGGGTCAAGAAAATCCACACCATATGCTGCTCAAATTGCTGCCGACACTGCGGCAACAAAAGCTTTGGAATATGGAATGAAAACTTTGACAGTTGAAATCAAAGGACCCGGATCAGGTAGAGAGACGGCATTAAGAGCACTACAAGCTAGAGGATTTAAAATTTTATCAATTAAAGATACTACACCAATGCCACACAATGGAACAAGACCACCAAAGAAAAGGAGAGTTTAATGGAGAATACCGAAATAAATTTAAAGAATTGGAAATCATTAATTAAGCCAGGAAAACTGGATGTGAACTTAAGTGACGATAAATCTTATGCAAAAATAATTGCTGAACCTTTAGAAAAAGGATATGGGTTAACATTAGGAAATTCTTTAAGAAGAATATTGTTATCATCTATAAGAGGTACTGCAGTCACAGCTATTCAAATTGATGGTGTTCTACACGAATTTACATCAATTAAAGGTGTAAGGGAGGATGTAACAGATATAGTTTTAAATGTAAAATCTCTTGCTTTAAAAAGTAATTCTGAAGGTCCAAAAAAATTAATTTTAGACGCTAAAGGCCCAGGAATTATTAAAGCTTCGAATATAACACCATTAAATGAAATTGAAATTTTAAATCCCGATCTTGTAATTTGCAATCTAGATGAAAACACAAATTTTCATATGGAAATGACAGTTGGAAATGGTAAAGGATACGTATCTGCTGACTTTAATAAACCTGAAGAACCACCTTTAGGACTTATACCTATCGACTCTTTATTTAGTCCTGTAAAAAAAGTTTCATATTCTGTGAGCACTGCTAGAGAGGGTAAAGCATTAGACTATGATAAATTAACTATGGAAGTAGAAACTAATGGATCAATATCAGCAGAAGATGCCTTAGCCTATTCAGCAAGAATTTTTCAAGATCAGCTTTCAATGTTTATTAATTTTGATGAGCCTCAAGAAGTTTCAATTTCTGAAACACCTAAAGAACCTGAGTTTAACAGAAACCTTTTAAGAAAAGTAGACGAGTTAGAACTTTCCGTAAGATCGATGAATTGTTTAAAAAATGACAATATAATATACATAGGCGATTTAGTCCAAAAATCTGAAGGTGAAATGTTAAGAACGCCTAACTTTGGAAGAAAATCATTAAATGAAATCAAAGAAATCTTAAATGGAATGTCATTATATCTTGGTATGGAAATACCAAATTGGCCTCCAGATAACATTGCAGAATTATCTAAAAAATTAGAAGAAAGCATTTAAATGAGACATAAATTAGGTTACAAAAAACTAAATAGAACATCTGAACACAGAAAAGCTTTAATAAAGAATATGCTTAATTCTCTTATTAAATACGAGCAAATTATTACGACTTTACCAAAGGCAAAACTCATCAAGCCTCAAGCAGAAAAGTTAATAACTTTAGGAAAAAAAAAAAATTTATCAAATACCAGAGTTTTAATCTCTAAATTACAAGATAAAACAAATGCTAATAAAATCTTAAACACTCTATCAAAAAGATATGAGAAAAGAGCTGGTGGTTATACTCGAATAGTCAAAGCTGGTTATAGATATGGAGATAATTCACCTATGGCAGTTATTGAATTTGTAGATAGAGATGTTGAGGCAAAAAGAAAATTTAAAAAGAAAAAAAAAGAAGACCTCAAAACAGAAGATAAGAATAAAAAACAAATACCTGCATAATTTATTTAAGACAAATGAATAGGTCTTACAAAATAAAACCAATTCATGCTACTATGCGTTTGGATAGATGGATTAAAAATAATATAGCTAAATATCCACAATCATTATTAGAAAAATCCATAAGAAAAGGGGAAATTAAATTAAATAAAAAAAAAACAAACTCTTCATATAAATTAAAAATTGGAGACGAAATAAGTTTTTACAATTTTAATTATGAATTTAAACAAAAAAAAACAAAAAACTATATACCATCAAAAAAAAAATTGGATGAAAATGAAAAATCATTAATAGATAATAATGATGATTTTATAGTGATTAATAAAAGAGCTGGTATTTCTGTGCAAGGTGGCACAAAAGCTAAAAATAATTTAATAGACATTTTTTCAAATAGTTCATTATTTAAAGATACAAAACCCTATTCAGTTCATCGTTTAGATAAAGATACTTCAGGTGTTATGATAATTGCTAGAAATTATAATACTGCCAAATTATTAACCTCATTATTCAGGTTAAGAAAAATTCATAAAACATATTTAGCAATTTGCTATGGCACATTTAAAAACAAAAAAGGTGAAATAAGAGGCAATTTAGTTAAATACGAAAAAGAAAAAAAAATTTCGGAATTAGCAATTACTTATTATAACGTAATTAGCTCAAACAATTTTTTTAGTTTTCTAGAACTAAAACCAATTACTGGAAGAAAACATCAATTAAGAAAACAACTTTCTTTAATGGGCAATCCTATTGTTGGAGATAATAAATATAACATTATCAAATCTAAAAATAAAGATCAAAAAAAATTATTACTTCATGCTCACAAGATTAAATTTCTGATAAATAATAAAAAATTTAATTTTAAAGCTGAACCTCCTGATTATTTTAATAATTATTTAAATAAAAAAAGATTAATAATCTAAGTTAATTAATAGATTTTTTTTTAATTTTTTTAAAATATCTTCTTTACTTACTATTTTTATATCTCTTATTGTTATAATACCTTTATCTTTTATTCCGCATGGAATAATTTTTTTATATTCTTCTAAACTATTTGAATAATTTATAGAAAACCCATGAAACGCGATCCATTTCTTTACTCTAATTCCTATAGCTGCAATTTTTTTGATTTTGTTTTTATGATTTATCCATATACCTATATTTTTTCTATCATTAAAAGATTTAATATCTAATTCTCTTAAAGTATCTATAATACTTTTTTCTATTACAGATATAAATTTTCTAATATCCTTTTTTCTTTTGTTGAGATTTATAACCATATAACAAATGATCTGACCTGGACCATGCCAAGTTATTTTTCCACCCCTGTTTGTTTTAAAAATTTTTATATTTTTTTCAATAATTTCATTTTCTTTAAAATTCGTACCTGCTGTAAAAATAGATTTATGTTCTAAAAACCATATAAGTTCTCTTCCATTATTTAGAGCTAGATTTTGAACTCTTTTCTCTAACATATTAATTGCAGATTTATAATTTACTGGTTTTATTGATTTTTTGATCTCTATATCCATTTAAAAATTGTATTATATGTATTTTGCATTAATAGTTCTAATAAATTTTTAAATAGTAAAAAATGTCCACTTTAAAAAAAAACAAAGATAAAAAAGTAAATTTTGAATTTAATAAAGAATATATAAAAGTTATTGTAGAAAAAATTCAAAATAATGATGTCGATTTTCTTTCAAATTCCTTCAAGGAAATGCATCCTGCTGATGCTGCCGATATAATTGAACATTTAAACCAGAATGATCGTGAAAATTTGATTAAGTTAAATAATTTTAACATTAACCCAGAAATATTTGTTGAATTAAATGAAAATATTCAATCCGAAATAGTAAAAATGTTGTCCTCTGAATCGATTGTTTTTATACTAAAAAATTTAGAGTCAGACGATGCTATTAAAATACTAGAAAACATTGAAGAAGAAAATAAAAACCAAATTTTGTCTTCTCTTCCGCCTAAAGATAGGTTTGTTCTTTTAGAAAGTTTAAGTTATCCCGAAGATACTGCTGCCAGGATTATGCAAAGAGAATTCACAGCTATTCCTAGTAATTGGTCTGTAGGTCAAACAATTGATTATCTTAGAGAGAACAAAGACTTACCAGATCAATTTTTAGAAATCTATATAATAGACAGTGAATTTAAACCACTCGGAACTGTTCCTTCATCTAAAGTTTTGCGAACTTCAAGAGAAACAAAAATGATTAATATAATGCTTGAGTCTCAAGTTACAATACCAGTAGAAATGGACAAAGAAGAAGTTGGAAGGTTATTTGAAAACTATAACTTAAATTCTGCTGCTGTTATAGATAAAAACGGCAAATTAGTAGGCATGATTACAAGTGATGATATATTAACTGTTTTAAAAGAGGAAGCAGAAGAAGATACTTTAAGATTAGCAGGGGTAGGCGATGAAGAGATTACGGATGGAGTAATTAAAAAAACACAAAGACGTTTTAATTGGTTATTACTAAATTTATTTACTGCTTTTCTTGCAACATGGGTAATTAGTAAATTTGGTGCAACTATTGAACAAATGGTTGCTTTAGCATTTTTGATGCCAATAGTTGCCTCAATGGGTGGTAATGCAGGTATGCAAACTTTAGCTGTTACAATAAGAGGAATTGCTACGAACGACTTAACGGATAGTAATTTTTTAAAGATTGTTTTAAAAGAATTTAATATTGGAGTTCTTAATGGAATAATTTTCGCAATTATCAGTGCGTTAATTGTACAGTTATGGTTTAAAGATTATGTATTATCTATAATTATTTCTGTATCTATGATCTTAAATATGATTGTCGCTGGTTTATTTGGAATTTTAATACCAGTTACACTTAAAAAATTTAATATAGACCCTGCAATAGCATCAAGTGTTTTTGTAACAACAATTACAGATGTTATTGGTTTTCTTTCTTTTTTAGGAATAGGTGCTTATTTTTTTTATAGTTAAAAGTTATCTATTAACCTTATTCCTTGAATATAGAAAGCAATAAAAATTTTTACATTTTTTTTACTTATCTTATTACTTAAATTATTTTTATTTCTTAATTCTAAATATTCAATATTAAATTTTTTATTTTTATTTATGAAATCATTTATTATAAATTTATTATTTAAATCTTGTTTTAACTGAATAAATAATTTTTTTAATTTTGAAACAAGCAAAGCAGATTCTTTTATAGATTTTTGATTTAATAATCTATTTCTTGATGAATAAGCAAGACCATTCTTCATTCTAATTGTTTTGCATAATATGGTTTTTACATTTGATTTTTTTTTTAAAAATTCTCTAATAAGTATGTATTGCTGATAGTCTTTTTCACCTAAAAATATTTTATTTATTTCTAATTTTTTGATAAATTGATTTATTACTCCCAAAACCCCTTCAAAATGACCAGGTCTATATTTGGCACATAATATTTTATTTGATTTGCTAATTTTAAATTTTTTTTTACTCTTATTTCCATATACATCTTTAACAGCAGGTATTAAAACATAGTCTACTTTGAGATTTTTTAATAATTTAAGATCTTTTTGAATATTTTTTGGGTATTTTTTATAATCTTCTTTATTATTAAATTGTGCAGGGTTGACAAATATACTTACTAATGTTTTTTTGCTTTTTTTTTGTGATTTCTTTATCAAACTCACGTGTCCTTGATGTAATGCCCCCATGGTTGGGACAAAACCAATATCTGCCTTAAAATTAACTTCTTTGTTAAGTTTATTAATGCTTTTAAAAATAATCATTTGTGGTACTTCACTAATAATAGTTATTTATGATTAGACAAGCAATAATACCTTTGGCAGGACTTGGCACAAGACTACTGCCATTAACTAGTGTTTTTGCAAAAGAATTGTTACCAATGAACGGTAAAGCTGGCATTGAGTATATACTAGATGAATGCATTGATGCCGGCATTAAAGAAGTAGTATTTATAATTTCCAAAAAAAAAAGGATGATAAAAGATTATTTTTTTAAGGATAGTTTTTATAAAAAGATTATAAAAAAAAAGAAAGATAAAAGAATAATTAACGAGTATAGAAAAATCCTAAAATATAAAAAGATGATAAAATTTGTATATCAAAATAAACCTTTGGGTACCGGCGATGCTGTACTTAAAACAAAGAAATTTATAAAAGATAAATATTTTTTAATGTTGTTACCAGATGATTTAATAGTTAAAAATAATTGTTCAAAAGATATGATTAGCATAAGTATGAAAAATAAATGTTCTGTGATGGCGAGTATGAAAGTTAAAAAAAATAATGTAAGTAGATGGGGCATATATTCGTTATCTAAAAAAATTAATAAGAATAATTTTTTTATTAAAGATGTTATTGAAAAACCAACTATTAAAAATGCACCTTCAACAAATGCTGTTATAGGCAGATATATTCTTCCAAAAAAAATATTTTCCAAACTAAAAAATCTTAAACCAGGCAAAGGCGGCGAAATTCACATTACTGATGCAATTAAAAAATTGATAAACGAAGGTGATAAATTTATTGGACATAAATTCCGTGGAAAATATTTAGATTGCGGGAGTATGTCCGGGTATATTAAATCAGGAATAGAAATATCAAAATTATGAAATTATGTATGATAGGAACAGGCTATGTTGGCTTGGTTAGTGGAGTTTGTTTTTCAGATCTAGGAAATACTGTTTATTGTGTAGATAATGATATTGAAAAAATTAATGCACTTAATAAAGGAATACTCCCAATATATGAACCAGGTTTAGAGGAAATTTTAAAACGTAATTATAAACAAAAAAGATTAATTTTTACAAATAATTTAAAAGAGGCAGTAGAAAACTCTGATATTATATTTATTTGTGTTGGTACTCCCACTAAAAAAAATAGTAACTCGGCTGATTTGAAATATGTTTTTAATGTTGCCAATAATTTAAAAAAATTCATAAAAAAATACAAAGTTGTTGTCACAAAGTCTACAGTGCCTGTCACTACTGGTGATAGAATTGAAAAAATTTTGATAAAACAAAAAAGAAAAAAATTGGTAGATGTTGTTTCTAATCCTGAATTTTTAAGAGAGGGAGAAGCAATAAGAGATTTTTTGAGCCCTGATAGAGTTGTAGTCGGAACTGATAGTAATAAGGCAAATAAATATCTTAAAAACCTTTATTTACCTATAGTTAAAAAAACAAGCAGATATTTTAGAACCTCAAGACGTGGAGCTGAACTAATTAAATATGCATCAAATGCTTTTCTAGCTACAAAGATATCCTATATCAATGAATTAGCAAATCTTTGTGAAAAAACAAATGTTGATATTAAAGAAATTTCTCAAGGCATGGGCTCAGATCAACGAATAGGGGATAGATTTTTAAGAGCGGGTCCAGCATATGGTGGTTCTTGTTTTCCTAAAGATACTAGAGCAATAATAGATACTTCAAATAAGTTTAAATCAAATTTATCAATTATAAAAGCTGTAATTAAATCAAATGAAGATAGAAAAAAATTATTAACAGAAAAAGTATACAAAATTTTAAATAATAGTCTAAAAGATAAATTGATAACTTTTTTAGGAGTTACTTTTAAGCCTAACACTGATGATATGAGAGAAGCATCAAGTTTATATATGATACCAAAATTATTAAAAAAAGGAGCTATTATCAATTATTTTGATCCATCAGGTAAAAAAAATGAATTTAAAAAATTTAAAAGAGTTAAATATTGTAAAAATGTATCTCAAGCGTGCCTTAAATCAGATTTAATAATACTTCACACTGAATGGAACGAATTTAAAATTTTAAATTTCAAAAAATTAATTAAAAAGAGCAATTTTAAGGTATTTGATATGCGTAATCTATATTCTCCAAAATCAATGAAAAAAAAAGGTATTAATTATTTTGGTATAGGAAGATAGCTATTTTATTTCAAAAATTGCATCAATCTCAACTGCAACGCCTAAAGGTAAACTATTTACACTGACTGCTGCCCTAGTATGCATACCTTTATCTTCAAGAATCTTTACCAACATATCAGATGCTCCGTTAATAACCTTTGGTTGTTCTATAAAATCATCTGTTGAATTAACAAAACCTACAATTTTTATACAAGATTTTATTTTATCTAGATCTCCAGATAATATTTTCTTTGCTTGAGCTAAAATACTTAGTGCACATCTTTCTGCTGCTTTATATCCATCTTCGGTATTTAAATCTTTACCCAATTTACCTTTTATCAACTCACCTTTTGAGTTCATAGAGATTTGCCCTGAAATATATAATAATTTTCCAACAATTTTACTTGCTACGTATGATCCTACTGGCGCGGGCGCTTCAGGTAAAACTACGTTATTTTCTTTTAATCTTTTATCAACACTCATTTAATTTTTTTCTTTTTACTTCTATCGTATTCTTTTCTTTTCTCAATTAAAATCAATGCCTCTTCCATTGTAAGTTCAGCTGGATCTTTCTCTTCAGGAATTGTAGCATTTAATGATTTGTATTTGATGTAGGGTCCGTATTGACCTTTCATAATTCTAACTGGTTTTTTGTCTTCTGGATGCTCACCTAAATCTTTAATTATTGAGGATGAAATTCTTCCTGGTTTAGCCTCTGAAATTAAAGTTATCGCTCTATTTAATCCTATGTTAAATAATTCATCGATACTTTCTAATCTTGCAGATTTGTTATCACATTTTAAATATGGACCAAATCTTCCAACGTTAATTGTGATGTCTTTATCTAAGTCTGGATGTTTACCTATTATTTTAGGAAGTGAACATAAATATTTTGCCTTATCAAGATCAACATTTTCTATATCTAAACCTTTTGGTATTGATACATTTTTAAAGTTACTTTCTTCTTTTTTTTTCTTTTTGTTTTTAGTTTTTGGTTTTTTAATATTTTCTATTTCTTCATCGCTTAGTTCGTATTGCAAATAAGGTCCAAATCTTCCATTTTTTAAATAAATATCTTTGCCTATATCATTTTTTCCTATCAATTTAGGTTCTGAAAGATTTGCTTGAGCAGCAGCTTTTGCTTTTGATAATGGTCTTGTATATTTACAATCTGGGTAATTAGAACAACCAATAAATGCGCCGCCTCTAAAGCTATTTTTTAAGCTTAATGTCCCTTCAACTGAAAACTTACAATCTTTATTGTATAATTTACAGCTTCTATCCACCTTACCATTACTATTTTTGTCAAAAATTAAACTTCCTAAACTATCATTAAGTAGATCTAAAACTTCTCTAGTCCTTTTCTCTTTAACATTAGAGACATTTTCGTTAAAATCTTTCCAAAATTGATCTAAAACTTTTATCCAGTTTTCTTTCCCTGAGGTAATATCATCTAATTGATCTTCAAGTTTAGCAGTAAAATCATAGTCAACATATCTTGAAAATAGTTTCTCCAAAAAGGCAGATAGTAATTTTCCTCTATCGGTTGGAAAAAATCTCTTATTTACTATATCAGCATATCCTCTATTAGATATAACAGAGATAATACTTGCATATGTTGAGGGACGACCAATTCCTAATTCTTCTAATTTTTTAACTAAACTTGCTTCTGAAAAACGTGGAGGTGGTTGTGTAAAGTGCTGCTCGTCATTAAATTCTTTTATTTCGATTGGTCCTTTAGACACCTCAGGTAATATTTTTTCATCATCATTTTCATCAATTTTTTGGAGTTTTAAAAACCCATCAAATTTTATAGTTGAGCCACTAGATTTTAATATATTCTTACCATCCTCTGAGGTAATTAATATAGTTTTTCTATCAAATTTAGCTGGCTGCATTTGAGATGATAGAGCTCTAGACCAAATAAGATCATATAATTTGTACTGATCTGTACTTAAATATTTTTTTATACTTTCAGGTGAATTTTTTATTTCCGTTGGTCTGATTGCTTCATGTGCTTCTTGTGCATTTTTTGCTTTTTTACCGGAATAATTATTAGCTTGTTCGGGAAGGTAATCGTCACCATAATTTTCCTCTATATATTTTCTAAATAATGGAATAGCTTCTTTAGATATATTGGTACCATCAGTCCTCATATAAGTTATTAAACCTTTGGTATCTCCATCTATCTCAATACCTTGATAGAGTCTCTGTGCAATTTGCATTGTTCTTGAAGCACCAAAACCTAATTTACTTGATGCAGATTGCTGGAGAGTTGAAGTTGTGAAAGGCCCTGATGGGTTTCTTGTATATATTTTTGAAGTTATATCTTTAATTGAATATTTTTTTTCCTTAATTTTTGATATGGCATTATTTATATCTTCTTTGTTTCTAAAACTAAATTTTTCAATTTTTTCTCCGTTTAATTCAGATATTGATGAGGTTAAAATATTTTTTGAAGAAGTAATAAAATTTACATTTATTGTCCAAAATTCTTCTGGATTAAATACTTCAATTTCATGTTCTCTTTCGGTTAACAATCTTAAAGCTACTGATTGAACTCTACCAGCTGACTTCGAGCCTGGTAATTTAGTCCATAATATTGGTGAAATGTTAAAACCTACTAAATAATCTAAAGCTCTTCTTGCCATGTAAGCGTCAACAAGTTGACCTTCAAGTGATCTAGGATTTTCTATGCCATTTATAACTGCTTTTTTTGTGATTTCGTTAAATACTACTCTTTCAATTTTTTTATCTTTAAGTATTTTTTTTTCATCTAAAAATTCTTTAACATGCCATGCTATTGCTTCTCCTTCACGATCAGGGTCTGTAGCTAAAATAATTTTATCAGAATCTTTTGCTACATCTGTAATTTCTTTTAAATATTTTTTCGAAAAACTATCTACTTCCCATATCATTTTGAATTTATTTTCTGGATCTACAGATCCATTTTTAGATGGCAAATCTCTTATATGACCGTAGCTTGCAAGAACTGTATAATCTTTTCCTAAATATTTATTTATTGTTTTTGCTTTGGCTGGACTTTCAACAATGACTAAATTCATTATTACAAAAGTACATTAAAGACCTAGATAGTCAAATTAATAAATTTTTGTCTTAGATTCTGTCTTATTTATTAGGCGTTTTATATTTTCTCGGTGTGTATAAAAAATCATTATGAACATTATAAAGTAGAAATAATAAAAGGGATCAGAAATAAAAAAATATTGAAAAAAAGGTATACAAAAACTAGATACAATTGAACTTAAAGAAGAGTATTTGAATATAAAAAAAATTAATAACCAGGTTACACAAAACACTGTTCCTGACAAATAATTTAAGCAAAATAAAATTCCAACATAAGTTGCAACACCCTTGCCACCTTTAAATTTAAGCCATACTGGAAAAACATGACCTATAAAAACTGATAAAGAAGCTAAGTATAGTTGATCATTATAAAAAAAATTAACAATTAAAATAGGCACTACAGCTTTTAAAATATCTAAAGTTAATGTTAAATATCCTATAAATTTATTTCCAGATCTTAAAACATTAGTTGCTCCAATATTTCCAGAACCTATTTTTCTTATATCTTTACCGATAAAAGTTTTAGTTAAGATAAGTCCAAAAGGAATAGAACCAAATAAATAAGAGATTATAATAATAAAAGTAATTTCTAAATTTAACATTTAAATAATTCTACTCCATTAATGAAAGTACTTAATACTTTGCCTTGTAGTTTTTTGTCCTCTATACAAGTATTCTTAGATTTTGATATCATTTTTTCTTTTTTAACTACCCACGGCTTATATATATCAACAATACATAAGTCAGCATCACTTCCTACAGAAAGACTTCCTTTATCAATTTTTAAAATTTTAGCTGGATTACTTGTCAGGCACTCAATTATCTTATTTAATTTTATTGATCCGTTGTGAAATAATTCTAATGCAAGTGGTAAAAGAGTTTCTACACCAGAGGCACCTGTAGCAGCTTGAGAAAATGTTAATCTTTTTGACTCTTCATCTTCAGGCTTATGATCTGAAACAATAACATCTATCAAATTTTGGTTTATACCCTTTATTAGAGACAATCTGTCCTCTTCTGTCCTTAGAGGAGGGGATAACTTAAGGAAGGTACGAAAGTCTCCTATATCATTTTGATTTAATGATAAATTATTAATCGAAACACCAGTTGTAAATTTTACAATTTCTTTTCTATCTTTAATTATTTCAACAGACTTTTTTGATGATATTTGAGCAATATGATATCTACAATTGAAATCTTCTAGCAAAGTTAAATCTCTTTCTACAATAATTTTTTCTGCATAGTCGGGTATACCTTGAAGACCTAGTTTGGTTGCAATTATCCCGTCATTTACTTGTCCATCTTTTGATAATTCATTATCCTCTGCATGTTGAATTACTAATGCATCTAAATCAAAAGCAGATCTCATAATTCTGGACATTAATCTTGTATTTTGAATAGTTTGTGTACCATCTGTATAACCTATTATTCCTTTTTTATTTAAAAGTCCAAATTCATTCATATTAGTTCCTTCCAGACCTTTTGTTAAACTTGCGGTTGGAAATATATTAATCTTTGATTTATCTCTTCCTCTTCTTTTAAGAAAGTCAACCATAGAAACATTATCTATAACAGGGGAAGTATTTGGCATTGTAACAACAGATGTAACACCTCCAGCTAGCGCTGCATTGCTCAATGTTCTAAAATTTTCCTTATATTCATAACCTGGCTCACCCACAAATACCCTCATATCAACAAGACCAGGAAATATAAATTTTTCTTTAAGATCTGTATATTTTTCTCTTGAAGGAATATTATTCTGGTTTACCTTTTTACCTATAGCTTCAATTTTTCCATTTTCACCAATAATCAAACCGCCTATTTCATCTATAGAGTTTTTAGGATCTATTATTTTTGCATTTAAAAAATATTGTTTTTTCATCATTCACAAAATAATTTTAGACAAGCCATTCTTACAGCAACACCTAATTCAACCTGTTCTTTAATTACACTTTTATTAATGTCATCAGCTAATTTTGTATCAATTTCTATTCCCCTATTCATAGGACCAGGGTGCATAATAATAGCATCACTTTTTGCTTTCTCTAATTTATCTGGTGTAAGTCCATAATATTCATAATACTCTCTATTTGATGAAAGGAATGAACTTGTCATTCTTTCATTTTGTAATCTTAACATCATCACAATGTCACAATCTTTCACTCCTTCTTTCATATTTGTAAAAGTATTGACACCAAATTTTTCTAGATCTTTTGGCATCAAATTAGATGGTGCAACTATATTTATGTCTGCACCCAACATATTTAATAAATAAATATTTGATCTAGCAACTCTTGAATGAAGTATATCCCCACAAATTGCAATTTTAAGTCCTTCTATTTTATTTTTTTTCTCCATAATTGTTAAAGCATCAAGCAATGCTTGAGTTGGATGTTCTCTTCTGCCATCTCCTGCATTTAATACCGCACAATTAACTTTTTGTGACAATAAATTGGATGCACCCGAGTCTTGATGCCTTACAACAATAATATCAGGGTGCATCGCATTTAAAGTCATTGCAGTGTCTATCAAAGTTTCTCCTTTTTTAATTGCTGAATTTGTTATATTCATAGACATAACATCAGCACCTAATCTCTTTCCAGCAAGCTCAAACGAACTTTGAGTTCTAGTTGATGGTTCAAAAAATAAATTTATTTGTGTTTTACCTCTCAAAATATCTATTTTTTTATTTTTACTTTTGTTCAAAGCTATAAAGTTTTTTGATTCTGAAAGAATAGTTTTTACATCAGAGATTGATAGATCTTGAATACCTAGGAGATGTTTTTTTGAAATTTTAACAGCGTTTTTTGAATTGGCCATTAAAACTAACTCTATAACTTCAAAGCATGTTTAATGCAAGCTTAATTATTGAGATAATCGATTGCGCCTTGTAAAATGAATGATGCAGCATTTTCATCAATTTTTTTCTCTCTTTTTGTTACGTTGACGTCTAATTCTTTAGAGATATTAAAAGCACCTTTGGTTGACATTCTCTCATCCCAAAGCACAACATCAATTTTTAGGTTTTTTGATATAATATTAGCTTTATCGGCAACAGATTGAGCTGCCCTTCCTACACTGCCATCCATATTAATTGGGTATCCAATTATAATTCCAGACACATTATTTTCATAAATAATGTTTGTTAATTGGTCCAATAGATATTGCATATTTCTATAATCTATTGTTTTAAATGGAGTAGATATTTTTCTTCTATCATCACAAATTGCTACACCTATACGTTTTGACCCTAAATCCAAACCAATTAATCTCGCATTAATGTCAATTTTTTTCTTAAGATGCTCAATAGTGATCATATTGTATTTTTCAGATTTAATGATAGTTTTTGATATTCATATCATATGACAATTGATCTTAAAACAGTAAAGCACATATCTAAATTATCTAGGATTTCAATCGATGATAATAAAGCTAAAAAATTAGGCAAAGATTTAAATTCAATTTTTTCTTTTATTGAAAAATTAAATGAATTAGATACAAAAAATACTGAACCATTAACCTCAATTGCTGAAACTACATTAAAACTACGTAAAGACGAAATAAAATCTGAAAATATTCGTGAGGATATTTTAAAAAATTCACCAGACAAAAATAAAGATTTTTTTGTTGTGCCTAAGGTAGTTGAATGATGAGCAATATAACAGATTTAAAATTAGTTGAACTTGTAGACAAAATTAAAAAAAAAGAATTATCATCAACCGAGGCAACTATTGCTTTTATTGAAAGATCGAAAAAATCAAAAAAACTTAATGCTTATATTTCTGAAAATTATGAAAATGCAATTAAAAAAGCAAAAATATTTGATCAAAAACCAGACTTTAAAAAAAAATTACCTGGTATACCTATTGCCGTAAAAGACTTGTTTTGTACAAAAAATATTAGAACTACAGCTGGAAGTAAAATTCTTGAAAATTTTATTCCAACTTATGAATCAACAGTAACGCAAAATATTTTAGATGAAGGAGGTATTGTAATTGGAAAGTTAAACTGTGATGAATTTGCAATGGGCTCTTCTAATGAAACTAGTTATTTTGGGAACGTACAAAATCCAGTATCTGAGAATTTAGTACCTGGTGGATCTTCTGGAGGATCATCATCAGCACTGGCTGCAAAATTAACTCCAGCAACAATAGGTACAGATACAGGTGGATCCATTAGACAACCAGCGTCCTTTACCGGTACAGTTGGTCTAAAGCCAACATACGGTAGTTGCTCCAGGTATGGTATAGTAGCATTTGCATCATCTTTGGATCAAGCAGGACCCATGACTCATGATGTCAGAGATTGTTCTTTAATGTTCGAAATTATGAGTACTTACGATACAAAAGATTCAACTTCTGTTGATTTCAAAAGAGAAAATTATTTAAATAATTTAAATGAGAATATTAAAGGAAAAAAAATAGGCATACCAAAAGAGTATAGAGTTGATGGAATGCCAAAAGAAATTGATGAGCTATGGGAAAAAGGAATAAAAATTATTAAAGAAAATGGAGGTCAAATTATTGAGATAAGTTTACCTAATACTAATTATGCTTTACCAACATATTATATTGTAGCTCCTGCAGAAGCCTCATCAAATCTTGCTCGATACGATGGTGTAAAATATGGTTTTAGATCAAAAGGTGAAAATCTTATAGACATGTACGAAAAAACAAGATCAGAGGGCTTTGGTGATGAAGTGAAGCGAAGAATTATGATTGGAACATATGTTTTATCATCAGGCTATTATGATGCATATTATTTAAAAGCACAAAAAGTAAGAAGACTAATCAAAAATGATTTTGATGAGGCTTATAAAAAAGTAGACGCTATATTAACCCCATCTACGCCAAACTCTGCTTTTAAGATTGGAGAGAAACTAAACGATCCAGTATCAATGTATTTGAATGATATTTTCACAGTTCCAATTAATCTTGCAGGCTTACCTGCTATATCAATTCCAGCGGGTCATGATAAAAAAGGCTACCCACTAGGTTTACAAGTTATTGGAAAGGCATTTGATGAGCAAAGTATTTTAAATATCGCATTTGCTTTAGAAAAAAATATAAGCTTTAAAAATAATATAACTGATTGGTGGATTAAGTGAGTAAAAATAATGGTGAATATTTAATAATAAGAAATGATAACAAATATGAAGTTATTATTGGTCTTGAAGTTCATGCACAAGTCTTATCTGAGTCTAAATTATTTTCAACTTCATCAACAAAATTTGGATCAGAACCTAATACTCAAGTTAGCTTGGTCGATGCAGCATTTCCAGGAATGTTGCCAGTAATTAATGAACATTGTATTAAACAAGCTGTTAAGACAGGCATTGGATTAAAAGCTAAGATTAATAAAAGATCAATATTTGATCGAAAAAATTATTTTTATGCTGATTTGCCTCAAGGTTATCAAATTTCTCAATATAAAGATCCAATTGTAGGTGAGGGATCTGTTACATTAGATATGCCTAATGGAGAAATAAATATTGGTATTGAAAGACTTCATTTGGAGCAAGATGCAGGAAAAAGCATCCATGATATAGATCCTCAAAACACATTAGTTGACTTAAATAGATCAGGCGTAGCTTTGATGGAAATAGTTAGCAAACCTGATTTAAGATCTTTAGATGAAGTAAATGCATATATTAAAAAATTAAGATCGATAATGAGATATTTAGGAACTTGTGATGGTAATATGCAAGAAGGCTCATTAAGAGCTGACGTAAACGTTTCTGTGCGAAAAAAAGGAGATAAAAAACTAGGCACTAGATGTGAAATTAAAAATGTCAATTCAATAAAATTTATGCAAATGGCAATAGATTTCGAAGCTAATCGTCAAGTAGACGTAATTGAAGAGGGTGGCTCTATTAATCAAGAAACTAGATTATTTGATACCAAAAAAAATGAAACAAGATCTATGAGATCTAAAGAAGACGCACATGATTATAGATATTTTCCTGATCCTGATCTTTTACCACTTGAATTAAATGATAATTATATAGATCAAATAAAAAAAGATATTCCTGAGCTTCCAGATGAAAAAAAGAAAAGATTTATTGAAAAATTTAAACTATCACCTTATGAAGCAAATATATTGGTTTCAGATATTGAAATATCAAAATATTTTGAAGAAGTTTCAAAAAACTCTGATGTAAAATTAGCTACAAACTGGATAACAGGTGAATTATTTGCATTATTAAACGAAAAAAATATTGAAATAACAGAAAGTCCAATTTCCTCTAAAAATTTATCAAAATTAATTAATTTAATCAAAGATGGAACTATTTCAGGTAAGATTGCTAAATCTGTGTTTGAAATAATGAGAGATGGAGATAAAGATCCAACAATTATTGTAGAGGAAAAAGGTTTAAAACAACAAAGTGATCCTAAGGAATTAGAAAATTTAATTAATAAAGTAATTACCGAAAACCCAAAAAATGTTGAAGCTTATAAATCAGGAAAAGATAAATTATTTGGTTTTTTTGTTGGTCAAGTAATGAAAAATTCAAATGGTAAAGCAAATCCAAAACTTGTTAATGAAATTTTGAAAAAAAAATTGAATTAAAATGGGTTCAAACATTAAGATTACAAACGAACTCGAGGAATATATAAACAATCATTCTTATAAACTAAATCCGATTCAGAAAGAGATTATTAAATATAACGAAACCTTGGGTGAAAAGAAAAAAATGCAAATTTCGTTAAGTCAATGTCATCTATTACACTTAATAATAAAATTATATAATCCTAAAAAAATTTTAGAGATTGGAACATTTACAGGTTTAAGTACTTTAACAATGGGATTAGCTATGAATAACGATTCAAATTTAATAGCTATAGACAAAAATAAACAAACTTCTGAAATAGCTAAAAATTTTTTTGATAAAGCTAATCTTGAAAATAAAATAAATCTTTTAGTAAAAAATGCCAGTGATGGACTTGATGAACTTCTTAAAAATAAAGAAGTTTTTGACTTAGTATTTATTGATGCAGATAAGAAAAATTATATAAATTACTTTGAAAAATCTTTAAAAATGTTAAAAAAATCAGGGATAATCATAACAGATAATGTTTTATGGTACGGTGACGTTATAGATAAAAATAAAAATGACAAACTTACGATTAAAATTCGGGAATTTAATTCACATATCAATAAAGACAATAGAGTAGAAAATATCATTTTACCTATTGGTGATGGTCTATCAGTTTGTAGAAAATTATAATGTATAATATTTTTGGTTTTTACAAATTTAAAAAGATTACAAATCTTAAAAAGAAAAAAAAATTACTTGATAACTACCTAAAACAAGAAAATTTTAGAGGGACTATAATATTATCTCCTGAAGGTGTAAATGGAACAATAAGCTTTAATATTGGAAGATATATTTCAATAAAAAAAAATATAAAAATAATTTTAAATTTAAAGAATTTTGATAGCGAAAATTTATCACATTATAAATATCAAGCTTTTCACAAAGGTAAAATTAAAATTAAAAAAGAACTTGTTCCTATTGGTATTAAATTAAAAAAAAGAATTATTAATAATCAAATTGATCCTGAAAATTGGAATAATTTTATTAAAAAAAAAAATACTGTCGTTATTGATACAAGAAAAAACTTTGAATTTAGAGTTGGTACTTTTAAAGGATCAATAAATCCAAAACTGAATAATTTTAGAGACTTTCCAAAATATTTTAAATCATTAAAAAAAAATAATAACATAGGTATGTTTTGTACTGGTGGTATTAGATGTGAAAAGGCAAGTTTTTATTTGAGAAATAAAGGTTTTAAAAATGTTTATCAATTAAATGGAGGTATCATTAATTATTTAAATAAAGTTGATAAAAAAAAAAGTTTATGGAAAGGTGATTGTTTTGTCTTTGACAATAGAGTATCGGTAAGGCATGGCCTAAAGCCTGGTAATTTAAAAATTTGTGCTGGTTGCAGAGAACCTATTACAAAATTAGAAAAAAAAAATAAGCAATATGAAAAAGGAGTTAGCTGTTCTAATTGTTTTCATAAATTAACTGATAAACAAAAACAAAGATTTCGTATGAGACAAAAACAAATAGACCTATCAAAAAAGAAAGGTCAAAAATATTTTTATCAAATTGAAAAATAAAATAATATGTACAAAAAAATTAATTTATTAAGAGATCCTATTTGGCCATTATTAAGAAAAGTAACAATTCCTGCTAGTATAGGATCATTATTTCAAACTTTTTATAATTTAGTTGATACTTATTTCGCTGGTAAAATATCACCTGAAGCTCTTAGTGCTTTGGCTAAATCTTTTCCAATATATTTTATCATAATTGCAATTGGTGTTGGGGTAGGTGCTGCTACAAATACTTTAATTGGGAACTCAATTGGTGAAAAGAATGAAAAAAGAGCATCAATGTATGTTGGACAATCTTTTCTGTATGCTGTTTTTGTATCATTTTTAGTTACTTTTGTTGGTTTGAATATATCAAATTTTTTATTGGGGCTAATGGGATCCAGTTTAGAAAATATTTTATTAACAAGAGAGTATCTGGATATAATATTTTATTGCACTGTTTTAGTTTTAATACAGACATCTTTAAATGGTGCCCTAAATGCTCAAGGAGATACCAAGAGTTACAGAAACGTTTTAATTTTTACCTTTTTTTTAAACATAATCTTAAATCCTATATTCATATTTGGATATGGTTTTATACCTGCCTTTGGTATTTCTGGAATTGCTATAGCAACCGTTATATGTCAATTTTTAGGTGCGACGTATTTAATTTACAAAGTTTATTGTTGTAAATTAAAAAAGTATCTATTTTATGAATGTTTTAAACCAAAATTTTTTTATTTTAGAAACTTAATATTTCAATCTGTTCCGGTTATGTTTAGTATGCTTTTAATTGGTGTTGGTTTGTTTAATGTTTTGTATTTTGTAGGAAAATTCGGTGATTTGGCAGCAGCCGGTTATGGTACCGCTTTAAGAATTGAACAAGTTTTTTTGTTACCAGTTATTGGATTAAATACAGCTGTACTTTCTATCTCAAGTCAAAATTTTGGAGCTAAAAATTATGAGCGAATTAGAGAATTATATTTAAAAGCTCTCAAATTTGGTTGTTCTTTTATGACATTAGCAGGTATCATAATTTATTTAAATGCATCATTCCTAATAAGTTTATTCACAGATGATTTAAATACAATTAGTTATGGTACAATTTATTTAAAAATTGCAGCTTTAATAGGCCCTATTTATCCTACTTTCTTTATAACAACAGCCTTATTTCAATCAGTAAAAAAACCAATATATAGTTTATACCTTGGTATCTTAAGATTAACCGCTCTACCATTTTTGTGCTTATGGTATGTAATAAATATTAAAGATGGATCATATGAAGATATTTTCTACACTTTATTATTCACTAATTGGTTTATGGGATTGTGTATATTATTCTTTATTGGATCTTTTTTTAATTCAGTATTTCAAAAAACTAGTTAGACTTTGCTAACTTTTTTTCAAATTTTCTCACAAAATAAGAAACAACTAAAATTAAAATTAGGTATTCAAATATTAAAAAAGTATAAATTTCTAATGGTCTATAGGTTGTAACAACAAGCTCATTTGCTTTTCTTGTTAAATCACCAATTCCTATAATTGAAACAAGAGAAGACATTTTTAAAACATATACAAATTGATTACCAATAGCAGGCAGTATATTTTTAATAGCTTGTGGCAATATTATAAGTCTTAATTTTTTAAAAAAAGAGAACCCAAGAGAGCTACCCGCTTCCCATTGTGATTTCTTAATTGAATTTATCCCAGCTCTAAATATTTCAGCTTGAAAAGCACTTTCACTTATTGATAAAGCTATAATACCAGATACAAATGGACTAAAGCTTATACCTGTCATTATTGGTAAACCATAATAAATCCATAAAATTAAAACTAATAATGGTATTGCTCTAACTATTTCTACATATCCAATATTTATATATGTAAGAAATTTATTTTTTGCCAATGATGGAATTGCAATTATCAGACCTAGAATTATTGAGATAAGTATTGAAACTAGGGATATGTATATTGTAGTTGTAAATCCACTTATGAGAAATTTAAGGTTTGTTAATCCATCCACATTATTTGGAGATAAAATTAACCAGTCCAACTCTTGTTTTGAGCAAGAAGTAAGAAATAATAATATGAATATTAGAAAAATAATATTTTTCACACATATATTTATAAAGAATTAAATATTAATATCTAATCTATTATAAACTCTTCAGATTATATTTTGCTAAAAGTTCCTTAAAAAAACCTGATGATTTTTTATTACTTATCCATTCATTTACGTAATTTTTCCATTTATCATCACCTTTACCAACCATCATTGCTAAAAATGCAGGATTTTTTTCTCCATCTGGAACAATTGCCAATTGAGGATACTTAACGACTAATTTATTAGCCTCCGTTGAGCTGGTTATATTCCCATCTGCTCGACCAGCTAAAACTTCTTGAAAATCTCTTGCAGGTGCTTCAACAGAATTTAATTTTGATTTTGGAAAAAATTCTTTTGCCTTTTCTTCTTGTGAAGTTCCAAGTGTAGTTGCAATCGTTACTTTACTATTATTTAATGAATCCCAAGTTGAGAATTTTTTTAAATTTTTCTTTAGAACAAGCGGCACTGTTCCATATTTATAGTAAGTGTCAGTAAAGCCCGCTACTTCTGCTCTTTTAGGTGTTTTAGTAACACTAGTAGAAATATCATATCTTCCTGAAGTAATTCCAGATACTATAGTCTTCCACTCAGCAGGAACAAATTTAATTTTTACACCCATATCTTTTGCTAATTCGTTCATTACGTCTATATCAAAACCTCTATATTTATTAGTTGCAGGATCTTTAATTGTCATAGGATCCCAATCACCAGTAGTTCCAACTCTTAACTCACCAGAGGACAAAATTTTATCAAGACTCGATGAATAAGAGGGTAATGCAAAGAATAAACTAAATATAAATATAATGATTTTTTTCATATTTCAGTTAGTACTTAAAATAAGCAAAGATTTCCAGGTTAACCTTGACGCACATAAATAATTAGATGAATCTTGCACTATCATTCAACCAGAGCCATAAATCTTCTGAAAACGACCTTCTGACAAATAGATTAAGGTTGTTATCCTCTTTGTTGTGAAGGATTACATCTATGTGATTAACAATTGTTTGAGCAACAGATCCTTTTTTCTTTTTATAATCATTAAAATTATAAGGGCAACTTTTAGACAATAAATCGTACACTTTATTTCCTTTTAGATTGATCATTATCCAGTGATCGGAAACATTTGTTACAGCTCCTTGATTTAATTTTGAAATTTCATTAAATAATTTGTCCTCTAAATTTATTTGGTCGTCTAAAGTCGTTTTTTTATCATTAGAGTAAATTAACCATTCATCTGGACTCAACCACAATAAATTAAATTTTTCGTTACCAGATGAAGTATTTGCTTCATTTGGTGGTAAAATTGATAATATTTTTCCAATTTTTGTAGAAAATTCTCTTTTATTACTTCTAAGGTTAATTTTAATTATGGGCTCAACTTCAATAATATTTAGATCATTGTATTTTTTTTCTTCCTTAATTGGTGAATTAAAATTAAGCATTTAATCTTTTATTTTCCTTATCGTAAAAAACAGTGTCAGTAATAGTTACATTTATATTTTTATTTTGCATAGGAACTATTAATTTTTTACCTTTTAATTTTTTTCCACTCCTTACTACAGCTAAGGCAATAGATTTATTAAGATTTGGACTAAAATAACTAGAGGTTACATGACCTAACATATCAATTGGCTTTTCTAAGCTTTCAACAAGTTGTGCACCTTCTTCTAAAATTTCCTTTGGATCATCTGTTAATAAACCAACTAATTGTTTTCTATCTTCTCTTATCGTATCACTTCTGTATAATGATCTTTTACCTATAAAATCATATTTCTTTTTTCCAATAATCCAGTCCATTTGAAGATCTGAAGGAGTTAATGTTCCATCAGTATCTTGACCAGTAATTATGAAACCTTTTTCAGCTCTTAATAAATGCATAGTTTCAGTTCCATATGGAGTAATATTAAATTCTTTACCTGCTTCCATACATCTCTCCCAGACATCTTTAGCGTAATTAGACTGAATATTAATTTCATAACTGTGCTCCCCAGTAAAACTTATTCTCATAATACGACAATTAACATTATCTATTTTGGAATTTTTAAAGGACATATGTGGAAAGCTTTGATCTGATAGATCTAAACTTGGTATTATTTTTTTAATAATCTTTTTAGAATTTGGTCCACAAATGCTCATTGTTGAATATTGATCTGTTACAGTAGTTAAATATACATTTAATTCTGGCCATTCTGTTTGTAAATAATCTTCAAGTTTTGATAAAACATTGGCTGCACCACCAGTTGTAGTCGTCATTATATAATGATTTTCTCCAAGTCTTGTAGTAACACCATCATCATAAACCATACCATCTTCATTTAGCATTAAACCATATCTACATTTACCAATTGCAAGTTTTGACCATGCATTGGTATAAACTCTATTTAAAAATTCAGACGCATCTTCACCTTGTATATCAATTTTTCCTAAAGTAGAGGCATCAAGTATTCCTGCACTTTCTCTTGCAGCTTTACTCTCTCTTTGAACAGCCTGATACATAGTTTCTCCATTCTTAGGAAAATACCAAGGTCTTTTCCACTGTCCAACATTTTCAAATTCTGCTTTATTTTCCACATGCCAATCATGAATTGCTGTTCTTCTTGTATGATCGAAAAACTCGCCAACGTTTCTTCCTACTATTGCTCCAAATGTTAACGGTGTATAAGGAGGTCTAAAGGTAGTTGTGCCGAGCTCACCCATATTTGTACCAGTTGTATCAGCGATTATACCCAGTGCATGCATATTTGACAGTTTACCCTGATCAGTTCCCATTCCTGTTGTAGTATATCTTTTTACATGTTCTATTGATTTAAAGCCTTCTCTTAGAGCTAGTTTTACATCTTTAGCAGTTGAGTCGTTTTGGAAATCTAAGAATGGCTTTATTTTAGATAAAGGTTTATTCGAAGGTAACAACCATATATTTCTTTTTTGTTTTTCTTTTGAACATTTAATATTTAAATTTTCGTAATCATTTTTATCTAAGCCAAGAAAAATTTTAACACTTTTGATAGTATTATTTATAACATCATCTAATTCAAAGTCTCCATTTGATGATCCCACACTGATTTGTTCTGATGGCGTTTTATTTTCATCAGGAATAAAAACATTGTCATTATTCCTAAACTTTAATTTTCCGCCTGATTGAGTAAATAAATGGACCATTGGCGTCCACCCACCAGAAATTCCCAAACAATCACATTTATAAGCAACTTTGTTACCAACAACGCTTCCACCATCTTTTGATAACTTCATAACATCGATAGATTTAATTCTTTTGTACCCATCAGTATTAGTTATTGTATATCCTCTTAAAATTTTTATTCCTGCTTTTTCTATTTTTTCTGAAAGTGGTGATTTAGGATTTTCTCTAATATCTATAATTACTTTAACTTTTACTCCACTTTTATTTAATGAAATTGCTGTTTCATAAGCACTATCATTGTTAGTAAACAAAGAAATGTTTTCTCCAGTTTTTACACCATAATAATCAATATATTTTTTTATAGATGATGATAAAATTATTCCCGGTCTATCATTGTTACTAAAAATTAATGGTCGTTCAATAGCTCCTGTTGCTATAATAACTTTTTTAGCTCTTATTTTTAACAACCTTTGTCTAATTTTTTCTTTTCTTTCATGAAAAGCTAAATGATCAGTCAAATTTTCTTTTGCTAAAAGGTAATTATAACCATGAAAAGCAGCAACACTTGTTCTGTTTTTAATTGTCAAGTTTGGTATTTTTTTTATTTTTTCTATTAGATTTTTTAACCATACATTTGAGGTTTCGTTATTTATTTTAAAAATATCATCATCTTGATATATTGTTGATCCCCCAAGATAACTCTTATCATCTATCAGTATTGTATTAAGGCCTTTTTCTGCCGACAATTTAGCTGATAATATACCAGAGATACCACCACCAATTACTAAAACATCACAATGTACGTATTGATGATCATATAAATCTTGATCTGGTTTAGTTGGAGATTTGCCTAATCCAGCTGAATGTCTAATAAAAAATTCATATTTTTCCCAAAAACTTGCAGGCCACATAAAAGTTTTATAATAAAATCCTGCAGGCAGGAGAGGGGATAAAAAATTATTTATAGCACCAATATCAAAATTTACACTTGGCCAACAGTTTTGGCTAAAGGCCTCTAAACCTTCATATAATTCAATCTCAGTAGCTCTCACATTTGGATCAGTTAATGAAGAATCTTTACCGACTTGAACAATTGCATTAGGCTCTTCTGAACCACAGGTCATTATTCCTCTAGGTCTATGGTATTTGAAACTTCTTCCAACTAAATGAATATTATTTGCTAATAAAGCAGAGGCTAATGTATCACCTTTATATCCAAAAAGTTTTTTACCATTAAATTTAAAGGAAATTCTAACAGTTTGATCTATAAAGTTATTTTTATTAATTCTTAAGTTGTTACTCATAATTATTTTACAGGCGGTCTTTCTCCCATTTTATAAACTGCATGTATTTTATCGTTAGAGGTATCTCTCACAACATTAAACCATTTTCTGCATCCATGAATGTGGTTCCATCTTTCAAATTGAATACCTTTTATGTTTTTTCTCATAAAAAGATATTCGGCCCATTGATCGTCGCTTAATTCTGTTGGTTGTTTTGGTCTTTCAATGTGAGCTTCACCTCCACAAGAAAACTCTGTTTGATCTCTTTCACCACAATACGGACAATTAATTATAAACATTAGTGTGCTACTGCTGCAGCACCGTGTTCATCAACTAGATCACCGCTAACAAATCTATTTAAGTTAAAAGCAGCATTTAATTTATGTGGTTCATCATTTGCTATCGTGTGTGCAAACAAATCACCAGAGCCAGGTGTAGCTTTAAATCCGCCAGTACCCCAACCACAATTAAAATATAAACCTTTAACTTGAGTTTTACTTATTATTGGACTTGCATCTGGACAAATATCCACAATACCTCCCCATTGTCTTAGCATTTTCATTCTACTAAATATTGGGTATAGTTCTAATATTGCTCTTAAAGTTTCTTCAACAATATTATGACTACCTTTTTGAGTGTAAGAAATATAAGAGTCTGTGCCTGCTCCGATAACAAGTTCACCTTTATCTGATTGACTTACATAAGCATGCACAGCATTTGACATTACAACCGTATCAATTATTGGTTTAACTGGTTCAGAAACTAATGCTTGTAGAGGTTTACTTTCTAAAGGCAATCTTATACCAGCCATATTTGCTATAACACTTGAATGTCCTGCAGCAACAACACCGATTTTTTTTGTTTTTATAAAACCTTTTGTTGTTTCTATACCTTCAACTTCATCACCATTTCTTTTTATGCCTTTTACTTCACAATTTTGAATTATATCTACACCCATTTCATCTGCACCTCGAGCATAACCCCATGCAACAGCATCATGTCTTGCTGTGCCAGCTCTTCTTTGTAAAGTTCCTCCTAAAACAGGATATCTAATGTTTGGAGATGTATTAATAATTGGACAAAATTTTTTAACTTCCTCTGTATTTAACCAGACAGCATCAATTCCATTTAATCTATTTGCATGAGTTCTTCTTTTTAAATCTCTTACATCTTGAAGATTGTGTGCAAGGTTCATTACACCCCTTTGACTAAACATAACATTGTAATTTAATTCTTGAGATAATCCCTCCCAAATTTTAAGTGCATGATCATATAAACCAGCACTTGCGTCCCATAAATAATTTGATCTAATAATTGTTGTGTTTCTACCGGTATTTCCTCCACCAATCCATCCTTTCTCGACTACCGCAATATTATTCATTTTGTGTTTCTTAGCCAAATAATAGGCGGTTGCAAGTCCATGACCTCCACCACCAATTATTATTGCATCGTATTCTTTTTTTGGTTCTGGATCTCTCCAAGCTCTCTGCCAATTTTCATGACCACTTAATGCGTTTTTGATTAGTGAAAAAATTGAATATTTATTACTCATAAAATTAATTATGTATTTATAATATCTTATTTTTTGGCTTCAAGATAAATAGTTTGAAAAGCCCTATCTTCTAAATCTTTAACTAATTCTATATTTTCACCAACACCAAATTGACACACTTTTGCAGATGAAAATCCTGCATTTATCAGTTCTCTTTTTAAAGTTTCTTTATCCCAGACATTTAGATGTCCCCAATTATGAGTCAAATCTCTTAAAGCATCACATCCTGTATCAAAACTTGAAAAGTATTTATCTTTTTTTTTCTCATTATAATTTTCAATAAATATATCTAAACCAGGTACTGTACATCTAAAAATTGATGATTTTTTTAATACACGACATATTTCAGTCATTAAAAATTTTGCATCATTAAAATATAAGTGTTCGATAGTATGCTCACTAAAAGCACCTTCATAAACATTATCATCAAATGGAAGTCTATATCGAAAATCATGAGATATATAATTTTTTTTTTTCCAAAAAGAAAAACTTGAGTTGTAAAAATCTAAGTTGTCAAAATTTTCAAATTTATGATATCCACATCCTATTTGAATATACTTATTTTTTGGTTTAATTATTTTTGGTGAGAAAAATCTTTTGATTTTAGATATTAATGCCATTTGAATTGATCTTTTTAGATTAATTCTATAATTATCTTTATCGTCAAAAACAAACATCCCTTTTTATACTATAAAATTAATCTTTTATTAAAGTAATAATTCATATATTAAATATAATAATATTGATGGAAGAGTGGGTGAGTGGTTTAAACCAGTCGTTTGCTAAATGACCGTGCGAGGAAACTTGTACCGAGGGTTCGAATCCCTCCTCTTCCGCCAAGACTTAGTACAAAGGATCATTTTTAAAAAAATCTTTAATTTCTATAGGTTCCTGGGCCAATATATATCTGTAAACATTATAATTTTCTAAAACTCTCTGAACATAGTTTCTTGTTTCTTTAAATTTTATTAATTCAATCCAGTCAACATAATCAATTTGATTTTTTTGTGGATTTTTATTTAGTTTTTTCCAATATCTTACTCTTTTTGGCCCAGCATTATATGCTGCTACTGCGTATGGGTATGAGCCATCATATTCTAATATAAGTCCTGCTAAATAATGAGAACCTAATTTTATATTATAATCCGGATCTTGAGTTAATCTTGATTTTGAATATGGCAACTTAGCTTGTTTTGCTACGACTTTGGCTGTGTAACTCATTAATTGCATCATTCCTTTTGCACCAGCGTAACTGTTTGCTTTTGAGTCAAACTCACTTTCTTGTCTTATAACAGCTAAAATCAAAGCTTGGTCAGGAATTTTTCTACCAGCTACATATTTTGGTGTATTAATTATCGGATAATTATATTTGTTGTGAAATCTTTTCTCGTAAGATGCAATTTTTGAAATCTGTATAGCAAAATCATATCTCTTAATATCAGTTGCAAGTTGAGCTGATAAAATTTCACTTCCTTTTTCAATATTATCTAGTGCTAAAAATCTTAAAATATGTTTAGTATACTTATCTTTATCTAATTCATGTAATAAATGTACTAGTTTATAAAGGTCTTTTTTTAAAAATTCTTTTTTATAATCTTCATCTACATCCGATGTATCAGTTAAATTATACTTTTCATTTTTGAATAATTTTAAATGTGCTAATTGGCCATAATAAGTAGTTGGAAAAGTTGATGCAATTTTGTAATACTTATTTGCTGTTACTGTATCATTTAATGACTCATAACTTTTTGCAATCCAGAAAGCTCCTCTTGATAAACTTATAGGATAACCAACGTTTTCATAAAAAGATTTGAAATGTTCACGAGCTCTCAATGGATCATTTAAGAAACTTAAAGAAATCCAACCACTTAACCATTCAGCTTCAGCATATTCAGGTGTGCCTTTTTCTAATGAATGATTATTAACAATTTCGTATGAAATTTGGTATTTTTTTTTATAAATTAGTGATCTTGCAATTATTGAACGTTCAATCCACCATTTATCAGGTCTAACTAAATAATTTTTGTTATTTTTAATATTTAGCAATATTTCTAAAGAACTATCAACTCTGCCTCTTTTTCTTCTCCATTTAAGCCGGTCATAGTTTAAGCCTGCATCTTTTTTAAACTTTTCAGGGACTTTTGAAATAGCATTATCTACACCATATGATTTGCTCATTAAAAGTTGTCTTGCGTTATATAGCGCTTGATAATCTTTAGGTAAATATCTCAGCATTCTTTTTAAATCCCAATACTTATTTTCCCAAGCAAGATAATCCGCTCTACGTATATGATCTTCAGATTTTAAATATTTGTTATATTTTTTCTTATAAATTCTTAATTCATTTTTATTAAGTTCTGCTGTTATCCAACCTTTTTTTATTAAATTTATTCCATCAACTACATTACCCACTTGTATTAAACTTTCACCTAATATCATTTCACCAAAACCACTTAGGGGTTTTTTTTCTTCATATAATTTGATTATTCTTTTTGGATTTATTTTTTTTACTGATAGTTTTTTTTCAGACAAATATTTAACCCTACCAATTCTTGGGTAGGTCTTATTTTTTTCTAAAAATTCACTGTAAAGACTATAATCGGCATTATTCTGTCTTTCTAATAAATATCTCCAAACTATAAAATTATATATTGATTTATCTTTTGCTTTTTTAGATGTTTTTATTGCTGTCTCCCATTTTCTTTTTTCCATTAAAGAAATTGATTTTTTAGCAATTTCAAAATCTTTTCTTTTATAAAATTTTGACTTTACAATTTTTTTTTGTTTTCCAGTCTTTGTTTGGGCAATTACTAATGGTTTTTTTTTAGGAATTAATATACCTAAATTTTTTTTTTCAATTTGTTCTTTTTTTACTTCAGCTATTTTTTTTTCCTTTAATTTAGGTTTTTTTAAAGGTAATATTTCACTTTTAAGATCACTAATTGTTTTATTTTCTGTGCTAATTTGTGGTTTTTTTTTAGGTATTATTAAACTTTCACCTTGTACAATAAAGTTCAAATTCATTAAATAAAATATTGTAATTAAAACAGTTATTTTTTTGTATTTGTTCATAATTTTTGTAAATGAATCGATAATTTATGTTATAAGATCATATGTTTAAAGGATCAAATGTTGCATTAATTACTCCTTTCAAAGATAATGCATTAGATGAGGAAAACTATATAAAATTAATTAATTTTCATATCGAAAATGGTACTAATGGTTTAGTTCCAGCAGGAACTACAGGTGAATCTCCAACCTTAAGTCATAATGAACATGAAAAGGTAATCGAAATATGTATTAAAGAGTCCGGAGGTAAAGTTCCAGTAATAGCTGGCACAGGATCAAATTCAACTGAAGAAGCTGTTTCATTGACAAAACATGCTGAAAAGGCTGGAGCTAACGGAGTATTGGTAGTCACACCTTATTATAACAAACCAACACAAGAGGGTTTATATCAACATTATAAAGCCATTAATGACAATACTAACTTGCCAATTATAATCTACAACATTCCAAGTAGATGTGTAATTGACATGTCAGTAGATACAATGGCAAAATTATTTGAGCTTAAAAATATAGCAGGTGTCAAAGATGCTACTGGAGATCTTAATAGGTTGGACCAAACTATTAAAAAGTTGGGACCAGAATTTATACAATTAACTGGTGAAGACGGTTTAGCATTTGAATTTAACAAAAGAGGAGGAGTGGGGATAATTTCCGTTACAGCAAATATTGCGCCTAAACTATGCTCTGAAATGCAAAGATTGTCAAAATCTAATAAAGATCAAGATATAAAAAAAGCTGAAAGTATTGATAAAAATTTACAACCGTTACATAAGGCATTGTTTATTGAGAGCAATCCTGCACCAGTAAAATATGCCGCAAAAATTCTAGGATTGTGTAGTGATGAAATCAGACTACCATTAGTAAATATCAAAGAGGAAACCAAAAAAGAAGTTGATAAAGCACTGTCAATTGCAAAATTATTAATTTAATGAAAAATAAAACCAATCCTGGTTTAAAGATAATTTGTTTAAATAGAAAGGCATCTTTCAATTATTTTTTTGAAGATATATATGAAGCAGGATTGATTCTTAAAGGATCAGAAATTAAATCTGTAAGAAACGGCAAAGTAAATATTGCAGAAGCATATGCAATTGAAAGAGACGGTGAATTATATCTTATAAATTCTCACATATCATCATATAAACAAGCAAGCTTATTAAATCATAACCCTATTGAGGAAAGAAAATTATTATTAAATAAAAAAGAAATAAATAAATTAATAGGTAAAATGCAAAGAGAGGGTTTCACATTAATACCTACCAAAATGTATTTTAAAAAAGGAAAAGCAAAAATTGAAATAGCAGTCGCAAAAGGTAAAAAACAATATGATAAAAGACAAGCAATTAAAAGAAAAGATTGGAATAGAGATAAGGCAAGATATTTTAGAAAATCCTCATAAACCAGTTTTTTTAGGAATTGGTTCAAACGTTGGAAATAGAATAAACAACATAAATTATGCATGCTATTTATTAAATAATTTTTGTTCAATATCTAAAGTCTCAAATTATTATGAAACTAATTCATGGCCAAATGAAAATTACCCAAAATATCTAAATGTAATACTGAAATGTAAGACCAAATTAAATCCGTTTTCATTAATTAATAAACTTAAAAATATTGAAAAAAAACTTGGTAGAAAAAAAAATATAAAAAATTTTCCAAGAACGTGTGACATTGATATAATTGATTTTAGAGGTCTTAAATTTAAAGAAAAAAATCTACAGATACCACATCCTCGTTTATCAAAACGTAATTTTGTATTATTGCCGTTATATGAAATTGAAAAGGGGTGGATATGTCCAAAAACCAACACAACAATTGACAAATTAATTAAAAATCTGGATATAAAGTCTCTTAGAAGTATTAAAATTTTTTAAAAGTAATGGTATAAATAGTTATGTTAAAATCTGAAGAATTAATTAATAAAGTAAAAGAATACAATAAGTTTTTAAATCCTGACGCATTAACAAAAGCATACAATTTTGCTCTCGATGCTCATAAAAAGCAAAAAAGAGACGAGGGAGTTCCGTATATTAATCATCCCGTTGCTGTAGCGAATATATTGTCTGATTTGAAACTAGATAGTGCTACAATAACGACGGGCCTTCTCCACGATACTATTGAAGATACTCATGCCACATATCAAACTATTAAAGAAGAATTTGGTCAAGAAGTTGCTGATTTAGTTGAGGGTGTTACAAAAATATCAGTTTTTGAAAATCAAGCTATTGCTGATCAAGATAAAAAGAAATTTACTAAAGCAGAAAATTTTAGAAAACTGATCATAGCCACGTCCAAAGATATTAGAGTTTTATTAGTCAAAATTGCAGATAGATTACATAATATGAGAACTATAAAATATCTTAAAGATGATAATAAGAAAATAAGAAAGGCACAAGAAACTATGGAAATTTATGCTCCTCTTGCAGATAGAATGGGCATGAACAGAATAAGAGATGAATTAGAGGATCTTTCTTTTGAAGTACTAAATAATGAAGCAAGAACATTAATTAAAAATAGATTAGATGAGATAAAATATAATAATTTAATGAACTTTAAATCTCTTTCAGAAGATTTTACTAAAATTCTTAATAGTTCAAATATAGAAGTTAAAATTTTTGGAAGAGAAAAAACACCATTTTCTATTTGGAGAAAAATTCAAAAAAAAAGAACTTCTTTAGAACAAATAACTGATATAATAGGTTTTAGAGTAATTGTAGATAGTGTAGATGATTGCTATAAAGCTCTAGGAGTTTTTCATTCAAAATGGAATTGTATACCCGGAAGGTTTAAAGATTATATCTCTTCACCAAAAATTAATAAATATCAATCATTACACACTGCAATAATTGGTCCAAATAAAAGACCCATTGAAATTCAATTAAGAACAATGCAAATGCATGAATTTGCTCAGAGAGGAATAGCTTCACATTGGAAATATAAATCAAATGAAAGATTTAATTCATTAACGTGGAAAGAATATGATTGGCTTAAAGACTTAGTTGATATTATTGAAAGGAATGAAAATCCTGAACATTATTTTGAGTATACAAAACTTCAAATGTTTCAAGAAAATGTCTTTTGTTTTACTCCAAAAGGATCTGTAATAAAATTACCGAAAAACGCTACCCCAATAGATTTTGCATATGCAGTGCACACCCAAATAGGAGATACTGCTATTGGGTGTGAAATTAATGGAAAGGATAGTCCCTTACAAAGTGAGTTAAGAAATGGAGATGTCGTAAAAATAACAACCTCAAAAAAAGTTTCCCCGTCTCTTCATTGGCTCTCATCAACAAAAACCGGCAAAGCTCGTTCTGCAATAAGAAAATATTGGCAATACAGAGAAAATTCGAAACAGATTGATAAAAAATATAATACTTCATTATGGGTTTCATTACCTGATAAGCCAGGTATTTTAGGTGATGTAACTACATTAGTTGGACAAAATAAAATTAATATATCAAGTGTAGAAATGATGGAAAAAACAAAAACATCAATAAACTTTAAATTTAATCTTATAATTTCTGATCTCAAAAACTTTACAAAACTTTTAAGTGAGTTAAAACAGAGGCAATATAGGTTTAAAATAATTAGACATACTAATAAAAAATATGCTTTCTTTAAAAAACTCTTTAAAGGTCTTAAAAAAAACTAATGCATTATTAGAAGGGCATTTTATTTTATCTTCAGGACTTCACTCTGCACATTATGTCCAATGTGCTAAACTTTTAAGTTACCCTAAACTTTCAGAAAAATTTGTAAAATCTCTTGCATCTAAAATTAAAAAAAAAATCAAAAAAATTGATATAATTCTTTCACCAGCAATGGGTGGGATCATAATTGGATATGAAATTGGTAAGTTATTAGGCAAAGAAACAATTTTTTGCGAAAGAGTAAATAAAAAATTTACATTAAGGAGAGGTTTTTCTATAAAAAAAAAATCAAGAGTTTTGATAGTAGAAGATGTTATTACTACAGGAAAATCAAGTTTAGAATGTTTTAAATTAATAAAAAAATGCAAAGCCAAGTTGGTTGGTCTTGCCTGTTTAATTGATAGATCTGATAAAACAAAAATTAAACATAAAATTATATCCCAAGTCAAATTGAAAATTCCAACCTATAGTAAAAAAAACCTACCTTCTTTTATAAAAAATAAACCTGTGACTAAACCAGGAAGTAGATTTTTAAAATGACTAGACTTGGTATAAACATTGATCATGTTGCTACATTAAGAAATGCCAGAGGAGAAGGTCATCCAAATATTATTGAAATTGCAAAAATTGTTAAAAATTCTGGCGCAGACTCTATTACTGTGCACTTAAGAGAAGATAGAAGACATATAAAAGATAAAGATTTAAAAAATTTATGTAATAAAAAATATTTAATAAATATGGAAATGGCAGCAAATATTAAGATGATGAAAATTGCAATAAAGAACAAGCCGAAATTTGTTTGTTTGGTACCTGAAAAAAGAAATGAAGTTACCACAGAAGGCGGGCTTAATTTATATAAGAATTATAATTTAATAAAAAAAATTGTAACTAAATTGAATAATAGAAATATTAGAACAAGTTTATTTATAGATCCCTCGATTAAAAATATTATGTTATCAAAAAAAATAGGAGCAAAATGTGTTGAACTTCATACTGGAAAAATTTCAAGACTTATTAAAAATAATAAAAATTTTTCAAGGGAATTTTTTAAAATAAAAAATTGTGCTAAATTTGGAATAGAAAATAATATTGAAATTCACGCAGGTCATGGTCTTGACTATAAAACGACAAGACTATTAACTAAAATTTCTCAAATTACTGAATATAATATTGGTCATTTTATCATAGGTGAAAGTATAAAAATTGGTATATCTAAAGTAGTTCAAAATTTTAAAAAAATATTAAGATAAAATGAAAATTATTGGTATTGGAGTTGATATAGTTGACAATAATCGTTTTAAAAAATTTATTAATAATACAAAATTCATTAATCGTATTTGTAGCGCTAAAGAAATACATAATTTGAATAGAAAAACTAATAAGATTTTATTCTTGTCTAAAAGATTTTCTGCTAAAGAGGCATTTGTTAAAGCTTTAGGCAGTGGTTTTAGAAATGAATTAAGTTTTAATGATATTTCTGTTTTAAATAATAAAAAAGGGAAACCATATTTTTTATTCAATAAAAAGATAAGAAATATATTAAAAAATAAATACAAATTAAATAAATTTAAAACCCATCTATCTTTATCAGATGAAAAAAAACATTCAATTTCATATGTTATTCTACAAAAAATAAAATGAAAAAAATAATTATAGATAATGTAAAAACAATAATTTATGCTTTAATTATAGCTGTATTAATAAGATCATTATTACTTCAACCCTTTTATATTCCATCGTCATCAATGGAGCCATCTTTGTTGGTTGGTGACAGACTATTTGTTACTAAATTATCATATGGTTATAGCAAACACTCATTTCCTTTTAGTTTAGGTCCAATAAAGAATAGAATTTTATTTTCAGAACCTACTCGTGGAGATGTGATCGTTTTCAAAACTCCCGCAGATAATAGAACAGATTATATTAAAAGGTTAATTGGTTTACCTGGCGACAAAATACAATTTATTGATGGAAATTTATACTTAAATGATGTTGAGATTTTAAAGTCTAAAGTTAAACATAAGTCTGAAATTTACTGTGGAAATTCTACTGTAGAAACTTCTGTTTTTATAGAGAAATTATTAAATGGAAGAGAATATTTAACTACATATTATAAAGATGGTTCTTATCAAAACTCTGACGAATTTTATGTGCCCAAAGATCATTATTTTTTTTTAGGCGATAATAGAGACTGTTCTAAGGATAGTAGATTTCTTGCAAGCGTTGGTTTCGTCCATAAGAATAATTTAGTAGGGAAAGCGCAATTTATATTTTTTTCAACTAATATAAGACTAGGAAGTGTTTTTGAAATTTGGAATTGGAAAAAAATCCTTAGAACTGAAAGATTTTTTAAAAAGATTATATGATGAATAAAAAATTTGTTAATTTTCAAAAAAAAATCGGAATTAATTTTCTTAATCAACAATTACTTACCAAATGTTTTACTCATAAAAGTTATAACCCAATTGAGAATAATGAAAAATTAGAATTTTTAGGTGATAGAGTTTTAGGTTTAGTTATATCTCAAAACTTACTTAAATTTTTTCCTAATGATAAAGAAGGTGATTTAGACAAAAAATTAGCATCTCTAGTGAATAAAAATCAATGCGCGGAGATTGCGAAAGAAATTAATCTTCAAGAATATATTTTAGTCAAAAATTCCACAAGCAAATCTAACATTGAAAATAAAGTTTTGTCTGATTGTTTGGAGTCAGTTATAGGTTGTATTTACTTGGACCAAGGTTTAGATATAGCAGAAAAATTTATAATAAAAAATTGGGGAAAATATTTAAATAAAAGTTTAATTACTGAGAGAGACTCAAAAACAAAGTTGCAAGAATATTCTTTAAAAAATTATAAATTATTACCTGTTTATAAATTAGTAGATAATAAGGGACCTAGACACAAGCCATTAATAAAAGTATCAGTAAAGATTAAAAATTCTAAAAATATAACAGCAACCGGAAATTCAAAAAAAGAGGCAGAACAAAAAGCTGCGAAAAAACTTTTAACTACTTTAAAGTTAATATGATTTGGTCAGACAAAGGTTTTTTATTATCAAAATTACCTTTTCAGGAAAATTCCGTTATTGCAAATTTTTATACAAATAAACACGGTAAATATTCAGGCATAATATATGGTGCTACATCGAAAAAAATTAAAAATTATCTACAAGTAGGTAATGAGTTATATCTAGAATATAATTCTAAAAATGAAAATACACTTGGTTATTTTAAAGTAGAAATTATTAATCCCCATGCATCTAAATTCTTTTCAGAAAAAAAAAAACTATATTGTATAGTATCAATGTTAGAATTAATTAAGGTCTTAACTGTAGAGGGTCAAGAAAATATAAAGATATACAAACTTATTGATGATTTATTTAAATTGCTTAATAATGAAAATTGGTCAGTTGAATATGTTTTTTGGGAACTTAACTTATTAAAATTTATTGGTTTTGATATCAATATCAAAGATTATTGTAAATATGAAAATACTAATAATAGTAGAACTTATTACATAGAAAATTTACAAAAAAAAATAATAGTTCCTAATTTTCTTGTAGAAGATTACAGCAAAATCAAGATAACCAAAGAAGATATCTATAATTCATTAATTTTAATAAGCGAATATATGAAAAAAAATATATTTATACAAAATAATATAAATTTTCCTCTCTCAAGAAATAATTTTATTAATTATTTTAAATAGTTATTTTAAAATTTTATCTAGGTAATCTGCGTAATAACTAATAATAGCATTTGCCCCGGCTCTTTTGAAAGATAGCAGAGTTTCGTAAATTGCATCATTACTTAAAATTTTTTTTTTTATTGCATTTCTGATTATACTATACTCTCCAGAAACTTGATATGCTAACACAGGTATTTTAAATTTATTTTTAACCTCTTTAATTACATCTATGTACGGTAGGCCCGGTTTTACCATTACCATATCCGCACCTTCTTTTATATCAAGGGCAACTTCTCTTAATGCTTCATCAATATTGCTATAATCCATTTGGTAAGTTTTTTTATCACCCTTAAGAGCTTTTTTTGAACCCACTGCATCTCTAAAAGGACCATAAAAAGATGATGAATATTTTATAGCATAAGATAGGATTTGTATTTTTTCATATCCATTTTTATCCAAAGCTTTTCTTATTTCACCAATTCTACCATCCATCATATCTGATGGAGCTATTACATCACATCCCATTTCAGCTTGTAACAGAGATTGTTTAATTAAAATCTGAATTGTTTTGTCGTTTAAAATTTCTTTTTTTTTAATTAATCCATCATGACCATGTGAAGTATAAGGATCTAGTGCGACATCACACATTATACCTATTTCATTTCTATATCTTTTTTTAATTTTAATTATAGCTTTTGATACAAGGTTATTTTCATTCAAAGCCTCGGATCCATTGTTATCTTTTAATTTTTTATTGGTATTTGGAAAAAGTGCTAACATTGGAATTTTGTTTTTAATTGCACGATCAATAATTACAGATAAATTATCAATACTATATCTATAAACACCTTCCATTGACTTTATTTTTTGCTTTTTATTTTTTCCATTAGTAAGAAATATCGGCAATACAAAATCACTCCCAGATAGAGTGTTTTCTCTTACAAGTCTTCTTGACCATTCCTCTTTCCTAGATCTTCTCATCCTCAAATTTGGATATTTTCCAGTGATAATCATTCTCAAATATTATTTTAATGCGACAATAGTAATATATATAATTTTAGTCTATAAGTTATTAGTAAAAAGTAATTATGTCACTATCATTTAATGATTTTCAAAAACAAGAAATAAAATTCGATATAAATAAATTAAAAGAAGCCTATAGCCAGGTTCTCAAAATAAAAGATTTTCAAGGTATTGAGGGAGTTACTAACTTTGGAGCTATTTCCTTAACTCAAATTCCTGGTGACCCAGATTCCATCAAAGGCAACAAAGCAAGGGGTGTTTTCTGGACAAAACCTGACCAGACAGGAAAAGAAGTTATAAGAGATCAAATGATAGACGAAGCTGCTTATTCAGAATTTATAAGTGATTATAAGGAGACATATTTTAAAGAAGTAGTAGAGACTTTACAAAAAAAATATAAGTTAGGTCGTGTAAGAATTTTATTAAAAACACCAAGATCTACATTAAGTTGGCACAGAGATCCTGAACCAAGATTGCATATTCCAATTATAACTAATCCCGGTTCAATAATGGTTATAGATAATGTTGCAAAACATATGCCCGCTGATGGATCAGTTTGGATTACAAATAATACAAAATATCATAATGCTTTTAATGGTGGTGAAGAAAATAGAATACACCTAGTAGCATGTGTTTTGGACTATAAGTTTAATTAAATTGAAAATTTTTATTTCATCAGATCATGCAGGCTTTAGTTTAAAAAATTATATCTTTGAAAATTTAAAAAAAAAAAAATTTAAGATTGAAAATTTAGGGCCTTTTAATGATAAATCTGTAGACTACCCAATTTATGCAAAAAAATTAGCTAATAAAGTGTCCAAAAACAAAACAAATTTTGGAATACTTGTTTGTGGATCTGGTACAGGTATGGCAATAGCTGCAAATAAAGTAAAAAATATAAGGGCTGCTATGTGTTATAATGTGAAAAATACGAAATTATCTAGATTGCATAATAACGCAAATGTTATTACAGTAGGATCTAGGCTAACTAGTAAAAATTTAGCTTTTAAATTAGTAAATATTTTTTTGAAAACTAAATTCGAAGGTGGTAGACACTTAAGGAGAATTAAAAAAATTTAAATATATGTCTAGTGAAAAAAAATATATAAATCCTGACTTTCAAAGCTTTTTTGAAAATAGTTTGTCATCATCTGATCCAGAGATTTATAAAGCTATAAATGATGAATTACTTAGGCAACAACAACATATAGAACTTATAGCTTCCGAAAATATAGTTTCAAATGCGTTGCTGCAAGCACAAGGCTCTGTTCTTACGAATAAATATGCAGAAGGTTATCCGGGCAAAAGATACTACAACGGCTGTGACCATGTTGATACAGCAGAAAGTTTAGCAATAGAAAGAATTAAAAAATTATTTAATTGTAAATTTGCAAATGTTCAGCCGCATTCTGGCGCACAAGCTAATGGAGCTGTTTTTTTAGCATTGTTAAAACCAGGTGATACCATTTTGGGTATGAGTTTAAATTCTGGTGGACACTTAACGCATGGTTCAAAAGCATCTGTTTCTGGTAAATGGTTTAACGCAATTAGTTACGAAGTAGACAAAGAAACTGAATTATTAGATTACAAAGATATTGAAAATAAAGCTATGGAACATAAACCCAAGTTAATAATTGCAGGGGGAAGTGCTTATTCTAGAGTTATAGATTTTAAAAGATTTAAAGATATTGCGGAAAAAGTTGGAGCTTATTTAATGGTAGATATGGCGCATTTCTCTGGACTAGTAGCTGGTAAAGGTTATCCAAATCCAGTTGACCACGCAGATGTAGTAACATCAACAACTCATAAAGTTTTTAGAAGTGCACGAGGTGGAATAATTTTAACAAACAGAGAAGATCTATCTAAAAAATTTAATTCTGCAGTTTTTCCAGGATACCAAGGCGGTCCATTAATGCATGTAATAGCTGCAAAAGCGGTTGGTTTTTTGGAAGCGCTGAAGCCAGATTTTAGAAATTATATATCTAACGTTCTTGCTAATGCAAAGATGTTAGCTGAAACATTAAAAAATAATGGATTTAAAATTTATTCTGGAGGCACTGATACACATTTAATGTTGGTTGATTTACGTCCATTTAATGTGAAGGGCAATATGGCAGCAGATAGTTTATGTAGAGCCAATATAACTTGTAATAAAAATGGAATACCATTTGATACAGAAAGCCCAATGATTACATCTGGAATTAGATTAGGAACTCAAGCAGCAACAACAAGAGGATTTGGATTAGAAGAATTTAAATTGGTAGGTAATTTGATTACTAAAGTAATTAAGGGATTATCAACTAATCAAGAGGATAATAGTAAAGTTGAAAATGAAGTAAGAAAAGAAGTTATCAATCTTTGCTCTAAGTTTCCAATTTATAAAAATTTAAAATAACTTAAATGATCTGTCCGTGTAAAAAAGGGGAAACTTCAGTTGTTGACTCTAGACCAACAGAAGATGGAACTGCAATTAGAAGAAGAAGACTTTGTACTACCTGTGGTGAAAGATTTACAACATTTGAAAGAATTCAAATAAGAGAACTCACAATTGTAAAAAAAAATGGCCGAAAGTCTCCCTTTGATAGAGAAAAATTGTCTAAATCAATTTACATAGCATTAAAGAAAAGGCCAATAGATACAGATACAGTTGAAAAATTTATAACTAAAATATCTAATTCGTTGGAAGAAATTGGTCAAAGTGAGATTTCATCCAGCACAATAGGAACAATGGTAATGGATGGTCTTAAAAACTTAGATCCTGTTGCTTATGTTAGATTTGCTTCCGTGTATAGAAATTTTAGAGAAGAAAAAGATTTCGTTCAATTTGTAGACAAAATAGATGTCTTCAAAAAAAGATAAATTTTACCTCAAATTAGCTTTAAATTTGGCCAAACAACACGAGGGTTTGACCAGCGAAAATCCATCAGTTGGTTGTGTTATAGTTAAGAATAATAAAATTTTATCACTCTCAAAAACATCAATTAATGGAAGGCCGCACGCAGAGGTTAATGCTATTCGTTTAGCAAATACAAATGATCTTAAAGGCTCTACTATTTATGTAACATTGGAGCCATGCACACATCAAGGAAAAACACCACCTTGCACTGATTTAATTATCAAAAAAAAAATATCAAAAATTGTATATGGATCTAATGATATTGATAAAAGAACTGCCAATAAACTTAAAATAGCTTTAAGAAAGTATAATATTTCTACAAAACAAGTTAAGATGAAAGAAATTACTGACTTTTATAAAAGTTATTTTTATATTAGAAAAAATAAATTACCTTACATTACTGCAAAATTAGCTTGCTCTAATGACTATTATATTTACTCAAAAAAAAACAAAAATATTACTAATGAATTATCTCGAAAAACTTCTCACTTATTAAGATATAAGAATAACGCAATACTAATCTCATCTAAAACTTTAAATAAAGATAATCCCTTTTTAAATTGTAGAATTAAAGGTTTAGAAAATTATTCACCTACAAAAATTATTTTAGATAAAAAATTAAATTATAAAAAAAATCTTAATATCTTTAAAGATAATACAAAAAAATGTATTTTCTTTTATAACTATTCTAATAAAAAAAAATTATCCATACTTAAAAAAAATAAGATAAAACATTATAAAATTAATTTGGATAATCAAAATAATCTAGATTTTATAGAAATTAAAAAGAAATTATTTAAATTGAATATAAATTATCTTCTAATAGAGGGTGGCAAAGAATTAACTAAATCTTTAATACAAAAAAAACATATTAATCAGTTTTTTCTATTTAAAAGTGGGAAAAATTTAAATACAAATGGACAATTGAAGATAAAGGAAATAGTTAATCAATTAAATAAGAGATTTAAAAACAAAATGAATTTAGATATTCATCTAAATGAAGATAAAGTTACTAATTATAGTTAATTATGTTTAATGGTATTATTTTTAATAAAGGGATTGTAAATAAGATTAAAAAAAGCACTAAAGGTGTAAATATTTTTGTCAAAAGCAATCTAAAAGTAAAAAAAAAAGACTTAGGTGTTTCGATATGTTGCGATGGTGTTTGTTTAACAATGGTATCCCTCAAGAATAAAGTAATGGAATTTTACTTATTAAAAGAGACAATGAATAGATCTAAATTTAAAAACATATCTATTGGTGATAAAATAAATCTTGAATTACCTTTAAAATATGGTCAGAAAATTTCAGGTCATTTATGCCAGGGTCATGTTGACTGCACATCAAAGGTAAATAGAATTATTAACAAAGGCAAATCAAGAATATATGATTTCACAATTGATAAAAAAAATTTATCGTATTTAATACCTAAAGCATCTATTCTCTTAAATGGTGTATCTTTAACTATATCTAAGGTCACAAAAAATGGTTTTCAAGTATGGTTAATTCCTCACAGTTTAAAACTTACAAATTTATCAGATCTTAAAAAGGGACAAATTGTCAATGTTGAAATTGATATTTTATCAAAATATATAAAAAAACATTATGGTAAAAAGTAATTATACTCCAATAGATAAAATAATAAGGTCTGCAAAAAAAGGTGAAATGTATATCCTCGTTGATGATGAAAATCGTGAGAATGAAGGAGATTTAGTAGTTCCTGCATCATATGTAACATCAAAAAAAATTAATTTCATGGCCAAATATGGTAGAGGATTAATTTGTCTAGCTATTACCGACAAACAAGCAAAAAAATTAAATTTATCATTAATGTCCCCAATAAATAATTCAAGAAATCAAACTGCCTTTACTATTTCTATTGAGGCAAAAAAAGGTGTTACAACTGGTATTTCAGCCAAAGATAGGTCCAAAACTATCAAAACAGCTATTAAAGATAAGGTTAAAAAAGAGGAAATTGTTTCTCCTGGACATATTTTTCCAATTATATCAAAAGATGGTGGTGTATTAGTTAGGGCAGGGCATACAGAAGCATCTGTAGATATTTCAAAACTTGCAAATAAAAATCCATCTGCAGTTATATGTGAAATAATGAATGATGATGGTGTTATGGCAAAAGGCAAAGAGCTTTTTGATTTCGCAAAAAAACATGATCTTAAGATTGGTAAAATTGAAGACTTGATTTCTTATAGACTCAAAAATGAGAAATTAATCAAATTAAAAAAAAAAGATCATATAACAATAAATAATCAAAAATTTTCTATTAAAGTATTTGAAAATTTATTAGATGGGTCTGAGAATTTTGCTTTAGTAAAAGGTAAAATAAAATCTAATAAGAATATTAGAGTTAGAGTTATATCTTCAAATATTGTAGAAAATTATCTTATGGGAAAAAATTTACCAAATTCATTTAGTAAAACTTTAAAATATTTTCAAAAATTTAATAATTGTGTACTCATATTCATTAGGGATACTAACATTAAGTCCGTATCTGCAACCTTACGTGATTTAAAATCAGAGAAAATTAAAAAGAGACCCGATCAATTAATAAGAAATTACGGTATAGGTGCACAAATAATAAAATCATTAAAGATCAAAAATATGATTTTAGTTACAAGATCCCCAAAAAAAGTTGTAGGTCTAGAAGGATTTGATATAAAAATTGTTAAACAAGAGATTATTAAATGAAAAAAAAAGTCCTTATAGTTATATCAAATTATTATAAAGAGATTAGCGAGGCTTTATTAAAAAGTACTAAAAGTTATCTTAATAAACAAACTAATTTAAAAATTATTAAAGTCCCCGGTGTTTTTGAAATACCAGTAATAATTTCAAAAAATATAAATAAATTTGATGGTTTTGTAGCTATTGGTTGTGTAATTAAAGGAAAAACTGCTCATTTTGATTTAATATCGAAATCCGTAATTGATGCAATAATGAATATAAGTATAGATAGTAAAAAACCAATAGGAAACTGTATTTTAACGTGTTTTAATTACAAGCAAGCTTTAGCAAGGAAAAACAAGGGGAAAGAAGCAGCTTTAGCGTTAAATTCTATTCTATATAAATAAATCAATTTTAAAATGAGGAAAATTTTTAGTCCAAAAAATAACCCTAGAGTTATGATTATCCAGATTTTATATGGGAAGTATTACAATAATGATCAAAATATAATTATTCCTAAACATAGGTTTAAAAAATTTATAAAAGATGTGGTTTTTGGTACAATTGAAAGAAATGAAGTAATAATAACGGAAATAAAAAAATATTTAGACTCAGACTTGAACTTAAAAAAACAAGATAATGTTTTTTTAATTATTTTAAAAAGTGCCATTTATGAACTTCTATATAAACCCTCAACATCATCAAAAATAATTATTAAAGAATATTTGAACGCATCAAATTTTTTTGTTGAGGATGCAAAAACAAAATATTTAAATGCATTACTTGACAAAATTTCTAAAAATTTGAGATTAAATAATGAATGAAAGTAATTTGATAAGAAATTATTTAGCTAAACTAGTGAAAAATAATCCATCTGCATTAAAGTTAAATGATGATGTTTTTTTTGATAAAAAAAATAAAAATATAATTTCTGTTGATACCTATGTAGAAAAGATTCACTTTCCAAACTTCAATAAACCAGATTTATTAATTAAAAAAATAATTAGATCTTCAATATCAGATTTAATATGCAAAGGCGTTATACCTAAATATTATTTTATTTCAGGTAGTGGAAATAAACAGTCTTTTAGTAGCAAAAACTTAAAGAAAATAATTAATTCATTAAAATCTGAACAAAAGAAATTTTCTATTAAACTATCTGGAGGTGATACAGTTTTTTCCAAGATAAATTCATTCACTGTTGTTTCATTAGGATACAGTGACAAAATAGTTAAAAGAAATAATGCTAAAGTAAATGACGATATTTATATCACAGGTGATTTAGGTGATAGTTATGTAGGTTTAAAATATTTACAAAAAAAAAGATTTAAAAAAAATATTCACAAAAAATATTTTATAAACAAATTCTATTTACCAAAAATTAACTTAGAATTTTCAAAATATTTAATAAAATTAGCAAATACCTCTATCGATATTTCCGATGGACTTTTAATTGATTTAAATAGAATGATTAATAACCAAAATATTTCTTCCGAAATTTATTTTGATAAAATACCTATATCTAGTAAATTACAAATTTTTTTAAGTAAAAATTCTTTTAAAAAAAGTAAATTTATTTTTAATGGAGATGACTATCAGATTTTATTTACTTCAAATAAATCTAACAGAGATAAAATTAACAATATTTCAAGAATAACCAAAACAAAAATTAGCAGAATAGGTCAAATTTTATCCAAAAAAAAATTCAAGTTTAGGCTACTAAATGGAGATAATGTACAAAAATTCACAAAAACCCCAGGCTACGAGCATCTTTTCACTTAATATTTTATTGCCTTTTATGTTTTATTTTGTATTGTCCGATTTTTAAAATACAAATTTATGTCAAGTAATACTGAAACAATATTAATTTACACAATACTAGCAGGACTTTTATCAATAGTTTATGGTTTTTTTACAGGTAAAAGTATTTTAAATGCCAGCGCAGGTAATGCTAAAATGCAAGAAATTGCATCTGCCATACAAATTGGAGCTAAAGCGTACTTGAACAGACAATATAAAACTATTGCTATTGTAGGTGTTGTGGTTTTAATAATTGTGAGTTTTTCGTTTAATATTCTTGTTGGTTTAGGTTATCTTATTGGTGCAACACTCTCAGGTATCGCAGGTTATGTAGGAATGTTGGTTTCTGTTCAGGCAAATGTTAGAACTGCAGAAGCTTCAAGAAAAGGTTTAAACAGTGGTTTAAATGTAGCATTTAAATCAGGAGCAGTGACAGGAATGTTAGTTGCTGGTTTAGCTCTATTATCAATTGCAGTTTATTATTATCTTTTGTTAAAATTTGAAATTGATGAGAGGGAAATAGTAAATGCACTTGTAGCACTAGGTTTTGGTGCATCTCTAATCTCAATTTTTGCTAGATTAGGTGGTGGTATTTTTACAAAAGGTGCTGATGTTGGTGCAGATCTAGTTGGAAAAGTTGAAGCTGGAATTCCAGAAGATGATCCAAGAAACCCTGCTGTTATAGCTGATAACGTTGGTGACAATGTTGGAGATTGCGCAGGTATGGCAGCTGACTTATTTGAAACGTATGCGGTAACAATAGTTGCAACTATGGTATTGTCATCAATATTTTTCCCTAACAATATGAGTATGATGATATATCCTTTAACAATAGGTGGGGCATGCATTTTAACATCTATAATTGGAACATTTTTCGTTAAATTAGGTAATAGCAAAAATGTTATGAACGCTTTATACAAAGGATTTATAGTTTCGGCCATAGCTTCTTTAATAATTTTATATCCAGTGACAGACTATGTTTTAGGATTGGAAAATGTATATAAACTTAAAAATAAATCTTTTACCGGAATAGATCTGTATTACTGTGGGGTAATAGGTTTAATTATTACAGGATTATTAATTTGGGTAACAGAGTATTATACAGGCACAAATTATAGGCCTGTTAGAAGTGTTGCAGGATCTTCGACAACTGGTCACGGTACAAATGTGATTCAAGGTTTGGCTATTTCTTTGGAGGCTACAGCAATACCTGCTTTGATTATTGTAGCTGGAATACTTATAACTAATAATATTGCTGGGTTATACGGTATTGCAATTGCTGTAACCACAATGTTAGCTCTTGCAGGGATGGTTGTGGCATTAGATGCATATGGACCTGTAACAGATAATGCTGGTGGAATTGCAGAAATGTCTAAATTGCCAAACAACGTAAGAAAAACTACAGATGCATTAGATGCAGTAGGAAATACAACAAAAGCTGTAACCAAAGGTTACGCAATAGGTTCTGCGGGTTTAGGAGCTTTAGTTCTATTCGCAGCATATACTGAAGATATAAAACATTTTTCTAAAGTCGCAGGTTCTAAATTAGAGGGAATAATTGTTACATTTGATTTATCAAATCCTTATGTGGTGGTCGGTTTATTAATTGGTGGTATGTTACCTTATCTTTTTGGTTCAATGGGGATGCAAGCTGTTGGGAGAGCAGGTGGGGCTGTAGTTATAGAAGTGAGAAGACAATTTAAAAAATATCCAGGCATCATGAAAAGAAAACAAAAACCTGATTACGCAAAATTAGTAGATTTATTAACAGTTGCAGCGATAAAGGAAATGATAATCCCATCATTATTACCTGTTCTTTCACCAATAGTTTTATATTTTATAATTTTATCAATTGGAGGTCAGGTAGCTGCACTTGCGTCTGTTGGCGCAATGTTATTGGGGGTAATAATTACTGGGTTATTTGTTGCTGTTTCAATGACAGCGGGTGGTGGCGCATGGGATAACGCAAAAAAATATATCGAGGATGGTAATTTTGGTGGCAAAGGTTCAGAAGCTCATAAAGCAGCAGTTACTGGAGACACAGTTGGAGATCCTTATAAAGATACAGCTGGACCAGCTGTAAATCCTATGATTAAGATTACAAATATAGTAGCTTTGTTGTTGTTAGCTGTTATAGCTGGTTAAATTTGTTATATTATTTTATTCACCTCGTCTTTTCTTTTTTCTTACTCCTAAAGGATCATTAATTCTTTGTCTCATACTTGATAAAAAGCTGTAAATAAAATTTCTTTTTTCTAATGTATCTGATCTTTGATCATCAAATTTAATATCTTTCATATCATCAATTTTGTAAAAATCTTTTTTCGCTAAGATACCGCTATCGTTTATTTCCAGAACCAATACATTGTTAACAGATAATTTTCTTTTACCAAAAAAATGAGTATTTGTTATTTTTCTCTCAATATATATCCAAATATCATTATCAAAACTGCTTTTAGTGGAAGGTTCGCCAAAAATACTTATAATATCATTAACATTTGATTCTTGAACAATAATTTTTTTTTCTTTTTTATCTAAATAATGAACTCCATGATGATCATCTACTAAATCAAAAGAACAATTTGATATTAAAAAAAAAACAGATATATAAAATAATAATTTCATGAATAAAGAATATATTAATATATATAATAATTTAGTTAATCTCTCTAGAAATAAAACTCTTTTTTTAAATTTTACAACAAAAGATACATTTTCAGATAGATTATTAATATTCCTTTTTCATTTGGCTTTTTTTTTTAAATCTTATAAGACAAAAACAACTAAGAAATATCTCCAAGATTTTTATGACTATGTATTTAAACAGATAGAACTTGATATAAGAGAAATTGGATATGGCGATCAATCAGTTAATAAAAAAATGAAGACTTATGTAAATATATTATATTCTATAATTGATAAAATTAATAAATGGGAGGATTTGGAAATGAAGCAAAAATTCAATATTCTTAATTTATACATAGAAATTAAACACAATAATGAAAAAATTATTGATTATTTTGAAAAGTATTCAAATTATTTATCAAAAATTCCTTTAAATTCATTAACAAAAAGTGTAATAGATCATAAATTTTAAAATATGGCGGTACCTAAACGTAAAACAACAAAATCTAGATCTGGAAAACGTAGATCACACTTAAAATTTTCAACAAAAAATGTAGTTGAAGACAAAAAGTCTGGTGAATATAGATTGTCACACCACATTGATTTAAAGACTGGAACTTATAAGGGAAGACAAGTTTTAGATCCTAAGGAATAATTTTTTTTATATGTTATCAAAAATTAAAATTGCAGTTGATGCAATGGGTGGAGAAAACTCACCAAAAAAAGTAATTCATGGAATTTTAGAAAATTATAAAGAAAATAAGGATGTTATTTATAATATATTTGGAGACAAAGAAAAAATAGAATTATTACTTCCAAAAAATTACGATAAAAAAACTTTTCATATAATAGATACCAAAAATAAAATTCTAGATACAGACTCTCCTCTATCAGCTGCCAAAAAAGGAAAAGATACAAGTATGTGGTTAACTATACAGAGTGTAAAAAATAATGAGTCAGATGTAGCAATATCTGCTGGAAATACTGGTGCGCTTTTTGTAATCTCAAAGTTAAATTTAAAAATGATAGAGAATATTGACAAACCAGCTTTATCAGCGCTATGGCCAAATAAAAATAATTTTAATGTTGTTTTAGATCTTGGTGCAAATATTGAATGTAATGATAAAAACTTAATTGATTTTTCCATAATGGGTTCATCACTTTACAAATCTTTGTACCCAAATGATGAAGCTGAAGTTGCAATTTTAAATATAGGTTCTGAAGAACTAAAAGGTAATGAAATTATTAAAAAAGCATACCAAGAATTAAATAACAGGAAAAATAAAAACTTCAATTTTCATGGATATATTGAAGGAAATCACATAATGGATGGTAAGGTAAATGTTATAGTCACAGATGGATTTACGGGAAACATTGCTCTTAAAACAGCTGAAGGTACTGCAAATTTTATTGTAAAAGAATTTAAAGATTCTATGACGTCTAACATTTTAGGTAAATTATCAAGCTTAATAAATTTTAAGAATTTAAATAAAGTTAAAAAAAAATTAGATCCAAGACTTTATAATGGAGCAATATTAATTGGTCTTAACTCTCCAGTGATAAAAAGTCATGGTTCGACAGATTATATTGGTTTCTCCTATTCTTTAAATGTGTGTATTAAAGTTGTAAAAAATAATTTGATACAAAAAATTAAAGATAATATTTCAAGATGAGAATAAATTTAACTAAGAAAGAAATACTAAACTCTTTATATATGCAAATTGGTCTATCAAAAAAAATTTTGGATACTATTTTTGAAGATATTTTAAATATTATATCTGAGAATTTAAAAAAGAGCAAAAAAGTTAAGATAGCTAATTTTGGAACATTTGAAATAAGGCACAAAAAAAAGAGGGAGGGTAGGAACCCTAAAACTAGAGAAAAAAAAATAATTTCAGAACGAAACGTAGTATTATTTAAACCCTCGAAAAGTTTTAAAAAATTTATAAATATAAATAATGACAGATAAACAAAAAAGATCTTATAAGACTATAAGTGAGGTTGTTAAGATACTAAATACAAATAATAAGATTAGTAGAAATAGTCAGTCACATACTCTTAGATTTTGGGAAACACAATTCAAACAAATAAAACCAATTAAAATTAACAACCGTCGTTATTATGATCAAAAAAATATAGATATTTTAATAAAAATTCAATACTTACTTAAAAATCAAGGAATGACTATTAGTGGTGTTAAAAAAATTTTAAATAATAATAATTTAGTTATTGACGATGATGACAAAAAAAATATAAATAACCTTAATATTAAGTTTAGATTGAATAAAATAAATAAACTAATTAAAAATTTGAAAAAAGATTAATGGCGAAAAAAACACACGTTAAAGTTAGATTAGTGCCTGAAGCTAAACCTGATAGTGCTTTTTATTATTATGTCAAAAAACCTTCTGGTGGGGAAAAAGCTAAAATTAAATTAAAAGCGAGAAAATATAATCCTTCAACAAGAAAACACGAAATTTTTGTAGAAAAAAAATTGCCGCCTCATAGCAAATAATTATTTTCTTTTCGATTTAAAATTACGATATTCATAATCTATAAAAGCATAAATCATATTTTTCCAAATTCTATAACTTATTTTTGGATCAATGCCTTTTTTAATAGATTTATTTTTTATATTTTTTAAAATTATATTTATTCTCTTTCTATCGATTATTTCTTTTTTGAATTCCTTTAATAAGAGAACATTTTTTACATAGTTTGCTCTTATTTTTACTAAATTTAGTAATTTATCATCTATGTAATCAAGTTTTTTTCTTAAAATTAACAATTTTTTTTTATTCTTAGGCGACATTTATTCTTTTGGATTTAATTATAAATATTATATCTATTTAATTGTGTTCTTAAACGATAAAAACATTGATAAATATTTATATTATTGGCTAATAATCATGTTTATACTTGTTTCAAGTATAATAATTGTTGGTGGCCTAACAAGGCTAACTGACTCTGGACTATCTATAACAGAATGGGAAATAATAAAAGGATTTTTTCCACCTTTGTCAAATTCTGACTGGAATAATTATTTTAGTCTTTATAAACAAATACCTGAATATAAGCTCCAAAATTTTGATATGACTTTAGATGAATTTAAGATTATTTTTTGGTGGGAATGGGCACACAGGTTCTTGGGTAGATTAATAGGTTTATTTTTTTTAATTCCATTAATTTATTTTTCATTTAAAAAAGGAATTAGTCAGACTAAGTCACTTTTTATTATATTTATGCTAATTTGTTTCCAGGGATTTTTAGGATGGTTTATGGTTAAAAGTGGACTTGTTAATAGAGTTGATGTAAGTCATTTTAGATTATCTATGCATTTAACCACAGCATTTATAATTTTATCATTAATTTTATGGAATATTTTAAAATATAAAAATTACAATTTTACTAATAATCATATTATTAAATATAATTTACCATTAATATTTTTATTTACTATTTTTTTACAAATAATATTTGGAGCATTCGTATCTGGAATGGATGCAGGAAAAATATATAATACTTGGCCTTTAATGGGTAATAATTATTTTCCAAATGATAGCATTTTTTTAAATTTATTTGATATTAGAGTATTTAGTGATCCTTCATTAGTACAGTTTATACACAGAAATTTAGCATATCTTATATTAATAATTTTCTTATTGATTTTGTATTTTGTGATTACAGAAAAATTGTTTAATTTTTATAATATTATGAAATATTTAGGCTTAGTACTATTCATACAAATTTTTTTAGGTATAGTTACCATACTTAGTGGTGCACAAATGTTTTTAGCATCTATGCACCAAATAAGTTCAATAATTTTAATAAGCCTAAGTATTTATCTTTTATTTTTAAATAAAAAAATTAACTAACGGCCTTCAAGCTAGGTTTTCCAGAAGCATCTAGAGCTTGTTTTAAGTCTGCAATTATGTCATCTGGATGTTCAATTCCAATAGATAATCTAACATATCCAGGTGTCACACCTGCAGCCAATAGTTCTTCCTCTGTTAATTGACTATGGGTAGTTGTAGCTGGATGAATTGCTAAACTTCTTGCATCGCCTATATTTGCAACATGATAAAACATTTTAAGTGCTTCTATGAACTTTTTACCCGCTTCAACTCCTCCTTTAACTTCAATACCAATTAAAGCTCCGTTTCCACCAGAAAAGTATTTTTTAGTTCTATCACCAACAGCTCCTTTATGAAGAGTAGGGTATATCACTCTTTCAACATTTTTATGTTTAGTTAAAAAATCTACTGCTTTTTCTGCATTAGAGCAATGTTGTTTCATTCTTAATGGTGCAGTTTCTAATCCTTGGATAATTCCCCAAGCATTATCTGGTGCAAGAGGTGCTCCAAGATCTCGAAGTAAACAAACTCGTGCTCTAACTGCAAAAGAAACATTAGCACCTGTTAATTGAGGAACTACTTCACCCCATTTAGCACCACCGTAACTCATGTCAGGTTCATTAAATAGTGGTTGTCTTTTTGGATCAGCCGTCCAATCAAAATTTCCACCGTCGACTAAACAACCTCCTATTACAGTGCCGTGACCACCTATAAATTTAGTTAAAGAATGTACTACTACAGCTGCACCATGATCTAAAGGTTTGCAAATTATCGGAGCTGCTGTGTTATCCATGATTAATGGAATATTATGTTTCCTTCCAATATCAGATACCTCTTTTATTGGAAATACTCTTAAGGCTGGATTTGGCAAAGTCTCAGCATAAAAACATCTAGTTCTATCATCAATTGCTTTCTCAAAATTTTTAGGGTCTGAAGGATCAGCATATCTCACTTCAATGCCTAATTTTTTCAAAGTATGTGTAAAAAGATTAACTGTACCTCCATATAAGTCAGTCGAACTAACAAAATTGTCTCCTGCTTGACAAACATTAACAATTGCAAATGTTGATGCTGCTTGTCCCGATCCTACAGTTACGCAAGCAAGACCATTTTCAATTGCTGCAACTCTTTTTTCAAGCACATCGTTTGTTGGATTCATAATTCTTGTGTAAATATTTCCAAACTCCTTTAATGCAAAAAGATTTGCGGCATGACCTGTATTATTAAATTGATAAGATGTAGTTCTATAAATTGGAACTGCGACGGCTGTAGTTGCGGGATCGCTTCTGTATTCACCGCCGTGTAAAGCTATTGTTTCTGGATTTTTTGATTTACTCATATTTAACTCTCCTTTTTATCTACTTTTGCTTCTGTTAGTTCTTAATAAAGTTTAAATACCTATTTAAAACCGTTTTAGGGTACCATAATGAGAACACATAAAACAAGCTAAATATAATAAATTGACAATATTCTATTATTAAGTATTAATCCGGCTCAAATGACTAAGTTTCTTAAAAAAGATGAAATCAATTCTAAGTGGTATGAAATTGATGCTAAAAATGCTGTCGTTGGCAGATTAGCTGCAATTATTACTAAAATACTTAGAGGTAAAAATACTGCAAAATATACCCCCCATATGGATCATGGTGATTTTGTAGTAGTAAAGAATATAGAATTAATCAAATTTACAGGCAATAAATTTGACAAAAAAAAATATTACAAACACACTGGCTATCCAGGAGGTATTAAAGAAACTACTCCTGAAAGATTGCATGAAAAAAAACCAGAAGCTATACTTAAATTAGCAGTAAAAAGAATGTTACCAGGTGGTCCGTTAGCAAAGAAACAACTATCAAAATTAAAAATGTATGTTGGAGAAAATCATCCACATGCAGCTCAAAACCCTACTATAATAGAGATAAATAAATTAAATAATAAAAACATTATAAGAAATTAAGATGGAGCAGTCTAATCAATTAGAAAATATCAACTTTAAAGATAGTAAATACGCAACAGGTAGAAGAAAAAAGTCGATTGCAAAAGTTTGGTTAAAAAAAGGATCAGGTAAAATTATAGTTAATGGAAAAAATTATGAAGAATATTTTAAAAGAGTGAATCATAAAAGCGAGTTGACAAAACCGTTCGAAATTATAAACCAAACTACATCTTATGACGTAAAATGTTCAGTTAAAGGGGGTGGTCATAGCGGTCAAGTTGGAGCTATGATACATGGTATTTCAAAGGCATTATTACAATTTGATTCTTCACTAAAACCGACTCTTAAAAAAGAAAAACTTACCACGAGAGACTCAAGGGCTGTTGAGCGTAAAAAATACGGCCATAGGAAAGCTAGAAGAAGTTTTCAGTTTTCTAAAAGATAATATCTTTTTAAATTTCAACTGTTAATATATTAAATATGAATAAACTTAAAGTTTTAGTCGCTGGTTCTACTGGTTATATAGGAATTCAACTTATTAAACTCTTATGCAAACATAAACATATAAAGATAAAATATCTTTGTGGAAATTCATCTATTGGAAAAAAAATTTACCATTATGACAAAGAACTTAAAAAATACAATTTACCTAAAGTTATTAAGATTAATTATAAATATTTCAAAGAGGTAGATGTAGTTTTTACAGCTTTACCCAATGGACAGAGTCAAAAAATTGCAAATAATTTGAATAAAAACAATATACTTATAGATCTTTCAGCTGATTTTAGATTAAAAAATCCAAATATCTATCAAAAATTTTATAAAATTAGACATAAATATAAAAATTTATTAAATCAAAGTGTATATGGATTATCTGAATTAAATGAGAAGGAAATAAAAAAAAAAAAGATTATAGCGTGCCCTGGTTGCTACCCAACTTCAATTATTCTACCCCTGATTCCACTATTTAAAAATAGATATTTAAAAAATAATAAAATTATTATCGACTCGAAGTCAGGGTATTCAGGTGCAGGAAGAAAAATTTTAAAAAAAGCACAAAAAATGAATTTATTTAAAACATTAAGTGCCTACGGTATTCCTGATCATCGTCATAATGCCGAAATTTATCAAGAACTATCTTATTTAACAAAAAAAGTAGATTTTAATTTTACCCCTCATATATTACCTATGTTTAGAGGTATTTTGTCGACAATTTATATTGAAAAAAATCAGAAAGTTAGTGATAAAAAAATAATTAATTTTTTGATGAAATTTTATAAAAAACATAAGTTTATACGCGTTCATAAAAAAAATACTCTCATTGGTACTAAAAATGTAATTAATACAAATTATTGTGATATTTCTGTTTGTGAAACAAATGATAGTAACAGATTAGTAATATTGTCTGCTATTGATAATTTGATAAAAGGCGGAGCAGGTCAAGCAATACAGAATTTAAATATTAAGTTTGGCTTTAAAATCGATGAGGGTTTAATCTAATGAGATTTTTTTTACTATTTATTTTCACAATTTTATTATCATGTAGTAATAATAACTCTGAAAATAAATCTATTACATTTGATATTAATGACGATTTAACATTTGAAGAATTTAAGAAACTAATAGAGAAAGAGGGGTTGAAAAATGATTACCCTGATATAAACAAATGAAAAATAATATAAATATAGCTGTCGTAGGATTAGGTCAAATTGGAAATTATCTTTTAAACGAGCTAAAAAATAAAAAAAAAGAGATAAAATTGCTAACCGGTAAAAATATAGATGTTGTAGCCATATCCGCTAAAAACAAAAATAAAAAAAGAAAATTTAAAATTAATAAAAATATTTTTTATAAAAATCCGTTTAAAATTTTAATAGAAAAAAAAATAGATATTTTATTTGAATGTATTGGCCAAGCAGATGGCATTTCAAAAAAAATTGTTGAAAAAGCACTCAAAAATAGAATACATGTAATAACACCAAATAAAGCATTAATATCAAAACATGGCGATTATTTAAGCAAAATCGCGGAAAATAAAAAAGTTAATCTTGAATTTGAGGCATCTGTTGGAGGTGGAATACCAATATTAAGAACTATTAAAGAAGGATTATCAACAAATGTAATTACAAAAGTTTATGGGATATTAAACGGTACATGTAATTATATTTTAACAGAGATGGACAAAACAAACGATAATTTTAAAAATGTATTAAAAAAAGCACAATCTTTAGGATATGCAGAACCTGGTGATCCAAAATTAGATATAAACGGTTATGATACTTTGGCAAAAGTAAGAATTTTATCTTCTATAGCTTTTAAAAAGAAAATTTCTAGAAATAATCTGCTTATGGAGGGTATTGAATTTATTGAACCAAAAGATTTTGAAATAGCAAATCAATTAAATCTGAAAATAAAATTACTAGGCATAACAGAAATCATAAACAACAAATTATTTGAAAGAGTTCATCCATGTTTAGTTAAAAAGAAAAGTTATATTGGTAATGTTGATGGTGTTATGAATGCGGTTATATTAGAAGGTAAACCTGTAGGTGAAAGCATATTACAAGGGGAGGGTGCTGGACCCGGACCAACATCATCTGCTTTAATGTCAGATCTTCTTTCTATTTTAAGGGGTAATATTAAAAATCCATTAGGAGCTTCAAGTGATAAAAGGAAATTTATCTCTCCATTTAATATGAAAAACTACGAAAATTCTCTTTATCTAAGATTTGAAGTCAAAGATAAACCTGGTGTACTGTCAGAAATAACAAAAAGTCTAGCAAAAAATCACATATCGATTCAAAGAATGATACAAATACCTAACAATAAACTTAAAACTGCATCTATAGTGATTATTACTCACAAAACTAAACAACTTAATTCAGATAATTGTCTAAAATCATTAAAAAAAAACAAAAAGATTCTTAAGAGGCCTGTGTTATTAAGACTTTTTAATTGATGAATATATTATTCCACTGTCCAACAAAATTTGATTTAAATTCGATAAGTAATAGCATGTTAGGTGGCATAGAGACACTTAACTTGGAATTATGCAAAAATCTTTCATCAAAAGATTATAATATTTATCTTTCGACCATATGTAAAAAAGTCATTAAAAGAAAAAATTTAATAAATATTCCAATAACTAAATTAAAGAAAGAAAATCATAATTATAATTTCGACTATATAGTAAGCTCAAATGATCCGAATATTTTTAATTTATTTAGAGATTCAAAAAAAATATTATGGATGCATAATACTTTAGCTATTGAGAAAGCTTTAAGAAAAAAAAAATTATTATCAATTATAAAAAATAAAATAACCGCAGTTTTTGTAAGTAAATATCTTGAAAGAAAGACGTCAAATTTTTATTTTTTTAATAGAAAAATTATTATACCTAATTTCTTGTCAAATAAATTTATTGTTGAAAAACGTAATTATAAAAGAAAAAATAATTTTATATGGTCTGTACAGAGAGAAAAGGGGTTAAAAGAGACCTTAAATATATGGGTGAATTATATTTATCCCAAAAATAAAAAAACTAAACTATTCATTTTCGGTATTGATAAAAATAAATTTAGAAAATTAAAAAATTATTATAAAAAATATAATATAATTTTTTTAGGAAGGGTAAAAAAAAATAAGTTAAAAAGGACATACAAAACATCTTTAGGCATGATATGTCTTGGATATGATGAAACTTTTTGTCTTAACGCCATAGAGGCTAATGCATGCGGTTTACCTGTTATAACTTTTGGTGAAACTGCATTGAAAGATATAATTAAAAATAATTATAATGGTTTTATCGTGAAAGATTATAAATCTTTATCATTTAAAATCTTAGAATTAATTAACAAAAACCAGGCTAATAGAAATAAATACATAAATAATTCAATTAGGAGTTCAAATAAATATCGTTTTAATAAGATAAAAAAAAAATGGATAAAGTTGTTTAATACCAAATGAATATCTATAATGACATAACACTTATAATAGTTTGCTTTAACAGTTACAAATTGATCCAAAAAAATTTATCTGAAATAAGTAAATTTAAAACAATTATTGTAGATAATTCAAAGTCTAATGAAATTGGTTTACTAGTGAAGGGAGTAAAAAACATAAAATATATAAAAACAAAAAAGAATTTAGGATACGGAAAGGGTAATAATTTAGGTGTATCAGAGAGTAAAACGCCATTCATTCTTATTTTAAATCCAGATATTTTGGTTGAAAGTACCTCTATTGAAATTTTATACAGGACATATTTTAATTATGAGAATATCGGAATCTTAGCTCCTGCATTATACGATAATAGTAATAACAGAAGAAGTAATGGTAGTCTTTCTTATATTAATAGAGAAAAGATAAATAAGAAAAATATTTTGATTAACCAAAAAGCTGAGGGTAATACTTGTTACCAATTTGCAGTAGGTTGTGCTTTTTTAATCAAAAAAGAATTTTTTGATGAAATAGGTGGTTTTGATAAAGATTTATTTATGTATTTTGAAGATAATGATTTATGTGACAAAACTATTGAGAAAAATAAGTCAATTATAGAAATACCAGAGTCAAAAATGATACATTTACAAGGTTTGTCTGCTGATAACTCTTTTTTACAAAACTGTAAATTATCAATAATACATAAGATTTCTGAATATATATATTATAAAAAAAAAACTAATTTTTTTAATTTATATAAAAAAATACTTATTAATTTTTTTGATTATTTACAAAGATTTTTTGTTAATATTATAAAATTGAAATTTAATAAATCTTTTAAAAATTTATTGCGTATTTTATCAATAATTTTATACATTTCAAAATTTTACATATTTTTATACTAAGGCATATGGAAAAATTAAATATTATAAAAATGTTATTTAATAGGATTTATTATTTTTTATTTATCGAAAGATTTAATAAAAAATTAAAATTAGAATTTCCACCAGATATATATAGATGGGATTTAATACAATATATTATTGATAAATATAATTTCAAGGATTATTTAGAAATTGGATGTGATAAAAACCAATCTTTTTCTAAAATTAAAATTAATAATAAAGTAGGAGTAGATCCTATTGAAGGTGGAACTATCAGATCAACCAGTGATCAATTCTTTGATCAAAACAAAAATAATTTTGACATTATCTTTATAGATGGTCTTCATCATTATTCACAAGTCCTTAAAGATATAAATAATTCTCTCAAAATATTAAACAAAAATGGTTTTATATTAGTTCATGATTGTTTGCCCAGATCTTTAGCTCAACAAGCTGTACCAAGATATAGAGCATCATGGAATGGTGATGTTTGGAAAGCTATTGTTGAATTAAGAACTAAAAATAATCTTAATATATTCACATCTCAAATAGATTTTGGTGTCGCTATAATACAAATTTCAGAAAATAAAAAGCTGTTAAAATTGGACATCAATAATTTTAATAAATTAAAATTTAAAGACTATTATTATAATTATAAAGAATTTATGAATATTTTAGACTATGAAGAAACACTGAATAAGATTTAAATCTTTAGTTTATTTAAAGCGTTATTCTTAAATATATTGGCTTCTTTGATATATCTTCTTACCATTTGAGTTGTTTTATGACCAGTCATTGCCATGATACTACGTTCATCAGCACCAGACTCTGCAGCAACAGTTGCAAAACCAGATCTTAAACTATGGCCTGCAAAATTTTTATTCTCAATGCCTGCTAAATTTAAATATTCTTTCATTAATAAAACTACTGATTGGTCAGTTAATCTTTTTTCAGTAAGAGATAAACCTTTAGAAAATCTTCTAAAAATAGGTCCAGATTTAATTTTAGAAATTTCTAGCCATTTTTTAAGATTAACAATTGGACAATAAGTTTCGTTAGTGAAGTAGGGCAGTCCTTTAATCATCCCTTCACCGAATTGATCAGTTTTTGATCTTTTAATAGTAATTTTAAGACCCTCAGGTACAAATTCTAAATCTTCATGATCGATTGAAATTAATTCAGTTCTTCTAAATCCACCTCCAAAGCCAACTAATATAATTGATTTATCTCTAAACTTCTTAATATCCTCAATTTTTTGTTCATTTATTACATTAATTATAGATCGTAAATGATTGATTAATATAGGTTTTTTTCCTTTTTGAATACTTCCCTTTACCCTTCTTATTCCCATTAAGTTTTCAACAATAATTGGATGTTTTGTATCTAAATAATGACCTTTTAGTTTATGGACCATGCTAATTGACACTAATCTTCTTCTTAAAGTGCTGATTTTTGAATTTTTAGAAAGATGAGTTAGGTATAAAGAAACAATTTTAGGTTCTGATGGTAACGAATTTAAACCATGCTTAGCACAAAAAGCTCCAAAATCTTTAAAATCTGATTTATATGCTCTTAAAGTATTATTTGCTTTAGAACTTTTGAGGTTATTTAAAGTTGCCTCATGAAGCGATTTTAGGTCTGTTGTCAGTTCATTCATATAATTACTATTGATAACAATTAATTATCATTAGTAATATATTACTAAAAATACTTTGTCAATAACAAAAGTTATTAACACAATCCACATGGGGCCTTTAAATCAATCAAAAAGTGATACATACAACCATTATCATTTGTTAAGTTTATTTAATTAAGGGGCAACCCTTAACTGGCCGACTGGGGAAAGGCCGAGAGGACCAAGCCCAGGGGGCAGAAAGTCTTACGGAGTAGCGCTAAAATCGTAGGGCGGAAGGCATGGCGGTAGCGCATACAACGACGTGCCAAAACTACTGTTCTTTGCACCTTAAAAAGTGCAGAGAAACAGGGGTTTTTTCTTCATGAAAGGCACTAAATTTCAAATCAAAGTCTGGAAATATCTTAAAAAGATCCCTAAAGGATCAGTTAAAACATATAAAGATGTTGCAATAGCTATAAATCAGCCAAAAGCAGCACGGGCTGTAGCAAATGCCTGTGCTAAGAACCCATATGCCCCCAAAATACCCTGTCATAGAGTAATTAGGTCTGATGGAGGCCTTGGTGGCTATTCTGGCAGAGGTGGGTTAAAAAAAAAAGAAAGTTTATTAAGGTCTGAAAAAGTTCAAATTTAACCTTTTTTAGTAGATATAATGGTTAAAAAAGCTAATAAAATCAACAATTATTGATCAATTTTCTATTATTAAAAAAAATTTTTATATTTCACCCTTTAGTTGTACCATAAATTACAATTTACTTAAATTTGACCCATCTATGTTCGTTTAAATGGCATATTCAAATACTGCATCCCTCTACTATTTAACGATATAAACACTTTTAAAAAACTCTATTTTATAGTTTGCAAAAGATTTTTTTGATTAAAAAGTCTTATATTACTGTGTTTTTATAATATTAGTAAATAACTCAATTAATTATTAGTATTATTACTTAATTAATTGTATATAAATTTATCAATTTATAATAAAAAAATAAATACAATAAAAACAATAGTTTATATAATAAAATTAAAGTAAAACTTTAATATTTAGTAAACTAAATTTACCTATATTTTTATGTTCTTAACAATATTCTCTCTTCTAGAAATATATATTCCACTGAAAACTATAATAAACAAACCTAAAAAAGTCCAACTATCAGGAAAATCACTAAAGAAATAATAAGCGATAATGATATTAGTTACGATCTCAAAATAGCTAAACGGTGCTAATTTGGATGCATCAGCATATTTCAAAGATAAAATAATAAATAAATGGCCTATGCACGCAAATAAGCCAATTGCTGCCATTATAGACCATTGATTAACAGTTGGAGAAACCCAAACAAAAGGCATGAATATTGTAGCAATAATGGCCCCTACTACACCTGTTAATAGCAAAGTTAACAACGGGTTATCTGAAGTACTAAGCTTACGAGTAATTATTAGATAAAAACCATACATAATACCAGTACCAAGTGCTGCTAAACTTGCTAGATTTATTTCTACAAAACCTGGTCTAATGACAACTAGAGATCCTATAAAACCAATAATAACTGCTGTCCATCTTCTGTAGCCTACAGACTCACCCAAGAAAAAGGGGGAGAAAGCGGTTACAACTAGTGGAGCCACAAATGCAAGTGTTAATGCTTTAGGAAGCGAAATAACTGAAATTGAGTAAAAAAAACTTATGTTCGCGGTTAATAAAATCAAACCTCTGATTAATTGTAATATTGGTTTGTCAGTCCAAACTAAATACTTTTTAAAGAAAAAAAGCATTAAAGGAAAAGTAAATACTACAGTGAAAAAATATCTAGCCCAAGTTATTTGAAGAACTGGAAGGTCGGCACTTAAATATTTTGCAAAACCATCCATGATAGGTAACATTATCCAGGCCAATAAATTAAAAATTATAGCTTTCATTAAGAAAAAAATCTTAATGCTATATAAACTACTATCGGTATTGTTACAAAAGAAATTAAAGTAGAAACAACAATGGTGCTAGCTATGCTATCAACTATTTTTTTAGGTGAATATATTGAACCAACTAAATAATTTAAGACTGCACTTGGCATTGAACATTGTATTAGAAGAACCCCTGCAGCAAATCCTTCGAGATCAAATATAAATATTAGTAAAAAACCAATAACAGGACCAATTATCATTCTTGTAAAAGATGAGATTAAAGCATTGGATAAAGAAAATACCTTTAATCTTGTAAGGGCAATTCCTAAAGACATGAGTATAAGAAAAATAGTAACATACATTAACCATTCTGTTGTGTTAACAACAAACACAGGCATTTTTATGCCATAAAAAAGCATAATTGCAGAAAATATGATCGCATAAAATGGAGGATTTTTAAGTATTACATTCAAATTAAATTTTCTGTCAGCTAAAAAAACACCTAAAGTGAAGTGGCATAGTATAATTAGAGAAGTTATAGATGCTGATACACCCAAACCTTTAGAACCATATGCAAACATACAAATAGGTAATCCCATATTTCCAGTATTAGGGAAAATTAAAGGTGGTAGCTCTCTCACAATATCTTTAGTTTTCAATAAATGTAAAGTAATAATGCCTACCAGAGCAAATATACCAATTGCTAAAAGATAATACCAAAAATAATCTCGAAATATTTCAAAGCTTATACCAGTAGAGGTTATTGCATAAATTACCATTGCTGGAGTACCAATATTTGCGGCAAAGCTAGTAATAAAGGTGGTATCTATTTTTGGGTTTGTTTTACCCAAATAATATCCAATACCAACTACAAAAAAAACAGGAAATAGTACTTCAAATAATTTTATATAAATTTCCATTTATTTATTTGGAACGTAAACTAGATCATCATGTATCCAATTAACTAATTTATAATTTTGATTTTCCATGAATTTGTTTAATTGTGAGTTTAAAATATTATTAATTTTTTGATTGTAATATTCTTTAATCTCTTGATCTATAAACTCTAAAACAACAAGTTTAGGTTTATATTTATTAAAATCTAAACCTTTTAAAACCTCAATTTCATAACCTTCAACATCAATGCTTAAAAAATCAATTTCTTTATTCTTGTATATGCTGTTTTCAATTATTTTATTTAAAGTCGAAGTAATAACTTTTTTTACCTCTGCTGCTTTTGATCCTTCTTTTATTGACAGTGTATTAATTGCTGATTTGTTATGAAAAAAATAAAGATTTTTTTCCTCAGAAGAATTTGAGACTGCAGCTTGAATATTTGTATCTTCTTTTCTAAAAAAATTAAACATATCGATAGAACCAAAGTCTAGATCAATGTTAATACCCCGCCATCCTTTCTTATATAAAAGATATGTATTGTTATTTAGAAAAGGTTGATGACACCCAACATCAACAAAAAAACCTTTATTTTTTTTTTTAAAAAAATCTTCAGCCATCATGTCTATTCCCCAATTAGAGTGGAAAATTCTTTTTTTTAAGAATTTCATTGATTTTATATACTGATAAAAAAAATAAATAATCTTAAATAAATTCTTTTTTTTTTTATAGAGAAATTTATTTTTTAGTTTTTCTTCTAATTTCATTAATCAAATTTATTCCCAAATAACTTTTCGTTTTAATTTATAATCAAATGATCTCGATAAAATATATTCTGATACGATATCTGAATTAAAATATTTTAAATATTTCAATTTCCCTCTTTTAGCTATTTGTTTGCCAGATTTTTTATCTTTTTTATATTTATTTAGCTTGTAACTAAGGTCATTAATATTTTTGTAAAATACAATTTCTTTATTAGTAAAAAAATCAGTTAATAGAGTACTTTCGTCTATAAATGTTAACAAACCGTTACCAACTAATTGTACTATTCTATCGCTACTATAATACTTAATTGGTTTTCCTCTGCTTAAATTAAGACCCATGTATGAATTAGCAATTTTTTTTATAAATTGATCTGCCCAAATAGGCTGGACGTTATTCATACCATAAACATCAAATTTGATGTCTTTATTTAAATTAATTAGTTTATTAATGAAATTTTCTCTATCATCACCCTTACCAGACTTTAATTGACCTCTATGAACACCGTGACTCATTGCAAAAAAAACATCATAAGGACAATTCTTATTAAAATTATTTAATGTCTCAAAAGATTTGTCTGCAGGATTAGGCATAAAATATGAGTTAGGAATATTTATGGATAAAGCAGAAGGATCAGTTGTTAAGAAAGTAGTATTTAAAAATTCTTTTTTGTCTAAAATTCTTTTGGAATTACTTTTATGATCAGGTCCATATTTGGATAGAGGGTCTAAAAACCATTGTGAAAAAACTATATCTTTATTTATATCTTTCATTTTTGATAATGTAGAATTTAAGACTCTGTCAGCGTGACCTAAAATAACTATATCGGGTTTAAAGTTATTAAATGCCTCTATAATTTTGTTTTGTAGAGTTTGTTTACCTGAAAAGTCTTTAATACTTTTATAATTATGGATAATATCTCTATCACTTAAAGTTAGTACGTTATGTCCGTTTCTAATAAATCCATTATTTAATCTACGGCCTGTGTTGTAATGCAATCTTCCATCAAATCTTTCATTCAAATTGGTAATATGCATGATTTTAAAAGATTTATTTTTTTTTGTATAAAATATTTTTTTAGCTACAAAAGTATCTCTAATTTCATCAATTAGATTAGAAATATATTTATGGTCAAAAATAAAATTTTTATAATTAAGTCTTTGGGATTTTTTTAACAATTTTTTATCTAATATTAGATTTTCTATTGTTTTATAAAGATGATCCGATGATAAATTTTTTAAAATAATTGCGTTTCTAGAAGTTTCTGGTAAACCACCTCTGTTACTTATAATTACTGCACAACCCCTACTCGCCGCTTCTAAACTGGTTCTACCGAAAGGCTCTTCCCATCTAGAGCATACAACAGATATGCTTACTTTCTTTAACAGATTTAATACATTATCATGTTTTACATAACCATGAATTTTTAAATTTTTATGTTCAAAATAAAGTTTTTCTCTTGGTTCATCACCTATCACCACAGCTTTCCAATTTTTATGTTTATTTAAAATTTTAATAATTGTTCTGCCAAAAATGTCATAACCTTTTGCACTATTTAGTTTACCAATAAAAGAAATCAGCTTTTTTTTATTATTAAAATTAATCTTAGTTTTATTTGTCGATTGATAACAAACAGAAGTTTTTTGTTTTAATAGTTTTTTATTTTCAATTCCAATAAAAAATCTTTCTTGAGACCATTCGCTATTGAATAGTATTTTATCGATTTTATTTAATAGGAATAACCTATCTTCTATAGATTTTGATCCGTTCATTGATAACGGATCATTATGAAAATATAAAATAATTTTTTTATTTTGTAAATTATTTAAAAATTTTATGTAATTAGGTCTGTTATGTATTTCTATAATATCGGAATTTATTATTTTTTCTTTTTCCAAAAATTTTAACACGTAATTTTTTGAATTACTTCTTATCAATGATCTATTTAATTCAATGTTAACATAATTTTTTAAAAATGGTTTTTTATTAGTCATATTCCCGAAAACAAAAGAATTTTTTGAAAATTTACTATTTTGAATAGTATCCTTAACGAATAATGATACAGCACCAGCATTAACAGATGAAAAATTTTCTTTATATGGAAGGAGTACAGATATCTTCATGTATCTAAAAAAATTTTTTTAATTCGGTTTCTTAATTTATAATTATGTTTAAGCATATATTCTTCTTTTAAAGCAATATTTTTAGATTGATACCCCTTTGAATATGCTAGTTTCCATAATCTACCTCTTGTGAATTTGGCACCTTTTGAATTGTTATGTAAAAGTAGTCTTTTTTTTATATTATTTGTGTATCCAACATAAGAAATTCCATTTTTATATTTAGATTGAGTGCTTACAATTAAATAAACAAAGTATTTCATATTGGCGGTCCCTAGGGGAATCGAACCCCTCTTTCATGGATGAAAACCATGTGTCCTAACCGATAGACGAAGGGACCAAAAAACAGTCTTTTATTGCAAAAAAAAAAATTAATCAAGTTTAAAGAATTTATATCAATAAATCTTTTATAATAATTTGATTTTTTTTTTTACCATCCCAAAAATATTGATCAATAGTCCCAATTAAACTAAATTTTTTTTTATAATTAACTAGATAATTACCAATTGACGTATTGACTGCGTCAAATGCGATAGATTGAAATGATCTATTTTCTTTATTTTTCAAAATACAATTTATATGTCGATTATTAATAATTTTTGTTTTAATAGACTTTAAATTTTCAAATAAAAATAACGGCTGTTGGTTATCGTGACCAAAAGGTTCTAATTTTTTTAAATCATTAAAGATAGAAGAATCATCTTTAGGTAATAATTTTTTACAATCATAATAAAAAGTGTCTTTTTTTTTGGACTTTCGATATTCTGCATTAATGAATTTTTTTAATTTAATTAAATTTTCTTTTTTAACTACAAAACCAGCGGCCATATTATGGCCTCCCCCTCTTTCTATTAGTTTAAAATTCAATAATTTATTAAACAAATTATTCAAATTAAATTGATCAGTGGATCGAACTGAGCCTTTATAAAAATTAAAAGAGTTTGTAATTACAAAAGCAGGTCTATTTAACTTGTCTTTTAGTTTACCTGCAATAATACCTAAAATACCTTCATGAAATAATTTATTTTCCTCAAATATAACTTCTTCATTATTCTCATATTTTTTAAAATCTATAAGGTTAATACAAAAATTTTCAATTTTTTTTCTTTTAATATTTAAAATTTGTATTTCTTCAACAGTTTTTTTAATTTTATTCAAATTTTTTGAACAAAATAATTCAACAGAAAGTTTCGCATCTTTTAGTCTACCTGGTGAATTGATCATTGGACCAATAGAATAAGAAATATCTGTATAGCTGATTGGTCTTTTTAAAGATAAGAAATTTAATAATTGTTTGATACCAGGATTTTCAATTTTACTAAATTTATTTAATGCAATCTTTGAAATATGTTTATTTGAATGTCTTAAAGGCATAAGGTCACAAATAGTCCCTAAAAGTGCAAAAAAAAGAAAATCATAAATATTTATTTTTTTTTTTAATTTATTATTCAATAAATTTATTAAATAGAAAGTTAACGCAGCAGCACAAATATTCTGCCCCATATAATCTTTGGGATTTTTCATCGGATTTATGATATTTAAAGTTGATCCCAATTTGTTATTAATATGATGATGATCTATTATTAATACCTCTATGTTATTTTTCTTTAAATAGTTAACTATTTCTATAGAATTACTTCCACAATCGACAAAAATTACAATTTTTGTGTTTTTTTTTAAGTTTTTTTTAATCAACTCTAAATTTGGACCATATCCATCATTAAACCTATTAGGAATTAAATAATAGTTTGGATTTTTAAAGTAATTAAAAAAATTTACTAAAATTGCAGTAGAAGAGACGCCATCAACATCATAATCGCCATAAACTAAAACTAATTCTTTTTTTTTAATAATCTTTATTAATAAATTTCTAGCTTTTAAAAAGTCGTTATTTTCCAAAAAGGGATTATTTAGTTGAATTTCATTTTCTAATTCATTTATCTCGTCTAATGAATAATTTCTACTTAAAATAAGTTTTGATAAATCATATGATAAACTATTGTCTAAAGATATTTTTTCAATAATTCTATTATTTAATTTCCTCTCAGACCATTTATTTCCTGAGACAGATATCATGTAATTTTTTGTACTTTCTCTTGTATATTTTTTTTGATTTTCATACTTTTGTGAGTAACAAAAGTATCTGTCATAAAATAATCTCCAGATTTTTCTATACCTTTGACTAGTTCGCCATTTGTAATTCCCGTAGCACAGAAAATGCTATCCCCTTTAATAATATCTTTTAATTCATATTTTTTTTCAAAATCAACAATGCCCATATCTTTGGCTCTTTTTTTGGATATATCATCATCAAATATAAATTTTCCTTGAAACCCACAATTATAAGCATCAAGTGCGCAAGCAGCCAAAACACCTTCTGGTCCACCACCTATACCTAAAAAAAGATCTACTTCATACTTTTCATCTGTTACTAATAGCGCCCCTGATACATCTCCGTCAGAAATTAATTTAGTTTTAAGTTTTAATTTCTTAGCTTCTTCAATAATTTCTTTATGTCTAGGTCTGTCTAAAATACATATAGTTATATCTTCAAGTTTTTTTTTTTTAAAATCAGACAGATTTTTTATATTTTTTGAAAAATTATAGTCTAAATCTATAACACCTTTTTCTATATTAGAACCGTAAGCTATTTTATTCATATAAGTTTCTGGTGCATTTAATAAATTATTTTTATATGAAACAGCAATAACGGATAAAGCACCAGGTAAATTATTCGCAGCAAAATTTGTTCCTTCTAAGGGGTCGACAGCAATATCAATTTCTGGGCCATCGTTATTTCCTAAAATTTCCCCAATATATAACATTGGGGCTTCATCTATTTCTCCCTCTCCTATTACTACTCTTCCCTTCATTTTAATATTGTTTAACACTTTTCTCATGGCGTCTGTCGCAAGCTTGTCCACCTCATTTTTGTCTTTTTTTCCAATTTTAGGAAGTGTTGCTATTGATGCTTGTTGTGTAACTTTAACAAATTCTTTTAGAAATTTTTCGTCAATCTCCATTAAGCTTTTACTTCATCAGGAACATTATTCAATTTAGTTTCAAATTCTGACAATCTTCTTTGAACAGAAATTAACTCTACTATTATTGGCCAACTTCTTACCAAATATTGCAATGAGTTCTCTACTTTATTAAAAGCTCTTGCAATTTGTTGAACAAATCCCAACGTGATAGCTCCAGTGACTATTGTTGGGGCTAAAGCTACATATGGAACAATTACCATGCCTTGTAAATAACTCCATTTAACTGCATTAAAATATAAATAGTGAAAATACATTTTAAAATGAATTTTACGAACGTTTCCATACAAAAAATTTACACTACTTGATCCTGCATTATTTATATTATCTTCACCTAATACAAGCTCTTTTCTATAAGCAGCCTCTTCTTTTTGAATATCATATTCAATTCCAGGTAATTTAAAACCAACAGCAGCTAGTAATAACGTTCCACCTAAGGCCGATACTATAGCTACCCAAACTAAAGCGTGATTAACTTCGCCGAAAAAAGGTAACATAGTTATTTGTTTGGATAATCCCCACAATATTGGTAAAAATGCAACAAGTGTCATTAAACTTCTTAGAAGCTCCACACCCAAACCTTCCATAATCCTCGCAAATTTTAAAGTATCTTCTTGAACTCTCTGTGAAGCCCCTTCTGTTAAACGAGCTTTATACCAATTTTCGTGGTAATAATCTGCCATGGCTGTTCTCCATCTAAACGTCCAATGACTAGTAAAATAATCTGTAGCAACAGAAATAACCATCCACACACCAGCAATTTTAGCAAATGTTAAAAGATATGAAATAAACTCTTTCTCTGATACCGAGTTAGGGGTTGTTAAGGCCTTTTGTAAAGTATCGTAAAATTCACCGAACCATTCATTAATCATTACATCAAGTTGAACTTGGTACCATGTTGAAACTAATATTATTAATGAACCAAATATGCTCCAAGGATACCATCTTCTATTTGTAAAAAATTTAAACATTTATTCTAAAAAATTGTCAGTATACGATTTTTTAACAAAAGATCTTTGATTATTTTCAATTAAAACAAATTCAATTTTATTTTTGTTTGCGTATTCTATTGCTTGATCTTTGGTATCAAAAAAAAGTTTTAATTCAGATAGTGTATTTGAGGAACTTTCCCAACCCATTAAAGGGTTTATAGATATCGAATCGTCAATATATTCAAGTATCCACCTTTTAGTTTTGCCAATACCCGATTGCATTGACGTTTTGGTCGGTTTATATATTTTTGCTTTTTTCTTTGTCATAAATGGTCGGGGCGGTAGGATTTGAACCTACGACCCTCTGGTCCCAAACCAGATGCGCTACCAGGCTGCGCTACGCCCCGAATTTGAATACTATTACAGTAGATAAACTAATTTTTAAAGTATAAAGAGATCAAAAATAAAAGTATTTTAAATAGAATCTGGTATATAGGAAATTATGATTATTGTTTGTCCCTGTGATCAAAAAAGTTTTAATATTGATGATAAATTAATACCTAAAGAAGGCCGATTGGTAAAATGTGGAGTATGTAATCATACATGGTTTTTTAAGCCATCGGAAAATATTGAAAAAAAACAAGATACTGCGACAGCGAATACAACTATTAACGAAGATGAAAAAAGAGAGTTTATACGGGTTAAGCGGACTAAAGAAACTATAAAACCAAAAGTAGATAAAACAATAGGGAATAAGAAATATTTACCAGCAATCAAGAAAGAAAAAAGTAAAAATTTTTCTAAATTATTTTTGGTTTTCTTAATATCAATAATAGCTATTGTTATCTTAATAGACACTTTCAAGGTTCCCTTGAGCTATATAATTCCAAATATCAACTTTTATTTAGACAATTTATATCAAAGTTTGATAGATATAAAATTATTTACAATAAATTTAATTAATTAAAAATGTTAAGATACTTATCAAGTCCGTTTAAGTGGTTCTTTAAATTAGAAGCTGCAAGTGGGTTAGTTTTATTAATAAGTGCAATATTAGCTTTAATAGTAAGTAACTCAGATTTATCCAAAATTTATTTTGAAACCTTGGATAAATATTTATTTATTGGAATAAATAATTTTGGAATAAAATTATCTGTTCTGCATTGGATTAATGACGCCTTAATGGCGATATTCTTCTTTTTTGTTACACTAGAAATAAAAAGAGAATTTATTGAAGGAGAACTATCTAATTTTAAACAAGCAATGCTTCCAATAATGGGTGCAATTGGAGGTATGGTTGTACCAGCGCTAGTTTATATTTTTATAAATTATGGTGATACGGAAACATTAAGAGGATGGGCAATACCATCAGCTACAGATATTGCTTTTTCTTTGGGAGTTTTGTCATTATTAGGATCAAGAGTTCCTATATCATTAAAAGTTTTTTTAACAGCTTTAGCAATAATTGATGACTTAGGAGCAATCATTATAATTGCTTTTTTCTATACTGGTGACTTGAAAATTCATTATTTGGGATTAATTGTTGTAGCTTTCATATTATTATTAATTTTAAATAAATTTAACATTAAAAACTTTATACTTTATCTTTTAATCGGTATTGTAATGTGGGATTTTACTCATCAATCAGGTATACATGCCACAATAGCTGGAGTTTTATTAGCAACAACTATTCCTCATAGAAAAAAACCTAAGGAATTCTCTTTATTAATCAAGATTGAACATGCAATAAGTCCTTATGTTGCATTTGGTATAATGCCATTGTTTGCTTTTGCCAATGCAGGTGTTTCTTTAGAAGGATTGTCTTTATCATCCTTCATGTCAAAAGTTCCATTGGGTATTTTATTAGGATTATTTTTAGGAAAACAATTTGGTGTTTTTATTTTTTCATACCTTTCAATTAAATTTAAATTAGCGCAAATGCCATCGAAAGCTAACTGGATTAATTTTTACGGTGTAGGGGTTTTAACTGGTATCGGATTTACTATGAGTTTGTTCGTAGGTAATTTAGCATTTATAGATAACATGAGTTATATGGATGGTGTTAAAATTGGAGTTTTAGGTGGGTCATTATTATCAACATTATTTGGATATTTTCTTATATTATTATCTCCAAAGAAATGAAATTTTCAAATTTTACTAAATTATTAGCAATTGTATTTTTAATGATCTCTTTTTTTTCTACAAAAACCTTAGCGAATTATGAAAAGGTTTTTTTTGATTTTTCTGTTGAACTTGTTAATGGAAAATTAATTGATTTAAAAGAATATAAAAATAAAAAAGCAATATTATTGGTAAACACTGCGAGTTATTGTGGTTTTACAAAACAATATAATGATATGCAAAATATTTGGGAGAAATATCAGAATAAAGGTCTATTAGTTTTAGCTGTTCCATCGAATTCATTTAATCAAGAAAAAAAAACAGAAAAAGAGGTAAAAGAATTTTGTGAAGTGAATTTTAATATCACTTTTCCAATTACTTCTATTTATGATGTTAAAGGTGATAGTGCACATGATATATTTAAATGGGCAAAAGAAAATCATGGAAAATCAGCAATACCTAAGTGGAATTTTCATAAAATTTTAATTAATAATGAAGGTAAAGTTGAGGATACATTTTCATCTTTTACAAACCCTACTTCAAATAAAATTATTTCTAAAATAGAATCTTTGCTAAATATTTAGAGTTAAACCATCATAAGCTGGTATAACATTATTTGGTAATTTTTTTTTAATCTGGTTGTAGTCAATAGAACTTGCTAAATTTGTTAAAATTGTTTTTTTTGGCTTTATTTTTTTAATTAGTAATAGAATATCTGTTAGACAATAATGTGATGGATGTTGATTATATTGAAGGCAATCAATTACTAGATATTTTAGATTATTAAGTGATTTTAAATCCTTTTTATATATTTTACTTACATCACTAGCGTAAGCTAACTTATTGTTAATTACATAACATATACTGTCAATATTTCCATGTTCGACCTTTATAGATTTGAGACTAATAATCTTTCCATTATCTTTATATGAATGTTTTTTTTTTAAAGAATTGTTCTGTAATATGGGTGGATATTCTCTATTTTTTTTAAAACAATATCCAAATGAATTGAGTAGATACTTTTTAGTTAAATTATTGGTATATATATCTATCTTTTTTCTATTCTTTAAATAAAAAAAACGTAGTTCATTTATACCATGAGTTTGATCAGCATGATGATGAGTGTAAAAAACTTTATCAATATTATTAATTTTATTCTTGATTAGTTGCTGTTTTAAATCAGGCGATGTATCAATCAAAACATTTTTATTTTTTGATTTTATTAATGCACAGCATCTAGTTCTATAATTTTTTTTATTTTTTGGATCACAATTACCAAAAAAACCATCAATTCTAGGAACTCCTAATGAACTACCGCACCCTAAAATTATAAATTTTATTGACATTAATTTACTTCAAATAATTTTTTGAAATTTTGTGAAGTTATCAATTCTATTTCTTGTGGAGAAATATTCTTTATTTTTGCCATATGTTCTAAAGTATACTTTAAATAACTAGGTTCATTAGTTTTTCCCCTTTTTGGTACCGGAGCAAGAAATGGGCTATCTGTTTCAATTAATATTTTATCTGAAGGGATAAAATTAAAGGTATTATTTAGATCTGTGCTCTTTTTAAAAGTTATAATACCACTTGCAGAAAAATATGAATTCAAATCAAGCATTTTTTTTGCAAGTTCTAAACTTCCAGTATAACAGTGCATCAAAATTTTTATATTTTTATTTTTATATTTGTTTAATAATTCAAATGTTTCATCTTCTGCATTTCTAGAGTGTATAATAATTGGTTTATTCAATTCAATGGATGCAAGTATATGTTCTTCAAAACTATTAATTTGTGAAACTTTGTCACTATTGTTGTAGTAAAAATCTAAACCTGTTTCCCCTACCCCAATAATTTTTTTATTCTTAGAAACATTTTTAATTATTTGGTCCTTACTTATACTGTTAGTATTAGCTTCATGGGGGTGTATACCAAATGTGCCGTATATTATTTGATCTTTTTTTACCAAATTTTCTACTTCAGAAAAGTTTTTGTTAGTTGTGCAAATAGTTAAAATTTTTTCTATACCAACATTTTTAGCCCTTTGCATAACTTCTTCAAAATTATTAATCAGTGGTTCACGGTCTAAATGGCAATGAGAGTCAATCATTTATTATCTTTTTAATAAGTATATTAATTTTATTTATTTTCATACCTTGTTTTAAAAACTCATTATTTAGCAATGAATTAAAGATGATATCTTTTTCTTTAATATTAAAAATATTTAAGGCTTTTAAAGAAGTTTCAGGTATAATTGGATACATTAAAATAGAAATTTTTCTAATTAATTCTAAGCTGACATAGATAATAGTATTTAATCTATTAGTATCGTTTTTTTTATTCCAGGGTTCTTGGTCATTAAAATATTTATTAGCTCCAAACAAAGTCTCCATTAAAAAATTCATATAAAAATTTATATCTTGTTTATTTACCGCATTTTCAATTTTACTGTAATTTTCTTTAAATCTATTTAATATATTTAAATCTTCATTATTAAATTTTATATTTTTTGGGATTTCTAAATTTAAATTTTTTTCATTAAAAGATATTACTCTCTGACATAAGTTACCGTAATTGTTAGCAAGATCACTATTGATACAATTTTCTAATTTTTCTTTTGATATATTGCCATCGTTGCCAAAAGAAACTTCTTTTAATAAATAAAATCTTAAAGGATCAAGACCATATTTATCAATAATTTCTAAGGGGTCTAATATATTTCCTTTCGATTTAGACATTTTTTCCTCATTAGATAAAATCCAACCATGACCGTATATAGTTTTAGGTAACGGTAAATTTGCTGCTAACAAAAAAGCTGGCCAGTAAACAGCGTGAAACCTTAATATGTCTTTACCAATTATGTGGACAGATGCAGGCCAGAAATTCTTATATTTATCATTATCAATATTAGGATAATCAAGTGCGCTCAAATAATTTGTTAGTGCATCTAACCATACGTAAATAATATGGTCTTTTTGAGAGGGAACATTTATCCCCCAAGATATAGATTTTCTACTTACAGATAAATCTTTAAGTCCTCCTTTAACAAAACTGATAACTTCATTTCTTCTACTTTCTGGTCTTATAAATTCAGGATTTTTATCATAATAATCCAGTAATTTTTTTTCCCAATTTGATAATTTAAAGAAAAAAGACTCTTCTTCAACCCATTCGACTTTTGAACCTGATAATTTGTTTACTTTAACATTATCTTTGTCTTCAATTTCATTTTCAGAATAAAAGGCTTCATCAGATACAGAATACCAACCTGAATATTTAGATAAATATATCTCATTTTTTTTTTCTAAAATATTCCATAAATTTTCAACTGCCATTTTATGACGTTTTTCAGTTGTTCTAATAAAATCATCATTTGAAAGATTTAAAATAGCAGACAAATCTTTAAAATTTGAGCTTATTTCATTACAAAAATCTAAGGGATCTTTTTTTGCTTCTAATGCTGCTCTTTGGATTTTTTGGCCATGCTCATCTGTACCAGTTAAAAAAAAAACATTATGTTCGCTGATTCTTTTAAATCTTGCAAAAAAATCAGCAACTATACTTGAGTATGCATGTCCCATATGAGGTTTTGCAGATGGATAATAAATTGGTGTAGTGATATAATAGTTATTTTTCATTATAAATTAAATTCTTAAATTCTAAAACATACGACTCAAAATCTAAATTAAATTTAGTAACATCATCAAATCTTTGTGTAAAATACTTCAATAAATAAAAATATTTATTATTATGTTCCTTTTTAATTTTTTTATAAAGAAATAATTGAACTAATAAAAAAAAATTTTTTAAGACAAATTCATTTTTTTTATAATCTTTTTTTTTAAGTATATCGGATAAAAGATTATCTAGATTAATATCGTTTATCTGTAAATTATTTTTATTACAATATTCTAACAAACTTTTAAAAAAAAGAGGGCTGATATATTTATTTTTAAAATCAGAACTTAAATCATTAAATTGATTATTTAGTATTTCATTTATTCTTTTTTCACGATCCTCATTATTCAGAAAAAATTTAAATTGTATACATCTGGATTTGATTGTAGTTAACAGTTTTTTTTTAATGTCATGAACCAATATAAAAAAAACATTATCTAAATTTTCCTCTAACGATTTAAGTAAAGAATTTGAGGAAGACAAATTCAAATATTCACTTCCATCTATCAACACAATCTTTGGCTTATTGCTGAATGATGTTATATTTAGAAAATTTTTCATATTTTTGATTTGTTCAATATCAATATTCTTTTTTTTATCTTTTAATGAAATTAGAAATAGATTTGGGTGAATATTTTTGAGCAAAAGATTATAAGTTTTGTTATTAGAATTAATTTTGTTAGTAGTTATACAATATTCATTATCCTCATCTTTTGACAATATGAAATTAATTAAATGGTAAGCCACGTTTAATTTGCCAATACCTTTTTCTCCAGTAAATAATATTGTTTGTGGTAATTTTCTATTAATATATAAATTAGAAATAAAATTTATTTCTTTTTTAAATGTAGATAGTTCTTTGCTAAAAATTTCTTCACCCATTAATTTTTAATATTTTATTTATTCTATTTTTAATTAATTCTATATTGTATTTCTTATTTTTAGACGAATCTATTAATAACTTATTCTTATTTTTTTTTAAAATATTCAAAAATCCATTTTGTACTTTATTATAAAAATTTTTGCTAAAACTGTCGTATTTATTCTTTTTTCCTGAAATATTCTTTTTTATTCTTTTAATTGGCACATAATGAAAAAAAGTAAAATTAGGTTTTAGATTACCTAGTATGAAATTGTTTAATTCCTTTATAACTCTTTTATTTATCTTAAAACCATAATGCTGGTACGCTATGGTTGAGTCTATAAATCTATCAATAAGTATAACTTTTCTATTTAAATATGGCTTAATCAAATTTTCATAATTTTCATTTCTAGCAGCTAAATAAAGTAATAAATCTGTTTTTTTTTTAAAAGTTGATTTTTTATTTAATATAATATTTCTTATAATTTCTGAATTTTTAGTGCCACCTGGTTCTCTTATTTTTATAAATTTTATTTTTTTTTTAGATAAGTACTTTGCTACTTCATTAAGATGAAATGTTTTTCCAGACCCATCTATACCTTCGAAAACTATTATTTTCTTATACATCACCCCAGATAAGATAATTTATAGATTTTATAATTCTAGAAATAACATTGAGTTTTTTTATATCTTCAAATGCATAAACTTTAAATTCATTGATAATTTCATCCTTATATAAAATTTTTAAAATTCCTAACTCTTGATCCTTTTCTATTGGTGCAAGTATGGGTCCATTGTATTCAATATATGCCTCTAGGTGTTTTTTTCTAGCTTTTGGAATTGTTTTATATATATCGTTTTTTACGTAAACTTGAACTTTATCTTTTTTACCTAACCATACATCTAAATTGGAAATTTCTTCATCAGTTTTAGCTATTTGAATTGTATCAAAGTTAGTTAAACCCCATGTTAAAAGTTTTTTTGATTGCCTAGATCTTGAATTTTTAGTTTCAAATCCACTACCTACTGCTATTAATCTTCTCTCTCCTTTTTTAATAGAACTAGCTAATGAATATTTTTCTACAGCAAGATAGCCGGTTTTAATACCATCGGCACCATAATTTTTATATAATAAAGGATTTCTATTTCCTTGCGTAATCGGATCTCCCCCAGTTCGATCCCATGTAAAAGTTTTTTCTTTAAAATAAGAATAATAAACAGGATAGTTTTTAATTAAATAATTTGACATTAATAGAATATCTTCAACAGTAGAATAATTATCTGGATCATTTATTCCAGAGGAGTTTGTAAAATTAGTATTTATCATTCCAATTTCTGCAGCTTTAGAATTCATCATTATCGCAAATTCTTCCTCCGTACCAGCAACACCTTCCGCTAAAGCAACACAGGCATCATTACCAGATGCAATTATTATTCCTTTTAATAAATCTTCTATTGATACTTCATCTCCAACCATAATAAACATTGATGAATATCCTGACTGTGAAAGTCTCCATGCATTTTCTGAAACCATTACTTTGTCATCAAGATTTAGGTCCCCACTTTTTAACAAATCAAATACAACTATTGACGTCATTATTTTTGTCATTGATGCAGGATAAATGGATCTTTGAATATCTTTTTCATAAAGAATTTCACCTGACAAATAATCTTGTAAAATTGCAGTTCTAGCGTTTATATCAAAAGCAGAAATAGAGGCAGTCGTTAAACAAAAGTAAGAAAAAAAATAATAAAGTAAAAATTTTTTAAATTTATCCATTTTTAATAATTTCAATATTTTCAAAGCCTAAAGTTCTTATACTATAAAATACCTTTTGTAGAGAATTAATATTATTATAAGGACCTAATATAATTCTATGTGTATTCTTGGAGATAGACAAAATATTCACTATTTGTATGTCTGTTTCAGTTATTATTCTTTTTTTTAGATCTTTGGCATTTTCAAAAAAGTAAAATTCAGCTACTTTAATTACATATGAAAACTTGCTAACTTTTGTATCTTTTACTTTTTCATTCTTAGATGAGTTTAAATCATTAATACTTATTGTATCGACTGGGGCTTTATTGGCTACATTTTTTTCTTCTTCAAAAGTTTTGGATTTCTTTGCTAAAAAAATTGAATTGTTTTTAATTTCTTTTATCTCAATATAAGGTTGGTCATAATTTATGTTTAACTCATCTGAAATGCGTTTAGACACAATTGAATTATAAAAGTCTAAATTTTTTATTTTTCTTGAAACATTTCCAACTAGAGATTTATTGTTTAAAAGGTTGGTAATTTTAACTTTTGTACCTTTAGATAAATAGCTATGATGAATATCTAAACTTCTTATATCAATCTTTTTTTTTGTTATTTTATCTTTTATGAGTTCATCTGAGTAGATTAGTGTAAATCCTTTGTTAACATAAATATTATTATCATAATTAACTTTTTTGTTAACAGTTTCTAATTTACATCCTGATAATATAAAAAATATTAAAATTATAAATATTTTATAATTCATTTTCAAATTTGTTTTTTAGTGTGCAAACCGCAATGGCAAATCTTAATGATCTATTCCATTTCAAAACTCTATCATAATTTGGAAATACTAAATAAGCAGGTTTTAACTTATTATTATCTTTAACTATATCACTATCAGGTGTTATTATAGCTACTTTTACGTTTTCAGCTATATTCAAATTTTCGAATTCTTTAATATATTTTTTATAATACTTGAATTTTTTTTTATGTTTTATTTTTTTTGCTGAAGTATTTAATAATTTCTTAGGGATATTTTCATTTAAATCAATCTTAAAAAAACATGGCTCATTTTTTTTCCAACCAATTTTATTTAAATAATTTGCAGCAGAGGCAAAAGAATCATCTGCTTCTTTTAATTCAATAATCGAATTATTATTATAGTCTATAGCATAATTAGAGATTGTAGTTGGCATAAACTGAAAATTACCAAAGGCACCAGCCCATGAGCCAAATAAAATGTCTTTATCAACTTTATTTTGGTCAATCAACCTCAGTATTGTAATTAATTCGTTTGAAAAAAATTCACTTCTTCGTTTATCGTAACTTAAAGTTGCTAATGATGAAATTATATCCATTTTGCCTAAATACGTACCATAGTTTGTCTCAATACCCATTAAAGCCAGCAAAAGTTCTTTTTCAACTTTGAATTCTTTATCAACAATATTAATTAAATTTTTATTTTTTTTATAAATTTTTTTACCTTTTTTGACTTTATCTTTAGATGTTCTTTTTGAAACATAAGTTTTTGTATCTTCATAAAATTCAGGTTGATATCTGTCATACTCAATTACTTTAGGAAGAAAAATTGCATTATTCATGACTACATCAACAGTTTCCTCTGAAATACCTTCATTAATAGCTTTTTTTTTAAATTCTATAATCCAAGAGCTAAATTTTTCATCAGAATTAACCTTGGTAAAAGTTATTAACATTAAAAGTAATGACGAGATTATAATACTAATTTTTCTCATATAAATTATTTAAATAAATCAATACGGCAATCCATATTATTATAAAACTAATAAACTTTTCAAAAGAAAATATCTCTCCATAATAAAAGTATCCTAACAAAAATTGAAAGGTTGGTGTTATATAAAATATCATACCTGTGGGTCCAAGACCAGATAACTCAACACCTTTCACATACAAAAATAGTGGTATAACAGTTATAGGTCCAGCTAAAACTAATAAAAACATCATTGAAATATTGTCTGTAGAAAAATAATTAACCTCAATTTTAAATAAATAAATTAGGGCTATAAGTGCAAAAGGAAAAATAAAAAAACTTTCTACCAATAAACCAATATCAGTATCAACTTTTATTAATTTTCTACAAACATTATATAATGACCAAGATATAGCAACTGTTAAACCTATCCAGGGTATAGTCTTAAATTCATATAGCATATAAAATATTGAGCATAAAACTAATATGATTGATAAAATTATTTTAAAATTTAGTTTTTCCTTAAAAAATAAATGACCAAAAAAAACACTCATAATAGGCATTATGAAATAGCCAAAACTAGCATTTATAATTTGATTAGTTGAAACTGCATATATCCAAACAGACCAATTTGTAAGAATTAAGATTGAGGATAAAAATAATACAAATATTTTTTTTGATGATTTTAGAATAAGAAGAAGCTTTTGCCATTTAAATAAAAAAAAGGTTGTAATTAATAAAAATATTGTTGTCCATAAACATCTATGTATAACTAATTCGAGCGGACCTACAAAAGATAAAGATCTAAAATAAATTACTCCGATTACACCCCACCAAAAAGATCCTAAACTACTGAGAATAATACCTTGATTAAATTTTTTCATATAATTATGACTTATTAGGGACAATTACACTTAAAATATCTTAAGATATAGTAAAAAACTTATTATGTTGTAGAAATGTTTTTTTTAAATATAAATGTCTGGAGTGGAGAGATGGCTGAGCGGTTGAAAGCACCGGTCTTGAAAACCGGCAAAGGGGCAACTCTTTCCTGGGTTCGAATCCCAGTCTCTCCGCCACTAAAACTTTTTAAACCTATCAATTATATCTAGCAAATTTTTGTCTTTAATATTATCTAATGATTCTTTTTTTTTAAAAGAAATTAATGTTTCATCATCCATATTAACAAACGTGTCTAATATTTTTAGTGTGTCCTCATTCAACTCGTCTATAAAAGATTTAACAAAAGCGGTCATTAATATGTCCATTTCTTTTGTACCTCTATAAGAAGCTCTATAAATAATTTTATTTTTAAGATCTTCTTTATTTTGTGACATGGATATATAAGTAAATATGTCTAATTATGAATACTTGTTATCAGATATCAATAAAATTAATGGTATTGGTACCAAAACAGCCAAATTATTTAGAAAAAAAAATATTAATACAATTTTTGACTTATTATGGAATTTGCCAAGAGATATAATAGATAGAAGTGATTTAAGAAAAATAAATCAACTTCAAATTGGTAAAATACAAACTATATCAGTAAATGTAAGGAAATATAATTTTCCCAGAGTTAGGAATTTACCTAACAGGGTATTATGTGAAGACGAAACAGGAAAATTAGATTGTATTTTTTTTAATAGTTACGAAGGATACATCAGGAAAATACTACCTTTAAACTCAAGGGTAATTATAAGCGGTAAAATTAATTTTTATAAAAACAGATATCAAATTACAAATCCAACATACTTAGGTAATAACATAAATAGTATCAAAAAGGTTGATACAAAATATAGCTTAACAGAGGGATTAAATGAAAAAAAATATAACAAAATTATTAGTCAGGTTTTAAATAAAATTCCAGATTTAAATGAATGGTTAAATAAAAATATTAGTAATAAATTTGAAAATATAAAATGGAAAGATGCAGTTATTCAACTACATGATCCAAAGAATTTAAATAAGAAGGGTTCTTTTTACAAAAGATTGGTTTTTGATGAAATTTTATCAAGTTTTTTAATTAATTCTAAAATAAGAAAATCGGTAAAAAAACTAAAGAAAACTAAAAAAAAATTTAGCTCTAATAACATTAAACGTATAACAAATAAAATAGATTTTGAACTGACAAAAGATCAATTAAAGGCAATAAATGAAATTAACGATGATTTAAGATCTGAACAAAAAATGTTCAGACTTTTACAGGGTGATGTAGGAAGTGGAAAAACAATAGTCGCTCTAATATCAATTTTAAATGTTATAAATAGCAAATTTCAGGTTGCTTTTATGGCACCAACCGAAATATTGGCGCAACAACATTATAACTTAGCTAAAAGCTTACTGCCTGATAATGTAAAAATTGATATATTAACAAGTAAAACAGATAATAAAATTAGAAAAAAAATTATTAATGATCTTGAAAATCATCAAATTGATTTATTAATAGGAACGCACTCTTTATTCCAAAATAAAATTAATTACAGAAAATTGGGATTAATCATTATTGATGAACAACATAAATTTGGAGTAAAACAAAGAAAGAAGCTATCTGATAAGGGTGGTAAAAATTGCGATATATTAGTTATGTCAGCAACACCAATTCCTAGAACTATGATTATGACAATTTTTGGCGATATGGATGTTTCTATTATAAAAAGCAAACCTAAAAATCGGAAAGAAATAACCACATTAAGTAAATTAGATAAAAAAATAAACGAAATATTAGCATTTTTAAAAAAACAAATAAAAAATGGAAATCAAATTTTTTGGGTGTGTCCATTGATCGAGGAGTCAAAAAAAGTAGATCATCAATCATCTGTTAGTAGATACGAATATTTAAAAAAAAACTTTTCAAATAAAGTTGGTATACTTCATGGAAATTTAGATAAATATAAAAAAGAAAAAATTTTAAATGACTTTCTAAATAAAAAAATTGATATATTGGTTTCTACAACTGTAATTGAAGTAGGTATAGATTTTCCAAACGCTAATGTAATAGTAATAGAAAATGCAAATAAATTTGGATTGTCGCAACTACATCAATTAAGAGGTAGAGTTGGTCGTGGTGATAAAGAGGCATATTGTATATTAATGTTTAAATCTAACTTGAGTGAGAATGCAAAAAAAAGGATTAAAATATTAAAAAGCAGTAATGATGGTTTTAAGATATCAGAAGAAGATATGAAGCTAAGGGGGTATGGAGATTTGTTAGGTTTCAAACAAAGTGGAATACAAAGTTTTAGAATTGCTGATCCAATACTAAATGAAGATCTTTTTTTTCTTGCTGAACAAGAAGTTAAAAGAATTGAAATTACAAATGAAAATATTGATAACTATATGCCCTTACTAAAAATGTATGATAGGGCTGATATTCTCAACGACCTAGTTTAATTTGATGGGTCTGATGTTCCTGCAGAAACTATAAATTTTGAAGCTTCTTCAAATGACATATCTAAATAGATAACTTCGTCTTTAGGATACATTAGTAAAAAACCACTAGTAGGATTAGGAGTGGTTGGCACAAATACATTAATCATTTGTTTGTTAACTTTTTTGCTAATCTCTCCTTCATTTTCTTTTGTTGCAAAACCAACTGCCCAAGAGCCTTTTTTTGGGTACTCAACTAAGACAACACTTTTTTTATCTTTGCCTGTTGAAGTAAAACTTTGTGTCATTTGACCTATGGCTGAATATATTGTTCGTAAAATTGGAATCTTTTTAAATATGTCATTAATTAATGAAACAATTCTTTTTCCAAAAAAAGATAAAGAAATTCCACCAACAATAATTATTATAACAACAGATAATAAAATTTCTAAACCTGGTATCGAAAAAGGTAAATAACTATTTGGATTAATTTCATTTGGAAGGAGTTTAGATGAAATTTTAATTAAAAAAATTGTTAAATATAAAGTAAATCCAATCGGGACAAGAACCACAATGCCAGCTAAAAAATAATTTCTTAATCTAGCCAAAATTGAGATTTTTTTTTTATCAGACATATTAATTGTAAGATGAATAAATAACGAAAATTAATGCGATAATAAACAAAAATAACAATATTTTATTGTTTAAATTCATATATATTTTATAAATCATCATTAATACAAGAAAATAATTATTATGGATAGAAGAAAATTTTTAAATTTAGTTGGTTGTGGTTGTTGTGGTTATTTTCTTACATCATGTGGATCCGCGCCAATTACAGATAGAAAACAATTAAAATTAGTACCAGAATCAAAAATAAATGCACAAGCAGCAAATTTATATGAAAAAATTAAAGAAAAAGAGAAACTAAGTGACGATATAAAGTCCCTTAATCTTATTAAAGAAATAGGAAAAAAAATGGAAAACTCAATAAGTCTTTATTTTGATAATAAAAATATTCCAGATCCAACAAATAATTTTCAATGGGAATATATATTAATAGATAACAAAAAGATTAAAAATGCATGGTGTATGCCTGGAGGAAAAATAGCTGTTTATACAGGTATGCTAGAAATCACAAAAAATGAAGATGGACTTGCTGCTGTTATGGGTCATGAAATTGCACATGCAGTTGCAAAACATGGTGTCGAAAGAGCAAGTAGGACTGTTGTATTAAAAACTAGCACCCAGTTAATAGATATTTTATCTGGTGGTAAGCTTTCACAAGTAAATAGAACTACGGGTATGGATACTGTTGGTTTGTTATCTAAAATAGGTATTATGAATCCTTTTAATCGTAAACAAGAATCTGAAGCTGACTACTTGGGATTAATTTTTTCATCTTTATCAGGATATGATATTAGGGAAACTACAAAAATATGGGAGAGAATGAAAGAGGCAAATAAAGGTAAAGAGCCGCCCATATTTTTAAATACACATCCATCATCCTCGAAAAGAATTGAAAATATAAATGGTTGGATTGATAAGATAAGATATGAGTTTCCACCAATATAGTATGTAGTTAATATGGTGAGCCGTGTTGGACTCGAACCAACGACCCATTCCTTAAAAGGGAATTGCTCTACCAACTGAGCTAACGGCCCATAAAGAATTGACTTTTATAGTGATTATTTTTTAATTATCAATGCGAAATTTTATAACTTATTAGCATATTTCCTATAAAACTTGGTAAAAGTACCTCTTTTAATATTTTTTCTAATTTCATACATTAATTCTTGATAAAAATTAATATTATTTAATGTAAGAATCATAGAGCCCAACATTTCATTGGTGTTGAATAAGTGATTAATATAATTTTTAGAGTATTTATTTAAATCGAATATTTTTACTGATTCATCTAGTGGTTTGTTGTCTTTTTTGTATTTTGCGTTTCTAATATTCACTTTTCCATTCCAAGTAAATGCTAGGCCCGTTCTTCCAGCCCTAGTTGGTAATACACAATCAAACATATCAACACCGCGCATTACAGATCCAAGTATATCTGAAGGTGTTCCAACACCCATTAAATATCTAGGTTTATTGATAGGCATGTAATTCTTAAGATAATCTAAAACCTTAAACATCTCTTTTTGAGAGTCTCCTACGGCCAATCCACCTATAGCATATCCATCAAACCCGATTTTTATTAGTTCTTTTAATGACTTTAATCTTAGATCATTAAATAAACCTCCTTGAACAATACCAAAGAGGGCCTTGTGTTTATTTCTTCCAAATTCTTTTTTTGATCTCTTGGCCCATTCAGTTGATAGATTTACAGCATTCAAAATCGTGTCATAGCTTAATGTTTTTCTTGGACATTCATCTAGTACCATAACAATATCTGAGTTTAGTTTTTTTTGTATTTTAATACTTTGTTCTGGGCTTAATATGAATTTTTTTCCATCAATATGAGAATTAAATATTGCACCTTTAGATCTATCAATTTTGTTTAACTTAGATAATGACATAATTTGATATCCACCAGAATCAGTTAAGATTGGCACTTTACAGTTCATAAAATTATGTAGACCACCAGCTTTTTTAACTCTGTCTGCACCAGGTCTAATCATTAAATGATAGGTATTAGATAAAACAATTTGACTTCCAGCCTTAATAACATCTTTAATAAATGTAGCTTTAACAGTTGCCTGGGTCCCAACTGGCATAAATACTGGAGTATCTATTGTACCACGACTAGTAATTATTTTTCCAAGTCTTGCAAATTTTTCTTTTTTAAGAACATTAAAATTAAATTTTTTTAATGTCATTAATTAAAATTATTCTGATTTAAAAGATATTATCTTATCTGGATCAGTCACAGCTCCGTTATTATTCGAGTCGCCTCTTTTAATTTTATCAACAAATTCCATTCCACTAATTACTTTACCGAATACAGTATATTGTCTGTCTAAAAATGGAGCTGGTTGAAAACAAATAAAAAACTGGCTATTAGCACTATCTGGGTTTTGAGATCTGGCCATAGATAATGTGCCTCTCTCATGTGGTAAATTATTAAATTCAGCTTTTAGATCTGGTAAATCAGAACCACCCATACCTGCTCTATTTAAATCAAATTCTTTGCTCTCTGTATTACCAAATTGCACATCACCTGTCTGCGCCATAAATCCATCTATTACTCTATGAAATACAACACCGTTGTATTTTCCTGAATTTGCTAATTCTTTTATTCTGTTAACATGACCTGGGGCAACATCTGGAAATAATTCAATTTTCACCTCCCCGTCTTTTAATTTTAAAATCATAGTATTTTCCTCCGCTGATAAATTAGAACTAATAAATAAAAATATTAAGATTAATACTCTAATCATTTAATTTTAGTTTTAAATGTTTTAATACACTTTTTGTAGTAAATTTCTTCACATTTCCTTTTAAATCGGCAATCTCTTTTACTAATTTAGATGAAATAATTTGATTTTGAGGGTCAGACATTAAAAATACAGTTTCAATTTTATCATTTAATTTTTTATTCATTCCAGAAAGTTGAAATTCATATTCAAAATCCGAAGTTGCTCTAAGTCCCCTAAGGATCACGTTGGATTTCATTTTTTTACAAAAATCAGTCGTTAAAGTATTAAATGTTACTACCTTTATTTGCTTCTTTTTAAATTTAAGATCACTAAAAAGAGATTTTTTTACTAAATATTCTCTCTCTTCAGCTGAAAATAAATATTCTTTATTATTACCATCTGAAATCGCAATTATAAGGTTATCAAAAATATTTAATGCTTTTTTGATTAAATCTATATGGCCAAAAGTAATTGGGTCAAATGTTCCTGGATAAATAACTTTTTTCATTATAGTAAGTTATCATCAATTTTAATTGCTGAAACAACTTTTTCATCTCCTGATAATCTGATTATTCTAACTCCTTGTGTATTACGTCCAGCAATTCTTATTTCTTTAACCGCAACTCTAATCACTCTTCCCTTGTTTGTAGATATCAAAATTTCATCACCCTCAAAAACTGGGAACGAAGAAGACACATTTCCATTTCTAGAGGAATTAACTATACCTATTATTCCTTTTCCTCCTCTATTTGTTACCCTAAAATCATTTGAAGCAGTTCTTTTTCCAAAGCCGTTTTCGGTGATTGATAAAATAAATTTATCACCTTTTTTTCCATTTTTTGTATCTTTATCAATAGTTGATAAAGATACGATCAAATCTTTTTCTTTTAGGTTTATACCTCTTATTCCCTTAGAGGATCTGCCTTTAAATAATCTAATCTTTTCAACGTTAAATCTTATAGATTTCCCGTTTAGTGAACTAAGTATAATATCTTGATCCTCTCTACATATTTTTACGCCGATAATTTTGTCGTCAGGATCAAGTTTCATCGCAATTTTTCCAGATGCGTTTATATTAATAAAATCTTCAAGAGAGTTTTTTCTTATTTTGCCTTTTGAAGTTGCAAAAACTATATTAAGATTTTTCCACTCTGATTTTTCTTCAGGCAAAGGCATTATAGAGCTTATAGATTGATGGTTTTTTAAAGGTAAAATGTTGTACAAAGACTTACCTCTTGAAATAGAAGTGCCCTCAGGTATTTTCCACGCTTTTAATTTATATACCAATCCTTCTGTTGAAAAAAAGAGAACTGATGTATGTGTGTTCACGGATAAGGTTTGCACAACAGAGTCTTGTTCTCTTGTTTTAATTCCAGCCTTTCCCTTTCCACCTCTTTTCTGTGCCCTTACACTACTTAAGGCTCCGCGTTTGATATAACCTTGTAGAGTTACTGTTATAATTACAGATTCTTTTTGAATAGTTTCCTCAATATCGTAATTTAATATCGCATCAATTATTTTTGTTCTTCTTGGATTAGAGTATTTTTCCTTAATTAAATTCAAATCATTATTGATTACTTTTAATAATTCTTTTCTAGAAGATAAAATCTTTTTATATTGGATAATTAAGTCAGACAATTTTTTAATCTCAGCTTCTATTTCATTTATACCCAAAGCTGTAAGTTTTTGTAATCTTAATTCTAAAATAGAATTTACTTGATCAATTGAAAAAGAATATACTGCAATAGTATTTTTTTTCTCTATAAGTTTAATAAATTTTTGAGTTGATTTAATTTTCCATTTTGTTTTAACTAATGTTTCTTTTGCAATTTCAGGATTTTTTGAATTTCTAATTATCTTAATAATCTTATCAATATTTTCTACAGCTACCGAAAGACCAATTAAAATGTGAGCTCTGTCTTCTGCTTTTTTTAAATCAAATTTTGTTTTCTTTGTGACAACATCTTCCCTAAATTTTAAAAAAGACTCTAAAAAATCCTTTAAATTACAGTTTTTTGGTTTTTTATCTACGATAGCTAAAGTATTAAAGCTGAATGAAGACTCTAGTGATGTATACTTATAAAGTTGTCTTTTGACAGTTTCTGGTTCAGTATTTCTTTTTAAATCTATAGCAACTCTGATCCCTTCTCTATTTGACTCATCTCTGATATCACTAATACCTTCAATTTTTTTATCTCTTATTAATTCTACAATCTTTTCATTTAATACAGATTTGTTTATTTGATAAGGAATATTTGTAATTACTAATCTTTCTTTGCCATTTTTTAACTGCTCTATATTGATATCACCTCTAATTTTAAAAGAACCTCTGCCTGTTTTATAACCCGTTTTAATAATATCTTTACCAATGATTGTTCCGCCAGTAGGAAAATCTGGACCGGGTATATGTTTCATTAATTCATTAATTTTAATATCTTTATTATTAATTAAAGCTTGTGTTGCATTTATTACTTCGCCAAGATTATGTGGCGGTATACTAGTCGCCATTCCGACCGCAATTCCTCCGGCACCATTAACTAATAAATTCGGATATTGAGCTGGTAAAACAACTGGTTCTTTTTCTGTTTCATCATAATTGCTTTTAAAATCTACAGTATTTTTTTCTATATCCTCAATTAAATACTCAGCTATTTTAGAAAGTCTGGTTTCTGTATATCTCATTGCAGCAGGTGGATCTCCGTCGACAGAACCAAAGTTTCCTTGTCCATCAATAAGTGGTACACTCATTGAAAAATCTTGTACCATTCTAACTAAAGCATCATAAACAGCTTGATCTCCATGAGGATGATATTTACCAATAACATCACCGACAATTCTGGCTGATTTTCTAAATTGTTTTGACCAATCAAAACCTCCTTTGTACATGGCATAAATTATTCTTCTGTGTACTGGTTTTAATCCATCTCTAATATCAGGTAATGCCCTACTAACAATAACGCTCATCGCGTATGATAGGTATGACGAACTCATTTCGTCGTACATAGCAATAGGTTTTATTTTAGATTTTTGATCTATTTCACTTTTGTCCATAAAAGTTAAAAAGGTATATCATCGTCAAGATTGCTATCTGTAATTTGCGATACTTCTTGATTGTTATTTGATGAAGTTAAATTAGAAGCGCCACCACCACCCCCTAACATTGTCAGTGATGAGTTGTAACCTTGTATAACAATTTCAGTAGAATACTTATCTTGGCCAGATTGTTCATCTTTCCATTTTCTAGTTGTCAATTGTCCTTCAACATAAATTTGAGCACCTTTTTTTAGATATTGTTGAACCACGTTTACTAAGCCCTCATTAAATACAACCACACGGTGCCATTCAGTTTTTTCTTTTTTTTCTCCAGTGTTTTTGTCTTTCCAGCTTTGACTTGTAGCTAAACTAAGTCTAGCAACACTTTTGCCATTAACCATTTGTTTAATTTCAGGATCTGCGCCTAATCGTCCAATTAATAGTACTTTATTTAAACTTCCAGCCATAATATTTTAATGATTTTATTATATCATAGAAAAGGTTTGATTATTAATAATATTGAAGTAAAGCAACAAAAAAGATGATTAAAAAGATAGTTATTAAAGGGGCAAAAGAACATAATTTGAGGAATATTTCTTTGGATATTCCAAAAGATAAATTTGTAGTAATAACTGGTCTGTCAGGATCAGGAAAATCATCTCTAGCTTTTGATACTATCTACGCCGAAGGACAAAGAAGATATGTTGAAAGTTTATCAGCTTATGCAAGACAATTTTTAGATAAAATGAAAAAGCCTAAAGTTGATTTAATCGAAGGCTTAAGTCCCGCAATATCAATTGAGCAAAAAAATACATCAAAAAATCCTAGATCAACAGTAGCAACTGTTACTGAAATATATGATTATATGAGAGTATTATTTGCAAGAGTTGGTATCCCCTACTCACCATTTACTGGTAAAGAAATAAAATCACAAACAGTAACTCAAATTGTAGATAAAATTAAAACATTACCAAAAAAAAGTACTATTTATCTTTTTTCACCAATTGTAAGAGGTCGTAAAGGTGAATATAAAAAAGAAATTTTATCTTATAAAAAAAGAGGTTTTCGAAAAATTAAGATTGATGGAAAAATTTACGAGATAGATAACATCCCAGAATTAAATAAAAAAATAAAACATGAAATAGAAATATTAGTTGATAGGATAATACTAAATTCTGATTTAGGCAATCGTTTAGCTGAAAGTATCGAAACCTCACTTAATTTGTCTAATGGATTATTATATGTAGAATACGAAAATGAAACGTTACCAGCTAAATTTAGAAAAAAAGAAAAAATAATATTTTCTTCTAAATTTGCATGTCCTGAAAGCGGTTTTACTATAGAAGAAATTGAGCCAAGATTATTTTCATTTAATAGTCCATATGGAGCATGTGTCGAATGCGATGGTATTGGTATAAAATTAAATGTAGATCCTAATCTTGTTATTCCAAATGAAAAAAAGACAATTGCAGAAGGTGCGATTGAACCATGGTCTAAATCAAGCTCACTATATTATGCTCAAACACTATCATCCTTAGCAAAACACTATAACTTTTCTTTAGATGAAAAATGGTCAAAATTACCAAAAAAGATAAAGGATATAATTTTATATGGTTCAGATGAAGAGGAAATTAAATTTTCTTACGATGATGGATATGAAAAATATTCGCATAAAAAAACTTTTGAGGGTGTAGTAAATAATCTTGAGAGAAGATATTTAGAAACTGATAGTGATTGGAAAAGAGAGGAAATATCACAATATCAATCAGATACTAAATGTGAGGCTTGTAACGGGTATAGATTAAAAGAAGAAGCATTATGTGTGAAAATAGACAATCAACACATAAGTGAAATATCTGAAAAATCTATTATAGATGCAGAAAAATGGTTCAAGTCTTTAAATGAAAAATTAGATGCAAGGCAAATAAAAATTGCAGAGCACATTCTAAAAGAAATAAATGAAAGACTAAATTTTTTATTAAATGTTGGATTGGATTATTTAACTTTATCAAGAGAGTCAGGTACTTTATCTGGTGGAGAGTCACAAAGGATAAGATTAGCTTCGCAAATTGGCTCTGGTCTGACCGGTGTACTTTATGTTCTTGATGAACCATCTATAGGTCTTCACCAAAAAGACAATGTAAAATTAATTAATGCTTTAAAAAGATTAAGAGATTTAGGTAACACTGTAATTGTAGTAGAGCATGATACTGAGACAATTGAAAATTCAGATTACATCATTGACTTAGGCCCAGAGGCTGGAAGCAAAGGTGGAGAAGTCATAGCTCACGGTGGATTAGAAGAGATAAAGAAAAATGAAAAAAGTATAACTGGTAAATACTTATGTAATAAATTTTATATACCAATACCAAAGAAAAGAAGATTAAGTAAGAATGGAAGATTTTTACAAATTCTTGGTGCTTCAGGTAATAATCTAAAAAACGTTGATCTAAAAATTCCTTTTGGGACTTTTACTTGTATTACTGGAGTATCAGGTAGCGGTAAATCTACTTTAATTTTACAAACTTTATTTAATGCTTTGAATATGAGTTTAAATAATAACAAATCAAGAAAAATTCCTATGCCGTTTAAAGGATTTAAAGGAATTGAACTGATAGATAAAGTAATTGATATTGATCAATCACCAATAGGCAGAACTCCAAGATCTAACCCTGCTACTTACACTGCTGCTTTTGGACCTATTAGAGATTGGTTTACTAATTTACCAGAGTCTAAAAGTAGAGGATATAAACCAGGTAGATTTTCATTTAATGTTAAAGGAGGTAGATGTGAAGCCTGTGAAGGTGATGGTGTTATAACTTACGAAATGCACTTCCTTCCTGATGTATATGTAACATGTGATGAATGTAAAGGAAGTAGATACAACAGAGAAACTTTAGAAATTAAATTTAAAAATAAAAGTATAGCTGATGTATTAAACATGACCGTTGACGAAGGTTGTGATTTTTTTGAAAATATATCAAATATTAGATCAAAGTTACTGACACTTAAAAAAGTAGGACTTGGTTATATAAAAATTGGACAACAGGCAACCACATTATCTGGCGGAGAAGCACAAAGAATTAAACTAGCTAAAGAATTGTCAAAAAGATCAACAGGTAGAACTATATATATTCTTGATGAACCTACTACAGGATTACATCAACATGACATTAAAAAACTTTTAGAAATTTTGCATACCTTTGTTGCAACGGGCAATACAGTTATAGTTATAGAGCACAATTTAGATGTGATAAAAACAGCAGATCATATTATAGATATGGGTCCTGATGGTGGTGTAAAGGGTGGAGAAATTATCGCAGAGGGAAATCCAGAGAGCATTTGCAATGTTTCAAAAAGCTATACAGGTAAATTTTTAAAAAATTTACTAAACGGTAAATTTAAAAAAATTGCATAAATAATTAAATTTTGTTATAATTAAATATGGGAAATATCTTAAGTTCATTATCAAGAACTGTACATCTATCACTTGCTTTATCTATTGTATTGTTTTTGATTTTATTTTTTCAAAATGGTGGTTTTGACTTTGACACATTGTTCTGGAGTTGGTTATTCAGATACATCCATGTTTTAGTTGGAATAATGTGGATAGGATTATTGTGGTATTTTAACTTTGTTCAAATACCGAATATGTCTAAAATTCCAGATGAACATAAACCTGCGATAAGTAAGGTAATTGCTCCAGCTGCACTATTTTGGTTTAGATGGGCGGCTCTTGCAACAATCATTTCAGGTTTAATATTAGGTTACATAAACGGATATATTCATGATGCCATGACACTAGGTATTATGTCAGGCGGTGGAAAAAGTACTGCGATAGGAATTGGAATGTGGCTGGGTATAATAATGGCATTCAATGTTTGGTTTGTTATATGGCCAAATCAAAAAAAAGCATTAGGCATTGTTGAGGTAGATGCAGACACTAAAGCAAAATCAGCTAGAGTTGCAATGTTGTTTTCTAGAACAAATACTTTGCTTTCGTTACCTATGCTTTTAAGCATGGTTGTAGCGCAAAATCTTTATTAATCTTCCTCTTTAATCAAAGTTTTTTGAGATACCTTAAAGTAAACAAGTACTGGATTTGCAATGAATATAGATGAGTAAGTTCCAAGTATAACTCCTAGGATCATTGCAAAAGAAAAACCTTTAAGGATTTCTCCTCCAAAAAAGAAAATAGATAAGAGTGCTAAAAGTGTAGTGACTGATGTTATTAAGGTTCTAGATAATGTTTCGTTAATAGATAGGTTTGTTAAATCAAAAATTTTTATATCTGCATATTTTTTTAAGTTTTCTCTTACTCTATCAAAAATTACAACAGTGTCGTTCATTGAATAACCAACAATTGTTAATACGGCAGCCACAATTGATAAATTTATCTCTAAACTCAAAAGAGAAAATATACCAAGTGTTATTATAACATCATGGAATATAGCTACTATTGCGCCAATGCTGAATTGCCATTCAAATCTAAACCAAATATAAATTAACATAGCAGCTAATGCTATTGCTATCGATGTTACACCATCTTGCAATAGTTCTGCACTTACTTTTGGGCCAACATTTTCAACTCGTCTAAAACTGTAATCCTCGAGGTAATTATCTAAATCATTTTTTAAATTTTTAATAAAGTCAGGTTCATTAAGATCTGATCTTTTAAATTTAATTACATAATCTCCTTCAGCACCAAATTTTTTAACAGAAAGATCATCCAAATTAAGTTTATTAAACGCACCTCTAATATCTTCAGTTTTATAATTAGTATTATCAGATCTTAATTCAATTAAAGTTCCACCTTTAAAGTCTACACCATAATTTAAACCTTTAAATGTTAGAAAGAAAATAGACATTATGAATAATATTAATGAAATTATATTTGATAGATTATAATATTTGTTAAACAAGTATTTTCCGGTCATTTGATAGTCACTTTATTATTTTTATTTTTAATTACATAAAGAGATGTAAGCAATCGCGCAATGTAATAAACGGAGAATAATGTTGTTAAAATTCCAATTGATAGTGTTACTGAAAAGCCCTTTACAGGACCAGAGCCAAAAACAAATAGAATTAATGCTGCAATTATTGTTGTTATATTTGCATCTAAGATCGCGGTTCTTGATAAGGTGTATCCGTTATCAAATGCAATTACTTTATTTTTTTCTTTTTTTAATTCTTCCTTAATTCTTTCAAAAATCAAAACGTTAGCATCAACAGCCATACCAACTGTAAGAATAATACCAGCGATGCCAGGTAGTGTTAATGTAGCTTCAAATATGGTTAAGAAACCAAGTAACATGAATAAATTTATTATTAGAGCGAAATTTGAAATTAAGCCAAATAACCTATACTTATAAATCATATATAAAATCACTAAAATAAATCCAATTATTAGAGATAAAACTCCAGCTTTAATAGAGTCCTCTCCTAAATCTGGTCCAACAGTTCGCTCTTCAATTATATCTAAAGGCGCTGGCAAAGCACCTGATCTAAGTAATAATGCAAGGTCAGTTGCTGACTGGAATGTAAATCCGCCTGAAATTTGACCTGATCCGCTTGCAATTACATCTCTAATTACAGGTGCACTAATAATCTGATTATCTAATACTATTGCTAATTGTTTACCAATTCCGTTTTTTGTAGCTCTTCCAAATTTTCTTGCACCTAACCTATCTAAAGTAAAACTTACAACCGTTTCATTATTAATATTATCCATCTGAGGTTTGGCATCTATTAAATTGTCACCACTAATAATAATTCTTTTACTAACATTCAGTTCTTCACCTGTATCAAGATCTTTTAATTTTTCTGAACCAAAAGAGGCATCTGTATTTTGAGTTACAAATCTAAACGTTAAATTTGCAGTCCTTCCTAATAATGATTTTATTCTATCGGGATTATCTAAACCGGGTAACTCTACAGCAATTCTATTTGAACCACTTTTTGTAATACTAGGTTCGTTAGTTCCAACCTCGTCAACTCTTTTTCTGACAATCTCTATTGCTTGATCTAACAAAGATTGCTCAATTTCAATAATACCATATTTTGTAAGTGTTAATTCAAATATATTATCAATTAATTCAACATTGTATTGATTGGATTTGTAAACATCGAAATAAGGATTTAATTCGTTATCATTTTTAAATAATTCTAATATTTTTTCTTGATCATTTGTATTTGACTTAAATAAAACTTTTTGTTTTCCTAATTTATAATCAAAAGTTTTTATTTCTTTTTTTTTAAAATAATTACGTACTTGTGTAAGTTTAGATTGAAGTGTTTGATTAATTACTGGATTTTTATCTACTTCCAAAAGCAAATATGATCCACCTTGCAAATCAAGACCCAGGTTTACTTTTTTTTTCAAAAAGAAATCCTCGTTATTAATAAAATTAGAAATACTAAAAAATATTAAAGAAAAACAAAAAACTATTATTGAAATTATTTTTAATCTCGAAAAATATAACACTTAAATTGACTATTTTTTTGGTTCTGTTCCACTAATCAAGGCTTGTACGCCTGTAGATTTGATCACTTCAACTTTTACATTGTCTGCTATAAGTATTTCTGCTCTATCGTTTTCAATAATTCTTTCTACCGTACCAACTATACCACCTGAAGTAATTACCTTGTCACCACGTTTTAAGCCTTCGACCATGACTTTATGTTCTTTTACTTTTTTTTGCTGTGGCCTAATTAAAAAGAAATAAAAAATGATAAAAATTAGTATTAAAGGTATTAGTTGTGCTATTCCAGACTCTGACATAAATTAAATTTTGTTAAAGTACCTATTATACCATTAATATTATTTTAACAACTCTAAATCTTAGAAATAACTTCCAAATTGTTCATATATGGTCTTAGAATATCAGGAATTAGAATAGACCCATCCTCTTGCTGATAGTTTTCTAATATTGCAATCAAAGTTCTCCCTACTGCTAGACCGCTACCATTTAGAGTGCCTAAAAATTCTTTTTCATTATTAGATTTTTTAAATCTAGCTTTCATTCTTCTAGCTTGAAAAGTTCCACATGTAGAGCAGCTAGAAATTTCTCTATAAATATTTTCTGATGGTAGCCATACTTCTATATCATAAGTTTTTTGGGCGCTAAAACCCATATCTCCTGTGCAAAGTGTTATTACTCTGTAAGGTAATTTAAGTTTTTCTAATATTTTACAAGCTGAACTAGTCATCCTTTCAAGTTCATCTTTACAATTAACTGGGTCAACAATACTAACTAACTCAACTTTATAAAATTGATGCTGCCTTATCATGCCTTTGGTGTCTTTTCCGTAACTCCCAGCTTCTTTTCTAAAACATGGTGTTGACGCAACAAATCTTAAAGGTAAATCAGAATGATTTAGTATAGTATCATTAACCATATTCGTTAATATTACTTCAGCAGTTGGTATAAGAAATTTTCTTCCAGATTTATTATCAAGTTTTATTTCAAACTGATCATCCTCAAATTTTGGCATTTGTCCTGTACCAAACATACTATTTTCACTTGCAAATAATGGTGGGGAAATTTCTTTATAACCATTTTCATTTATATGTGTATCAATCATAAAATTTGATATTGCTCTTTCCAATTGAGCTAATTTATCTTTAACAAATACAAATCTTGATCCAGTTGTCTTGGTTGCTAGTTCAAAATCAAGCATATTCAAATTTTCACCTAATTCGTAATGTGATTTAGGTTTAAATTTAAAATTAGGAATGTTGCCACTTTTCTTTATTTCTTTATTAGATTTTTCATCTTTGCCAACAGGTACATCTTCAAGAGCTATATTGGGAATTTGAGATAAAATTTGATTTAGCTTTTTACTTTCATTTAATTGATCTTCACTAATTTTATCTATTTTTTTAGATAAATCTTTTGATTTTGCAAATAAACTTTTGTCATTTTGTTTTGAAAGGGTTTTTTTTTCTGATTCAAGTTTTTCTTTTTCTTGTATCAAAGATCTGTTTTTGGTGTCTAATTCTAAAATTTTATCAAGATTAACTTCTGTATTCCTATTATTTACTTGTTTTTTAAATTCAGAAAAATTATTTCTAATATATTTAATATCATGCATCTTTTTTTTCTGCCTTTTTTTCTATAACTTTTACAGATATTATTGATAATTCATACAATAATAACAATGGAACCGCTAATCCAATTTGAGTGACAGGATCTGGCGGAGTCAGTACAGCTGCAACGGCAAAAATAATAATCACAACATATTTACGTCTCTCTCTTAAAAAAATCGAATCAATAAATCCAATTCTTGCTAATAAAGATAAAATAACTGGAAGCTGAAAGCTTATACCAAAAGCAAATATTAACTTCATAACTAATGATAAGTATTCATTAACTTTAGCTTCAAGCTGTATAGGTAGGGCTGTTGTTAAACCAGTGCTTTCAAAAGAAAGAAAAAATTTAATAGCAAGAGGCATTATTAAATAATAAACAAGCATTCCACCTAATAAAAAAAGAATTGGTGTAAGAACTAGATAAGGCATTAAAGCAGATTTTTCATGCTCATACAGACCTGGTGCAATGAATTTCCATATTTGAATTAAAATATATGGACAAGTTAAAAAAAATGCTGCGAAAAAAGCAACCTTGATATAAGTTAAAAAAGTTTCTTGTAACGCTGTAAATATTAATCTTCTTTCTATTTGACTATCTTTAACAGCTTCTGCATAAGGCGAAACTAGAAAACCATAAATCTCTTCAGAAAAAATGTAACATACAACAAATAAAATAGTTAAAAATATAAAGGAGTGAATTAATCTTTTTCTTAATTCAGTTAAATGACTTATGAATCCCTCTTCTTTATTTTCCTTCATTTTTATCTACTTTTTTTTCTTCATTTTCACTCGGATTATTTATGTCAAAGGTTTGATTATTAATCTCAATACTGTTTTCCTCCAAACTTGTCATTTCGTTTTGCAAGTTACTTACGTATCTTTTTACAGAACCAAACCAAGATCCAATTTTTTTCAACACGACAGGAAAATCTTTAGGCCCAATTATTACAATTGAAAGACCGATTATTATAATAAGTTCTAGCCAGCCAATTTGTGGCATTTTTATTCTTTATTTGGAGAGTCTTGATTGTTGTTGTCTTCAGTATTTTCTGAAATATTTTTTGGTTTTTCATCACCAGGATCAGTAGCCATCCCTTTTTTAAAACTTTTAATGCCTTTTGCAACATCTCCCATTAAGCTTGAAATTTTTCCTCTTCCAAAAAGAAGAACTACTAAGATAACTACGATTGCAATTTGCCAAAAACCTATACTCATAAAATATATATAACCTCTTTGTAGCTGATTTTAAAGTAGAATTTTACTCTTTAGCGTCATCATTTAAGGTGCTATTGAGCATTTCATCAATATTAGAATAAATATTTTCTTTTTTCTCATCTTGTTTTTCTTTATAAAATTTTCCAGTTCCAAATATAGATGAGTCAATAGTTGAGCTGTCAATCAATCCTGCTGATCCTAGTTCATCAACGGTTGGTAAATCAGACAATTTTTGTAAATTAAAATGGCTCAAAAAATCCTCTGTAGTTCCATACTGTATTGGTTTCCCAGGAATTTCTTTTCTGCCCATTGGTTTTACCCAATTAAGTTCCATTAGAATATCAAGAGTATTTGTACCAAAAGCAACACCTCTAATTTCTTCTATTTCAGCTCTAGTTACCGGCTGGTGGTATACAATAATTGATAGTGTTTCAATAGCAGCCTTTGAAAGTTTTTTCTCAACTGTTTTTTGTTTGGACATTAAAGACGACAAATTTGATGCTGTTCTAAATGACCATTTATTTGAGATGCAAACTAAATTAATTCCCCTATTTTTATAAACATCTTCTAATTTTTTTAAAATTTTCTTAACATCAATTTTTTTTGAAATTCTATCTTCTATGGTTTCTATTTCTAAAGGTTCTGCTGCAGCAAATAAAATAGCTTCAACTTCCCTCTCTCCAGTAGATAATTGGCCTGGAAATGAAATTACGTTATTTTTTTCCTTTTCGTTCTTCATTTTTGTTTAATATAAATCTCATCAAATAATTTGTCTTGTTTTAAAATAACAGTCCCCTCTTTTACTAATTCTAATGATCCAGCAAAAATACTAGCACGTCCAGTTTTTTTTAAATTTGATTTTTTAAAGGCTTTCGGAATAATGTCCTCAAGGTTTTTCCAATCTTCTAGTTTTTTTATAATGCTTTTAATTAATTTTATACCTTCTTCTGTTGTGCAAACTGGTAATTTGGGAATATTCATTCTTTGAAAATCCTTTTGCATGACAATTGCAGAATAAGTTTTTAGAAGTTCGTATAAAGATAATTTATATGTAGAACTATAAATAGAACGAATTCTACCTTTAACACCTCTTACAAAGATATCTTTTCCAAGTCTTTTTCTCTTAAGCATTTGATCAGACAGTAATCTTATTAATTCTAATTTTTTTAATTGTAATTTTAATCTTTCAGCAACTTCATGAACTTTAAACTCTTCTTCATCAGTTATTGGAAGTAGTAATTTTGATTTTAAATACGCAAGCCAAGTTGCCATAACTAAATATTCTGAAGCAATATCTAAATTAATATCTTTAACCTTATTAATATATTCTAAAAATTGATCAGCCAATAAAGTAATTGATATGTTTTCTAAATTAACTTTTTGAGATTTTGCTAAATCTAAAAGTAAATCTAAAGGACCATTAAATTGATCTAGATTTACCTGAAAACTGTTAGTTGAATCTTGATTCTCCATTGGAAACTAGCTTATAATATTTATTTGTAATTTTTATTATAAATTTACTCAATTTTGGTGAATTTTCTGCAACTATATGCATTTCTTTTAAATTAGCATTACAATGTAAAACTAAATCACAACCTGCGGTAAATGCTTTAATAACATTATTTTTAATACCATATGGTAGAGCTTTCATTGATATATCGTCTGACATTATTAAATTTTTAAAATTTATTTTATTTCTTATTAATTTAATTATTTTTTTTGAATGAGTTACAGAATTTAGATTATCAATTTTTTTAAAAAGTAAATGACCAGTCATAGCAAAAAGAGAGTTTTTATTTTTAAACGTCAAAAAATCATTTTTTAGTAAATATTGATTACTATTGTTTATAATTGGTAGTTTGTAGTGTGAGTCAACTTTGCCTAGGCCGTGACCTGGTATATGTTTAATTACAGTTGCTATATTATTCGTATGAAATTGATCGATCGTAAAATTACCAAAAATATTAACTATTTTTTTATTTTTCGAAAATGATCTGTCGCCTATTACTTTAGAAGTTTTTTCTCGAGCTATATCCAGAACAGGCACAGTATTAATATTTATGCCTAAGTTGTTTAATAAATAGCTTATTTGATCAATGTAAATTTTATAATAAAGAAGTGATTTTTTTTTATCTTTTTTATACATATCACCAAAAAATTTCGAAGAATGTAATTTGGTGTCTATTATTTTTTTTAGTCTATTAACTCTTCCTCCTTCTTCATCAATAAGAATGGGATAGTTTTGATCTTTAAATATCTTTTTAATTGATTGGATCAGCTTTTTGGTCTGATCTAAACTCCTAATATTTCTCTCAAACAATATTATTCCCCATGGTTTATATTTTTTAAGAAATAAAATTTCTTTATTTGACAAATTTGTAGACTTCAAACCAGATATAAATGCCCTCTTTTGACTAATCTTCATTTTTGATCAGGTCCCAAAATGATAATTTTTTTTCCTTGTTTTCTTTTTCATCAATATACTCAATAATATTATCTGTATCACTATCTAACTTTATTAAACTATTTTTCTTTAAATCTAATTTAGAGTCTAGATTGTTAATTGATTTATAATACTTTTTTTCAAACTCATCAGATATGTAGTATTTAACAGTAAAAAATATAAATAAAGAAATTATAAATACGAAAAAAATATATTTAATTTCTTTAATCATTACATAGTTTCCGGCGTATCTACATCTAATATTTTCATTCCAGTGCCAATAGTTTTTAAAACACTATTTAATAGAACCGCTTTGTTTTTATTTAGTTTTTTACTCTTATCTAAAAACCTCATTGACTCATTATCTTTTCCCATGTTCCAATATGAATGAAATAAAGCTGACAGTTGATATAAATAGATAGGTATTCTGTGTGGCTCTAGTTTTTGTGAGGATACCTCTACACATTTAGGCCATTCAGAAATTTTATTTATTATTTTTATTTCCTCATCATTAAATTCATAATTTTTTTCAACTTCAGTTAGGTCATTTTCTATTTTTTCATCAGCATTTTTAAAAACAGAACAAATTCTTGCATAACAATATTGAACATAATACAGGGGGTTATCTTTTGATTTCTCTTTAACTTTTTCAAAGTCAAACTCTAATTGGACATCATTACTTCTACTCAACATTATAAAACGAGTTGCATCCTTACCTACTTCGTTAACTAAATCATCAACAATTATATAATCACCTTTTCTTTTTGACATTTTGAAGGGTTTGCCGTCTTTAATCAATTTTACAAGCTGGGTAACTTTACAAATTAGATTTTTCTTTTTATTAGAGAGAGCATCTACAACAGAATTAATTCTTTTAATATAACCAGCATGGTCTGCACCAAGAATATTTATGTATTCATCAAAATTTCTTTTTAATTTATTGTTGTGATAAGCAATGTCGCCAGCAAAATATGTCCAAGAATTATCACTTTTTGTTAAAGCTCTATCTTTATCGTCACCATAATTTGTGGATTTAAATAGTAACTGCTCTCTTTCAACCCATTTGGACTTATCTTCACCTTCAGGCGCCTCGATCTTGCCTTTAAAAACTAAATTGTTCTTTTTTAAATTATCTATAGCTTCATCAACTTCTTTTGAATTAATAATATTATTTTCACTTACAAAATTATCGTGAACAACACCTAAAGAATTTAGATTTTTTTTTATTATTTCTAAAGAAGCAACAACACTCAATTTAGAGAGTTCATCTGAAATTTTTTCATAATTTTCATAATTCTTAATATAATTTTTACTAATAATTTGCTCTGCTATTTCAATTATATAATCTCCTGGATATAAATCCTCATTTTCTGGGTATTCTTCATTAAATAATTTTTCCTTAATTCTAAAGTATACAGATAAAGAAAAGTTTTTGATCTGATTACCGTGATCATTAACATAATATTCTTTTGTAACTTTATGATCACAAAATTTTAAAAGATTGCACAAAGCATCTCCATATATGGCACCACGACAATGGCCAACATGTAAGGGGCCTGTTGGATTAGCAGAAACAAATTCAAGTAAATAATTTTTTTTATCATTTTTAAGACTTGCTCCATATTTTTGATCATTGAGCATTTTTGTTAAAAAAGTATTCCAAAATTTCTTAACAAATTTTATATTAACAAAACCTGGTTTAACAAACTCAATATTTTCAATATCTTTATCATTTTTTAGATCATCTAAATTAAGTTGTTTGTAAATCTCAGTTGGTGGCAATTTATTTAATGAGGAAAGAACCATACAGACATTTGTTGATATATCAGCTTTAAATTTAGAAGGAGTTGTATCTACGTTAATACCTGATAAATTTTGAGGAATTTTTAAATTGGCAGAATTATTAGTAACTATATTTTTAATTTTGTTAAGATAAATGTCGAAAATGTTCATTTTAAATTATTGTAAAGGTTTATAGCATATCTGTCTGTCATTCCTGAAATAAAATCAGAAACAGATCTAAAATTATCCTTATTTATTTTTTGGTTTTTAATAAACTTTTTTGGATTTTTACAGATATAAGCAAATAAATATTTTATAATTTTTTGGCCTTTAATATTTTTAGATAATACTTTTTTGTTATTATACATTTTACTTCTTAAAAATTTTTTAATTTCACTATCGATTTGTTGAAAATTTTCAGAAAAATTTATTATTTTAGAATTATTTTTTTTGATATCACTCAAATTTTTAATTTTATACTTCTTGAGATTTTTTTTGCTGTTAGAAATAATATCTTTTACCATTAAATCTATTGAATCTCTTATTATTTGGTAAATCAAAATTTTGTTTTTTTTAACATTTTTATATCTTTTAAAAATTTCTTTAAAAAAATTGATTTCTAAAATTTCCTCGAGTTTAAATAAATTTGCGTTTAATCCATCTTGAATATCATGATTATTATAAGCTATATCGTCAGAGATATTTGAAATTTGTGACTCTAAAGATGAATATTGATTAAAATTAAATTTATTTTTTAAATTTTTAATACCTATTATATTATTTACTCTACTGACATTTAATATAGGTCCATTATGTTTTAATAAACCGTCTAAAGTTTCAAATGTTAAATTAAGACCTTTAAATTTTAAATATTTATTTTCAAGAAACATTACAATTCTTAAAGTTTGCAAGTTATGATCAAAACCTCCGTGATTAATCATGCATTCTTTTAGGCTATTTTCTCCAGCGTGACCAAATGGTGTGTGACCAAGATCATGAGCAAGACTTAGTGTTTCTGCAAGATCATCATTTAATTTCAAATACTTTGCAATTGATCTTGCTATCTGTGAAACCTCAATTGAATGAGTGATTCTGGTTCTAAAGTGATCACCTTCTGTATTAACAAAAACCTGCGTCTTATGCTTAAGTCTTCTAAAAGAGGCAGAGTGAATTATTCTATCTCTATCTCTTTGAAAAGGCGTTCTGTATGAGCTATTTTTCTCATTAAAAAATCTTCCAGTTGACTTAAATTGTCCAAGTTTTTTGAAATTATTCATACTTTAAAAAAGGTAAATTATAATTATATTACTATTATCAGCCTTACGAGATGATTAAAGAAATTAAATTTACTGATAATGCGATAAAACAAATAAACCATTTGTTATCAAAAAAGGAAAAAGGATCTTTTTTTAGAATCGCTATCAAGGGTGGTGGGTGTTCTGGTTTTCAATACAATTTTTCAGTTGATACTGAAAAAGAGGATGATGATATTCAATATAACAATATTCTAATTGATAAAACTTCAGCTGATTTATTAAAAGGATCTGAGGTTGACTTTGTTAAAGAATTAATTGGCGAACAATTTAAAATCAGCAATCCACAAAGTAAGTCATCTTGTGGTTGCGGTGTCTCTTTCTCTCTATAATGATAATAAGCTCTTGGAATGTTAATTCTGTAAGAGCTAGAGTAAATAATATTAAAGAATATCTTAAAAAATCTTCTCCTGAGATTGTAATGATGCAAGAAATAAAAACTGAAGAAAAAAATTATCCTTTTGATGAATTTAAAAGCCTTAAATATGAAAGTTATGTTTTTGGACAAAAAAGTTACAACGGTGTTGCCTTCCTATCAAAGAGTAAATTAAACAATATAAAACAAAATATCTTTAAAGATAAAATGAAACAATCAAGAATAATTTCAGGTGAATTAACTCATAAAAAGAAAAAAATTAGTTTAATAAATATTTATACTCCAAATGGAAATCCAGTAGATACAGAAAAATATGATTACAAATTATATTGGTTAGATAGTTTTATAAAAACAATAAAAAAAAATTTAAAAGAAAATAGTAATATTATTATAGGTGGAGATTTTAATATTATTCCTGCTGCTGAAGATGTTCATAATCCAAAATCATATGAAAATGATGCTCTGTTTAGATTAGAAATAAGAAAAAAATTTAGAGAAATTATTAATTTAGGTTTCTTTGATACTTACAGGTACATTTATCCCGATAAGGAAGGTTATACTTTTTGGGATTATATGAGTGGAGCATGGCAAAAAAATAATGGTATGAGAATTGATCATTTTTTAGTCTCAAGCTCTTTAATAGATAGTATTAAAGATGTTAAGATAAATAAATACCCAAGAGGAAGAGAAAAACCCTCAGACCATACACCTATAGAAATAACAATCGATTAAATTTAATTAAGAACAATCCTTTAATGCGTTAGACAAATCTTCAATTAAATTAAAATACATATTTTTACTTTTATTTATAGTTGCACCTAATGGATCAAGAACACCAGTTTTAACACCTGTATCACTTGCAATAGATTTAATTATCGCTGGGTTAAATTGAGGCTCTGAAAATATACATTTTACTTTTTTCTCTTCGATAACTTCTCTAATTTCTGATAATTGTTCGGCACCTGGCATGACGTCTGGGTTAACTGTTAAAGCGCCTATAACAGATAGACCAAATCTTTTTTCAAAATATTGGTAAGCATCATGAAAGACAACAAAGCTTGCATTTTTATTTAGATCTTTTTTTATAGTGCTAGTTAAATTATCTAAATCTTTTAAAAGCTTTTTAGAATTTGCTTTATAAGCGGAGCTATTATCAGCATCTATTTTAACTAACTGATTTGTAATTTTTTTAACAATAACTTTTGCATTTAAAGGATCTAACCAAATATGTGGGTCATACTCTCCATGCGCGTGGCCATGTTCATCATGTCCATGATCGTCGTGACCTTCTTCTTTTTCTGCATGTTCATCATGATCATCCTCTTTTTTACCATGTTCATCGTGTCCATGATCATCATGACCTTCAAAAATATTTTTTTCTCTAAATTTTAATTTCTTTAAACCACTTTGTTCTAATAAAGGAAAAACAACAGAATTTTTTGGTATGGATTTCAAAGCTGTTGGTAAAAAACTCTCTAAATCCTCACCTACCCAAATAACTAAATCAGCTTTTTGAAGCATCTTTGCATGTGAAGGTTTTATTTGAAAATTATGTGGTGATGTAACTCCATCGATAATTAAACCAGGTTCACCCACTCCTTCCATTATATAGCTTGTTAGTGAATGAAGAGGTTTAATAGATGTAACTACATTAATATCTGCTTTAACAGGCGCAAATACTAAAAGCATGCTAATAAATGGAGTTAATAATAAATTTTTGCTAATATTTTTCATGATAAATACCTTTTCTGTTATTGTTATATTATAACAATGTAATAATATAACAGATAAATACAAGTTTTTTTTATGACACAAATAAATAATTCTCTCGTAAAATTAGAAAATGTAGGGGTGTTTGCTAATGACAAATGGTTAGTAAAAGGGGTTACATTTGAAATAAATAAAGGACAGATTGTTACACTCATTGGCCCAAATGGATCTGGAAAAACTACAACAGCTAAAATAACTCTAGGACTATACAAAGATATTGAAGGTAAGGTGCAAAAATTTACAGAAAAAATAGCCTATGTACCTCAGAGAATAAACATAGATTGGACATTGCCTATTAGGGTTAATGATTTTATGAACCTCACAAATACATTAACTAATGATGAGATAAAAGATGCATTAGAAATAACAGGTACACCTCATTTAATAAATAAAGATCTAAAAAGTTTATCTGGTGGTGAGTTTCAAAGAATACTTATGGCTAGAGCTATTGCAAAAAAACCAGAACTTTTAGTTCTTGATGAGCCCGTGCAAGGTGTGGATTTTAATGGTGAAATAGCATTATACGAATTGATAAAAAAAATATCGGATACATTAAACTGTGGAATTTTATTAATCTCACATAACCTTCATGTGGTTATGTCTAAAACAGACCACGTTGTATGTTTGAATGGACATGTTTGCTGCTCTGGTACACCGATTGATGTAGCTAACAATGAAAAATATCAAGAAATATTTGGTAAAGATATTTCTAAAATATTATCTGTTTATGAACACACCCATGATCATATTCATAATATTGATGGATCAATAGAAAAGAAAAAATAATGTTAGATGATTTTTTTATAAGAGCTTTATTGGTTGGCATTGGAATGGCAATAGTAACTGGCCCTCTTGGATGCTTTGTAGTTTGGAGGAGATTATCATTTTTTGGGGATACATTAGCTCACTCTGCTTTATTGGGAATAACTTTATCGCACACAACTGAAATTAATATGGCTTTGTCGGTTTTTGTTACATCATCTATAGTTGCATTAATTTTATTGAAATTACAAAAAACTACAAATTTACCCTCAGATGCTTTACTAGGATTACTTGCGCATTCATCTTTAGCTATAGGTTTAGTAGTTATTGGTCTCTTAGCAACAATTAGATTTGATTTAATGGGGCTTTTATTTGGGGATATACTTGCAGTTAATGCTAACGACATTATTCTTGTATGGATTGGTGGAGCTATAATTCTTATTGTATTAAAAATCATCTGGAAACCTTTGTTTGCATCTACTGTTAATTTTGAATTAGCTGAAGCGGAGGGAATGAAACCTGAAAAATATAATGCAATATTTACAATATTGTTAGCGGCAATAATTGCGATATCCATTAAAATGGTAGGTTTATTATTAATAACAGGAATGCTTATACTTCCTGCGGCAATGGGAAGAAATATTTCGGATAATCCGATGCAAATGGTGATATTTTCTGTAATTGGAGGCTTGTTATCTGTTTTAATTGGTCTGTTTGCATCTTTAGAATTTAATACACCATCGGGACCATCTATAATTACAGCTGGATTGTTTTTATTTATACTTTCATTAAGTAGAATAAAAAAGAAAACTCAATTGAACAATTAAATGGAAATTAGTAAAATATAATATGGCTCAAAAAAAAGAATATTTATCAAAAAATCAAAAAATAGTTTTAGATATTATTGAAAAATCTTCACAACCTATGAAAGCGTATTCAATATTGTTTAATGTCCAAAAAAAAGGTTTAAAAGCACCTCCTCAGGTTTATAGAGCATTAGATAAATTGGTAGAAATAGGAAAAATCCATAAAATTGAAAGTAGAAATGCATTTATTGCCTGTAGAAATTCGGCTTGTACAATTACAAATGCTACAGCATTTTCTATTTGTGAGTCATGCGAAGATGTAAAGGAAATTAGTAGCTCAAAGTTATCGAAATACCTATCAAATTTTCAAGACAAAGAAGGTATGAAATACAACAAATACAATCTTGAGTTTTTTGGTATTTGTAAAAAGTGTAAATAATCCTTTATTTTAATAAATTCTTAACATAACTGAAATAATAATAATGAAAGGAAATTTTATGTTTATAAAAAAATACCTAAAATGGATTAGTACGTTTTTAGTTTTAGTAGGAATACTGCTAACAAATTTAAATATATATCCATTAAATATATATTTTCATGGTTTGGGAGTTGTTGGATGGACTATAGCTGGATTTATAAGTAAGGATAAGGCAATTTTAACTAACTTTGGTCTGCAAATACCGCTATTCGTGATTGGTATTTATAAAGTTATTTTTTAAATGAAGAATATATTGTTCGTATGCACAGGTAATTCAGCAAGAAGTATTATTGCTGAAAGTATTATAAATAATGAGTATGACGATTTGTATAAAGGTTTTAGTGCTGGGAGTAATCCGACAGGAAAAATTAACGAAGATGTGAAGAATTATTTATTATCAAAACATTATGATCTTTCAAATTATAAATCTAAAAATTTTAATGAATTTATTAATGGTCAAATTAAAATGGATTACGTAATTACAGTTTGTAATAACGCCAATAGCGAAGTCTGCCCTATTTGGCCAAATAAAGATAAGATAATTCATTGGGATATAGAGGATCCTATTAAAATACTTAATGAAACAAATGACTTAAATAAAAAAGATGAAATAATAGAAAAAGTTTACAATAATATTCATAAAAGAATAAAGGAACTTATAAATGAAAAATAAAAATCGTTATTTTCTTGCTGAACTGTTAGGCAGTTGTTTTTTAGTAATGATTATTGTTGGCTCAGGTTTAATGGCTGAAAACTTAACTAATGACGTTGCTGTGATGTTAATAGCGAATACCATAGCAACAGGTGCAGGTTTATTTGTGCTTATTACAGTATTTGCTGACGTATCAGGAGCTCATTTTAATCCATTTGTAAGTATAGCTATGACAATAACAGGTAAATTAAAAAAGAAACTGTTACCCTACTATATCATTGCTCAATTGATTGGTTGCTTGATTGGTGTTGGTTTAGCCAATTTCTTTTTTGAAAATGAAATTTATGAATTATCTACTAAGTCAAGAGATGGAATTTATATTTTAACCTCGGAGACAATAGCTACATTAGGACTTATAGTGATAATTTTTGGTTCAATGAGTTCAGGTAAAATTGCTGTTGCTGCTAGTGTTGGTCTTTATATTACTGCCGGTTATTGGTTTACTTCTTCGACTTCTTTTGCAAATCCAGCTGTTGCAATTGCTAGAACATTTACAGAGTCTTTTACAGGTATTAGTTATTTAAACACTCCTTATTATATCTTGGCTGAGCTTATCGGAATGTTAATTGCTGTATTTATTGTTAAAAAGTTATTTTTAGAGAAAAATTGAAAGACTTAAAGCTTACCAATCAAATAAGTTTAATTAACAAAAAATTTAAGAAAAAAGAATTTTATCATTATTTTAAAACTTCTAATCTTTCATTAGTAATTGCAAAGATAAAAAATAAATATATATTAGTTTCTCAAAAAAGAGTTCCGATTAATAAAATTAATTATGAGTTTCCTTCCGGTATAGTAGAAAAAAATGAAACAACCTTGCGATCAGCTCAAAAAGAATTAACAGAAGAAACAGGATACAAATCAAGATCAAAATTGATTAAAATGATAACATTTTATACTGAGCCTGGACGATTAACTACTAAAATTACTGGTTATTATACAAAAAAATTGATTAAAATTTCAAAGCCAGAAAAAGGTATTAAAGTTCATCTGTTAAGTCAAAACGATATATTTAAATTAATATTAAAACAAAAGTTTAATAATAGTTCTCATATAGCAATGTTTTTATATTTAATCAGAAATCATAAAAATTTTTAAACTTAAAGTTGTATTAAAATAACTTTTAGATTTATGAATTTTATGGTTAAATAATTTAAATTAAATTTTTGGGGGGTGTAATGAAAAAAAAATTGAAAAAAAGAGAAAAGAAAAGACTGAAGATTTTAAAAACAATAGATGGATTGAAAAATAAAATAACTGCTAAAGAAAAAAAACTATCTAATATTAATGTTAAAATTGCTGATTTAGAAAAAAAGGTTGCAGAAAAAAAAGCAAGAAAAATGGCAAAAAAACAAGCTAGTGAAAGCACTGCATCTTTAAACAATTAACAACTTGTATGGGGTCTTTCTTCCCCATCGACAAAGACAAGGAAGAAAGAAGGAAGTTAACAAAATTAAATCTTTAGAGGAAGAATAAATATAAATTAAAGAATAATTTTGTAGATAAACTTTAAGATATTTTTGTTACAAAAATATTTACCTATTATTACAATTTGATTAATATAAATTCATTTTGAATTATTTGAATAAATAACTCTTGGTTCTAAAAATAATTCTCTAGCAAGAGCCTTAAATCTTTTTGTTACCTGTTTGGAAATAATTTCTTGATGTTGAGATGGAATTTTTAGAAAAATTGAATTACCTCTTTTATACAATTTAAATTCCTCAAGAAAAATTGTTGATATAGATGTTAAAGATTGTGAGAATCTCAAAGCAGCACCAACTTGTTTACTTGAAAATATTTCGTTATTATTTAAAAAAGTAAGATATTCAAATTTTGGATTGTATTTAATACTACAGTATCTCCAGTAACAAGAGAGAGCTAGTTGTATCCTTTCTTTATGTGTAAGTCTTAGCAAAGGCGTATTAAGGGTTTCTTGAAACACTAGTTCTGCTTTTTGAAAAGCACCAAGACCCCAATCCATATGACTTAAAACACAAGCTAGATATAATAATTTTTTGTTATAGTGCTCATTACCATCAAATACAGGTAGTATAAATTTAAAATATTTTTGGTAGGTAGATCCTAAATCCCCCCTTTTTAATGCAATATATTCAATTGATTTATTAAAAATTTCTGCCTCTTTTATATTTTTTAAATGATCAATTGATAAAGAACCTTCCCTCAAACCACTTATTGAACATAATATTTTTTTTGGATTTGTTATAGTCATTATCTCATTTAAAATAATAGAACTATACGGTAAATATTGTGTTCTAGATTTTGAAATATACTCCACAGTTTTAAGTTTTGATTTGTTAAAGTTTGAAATTTTTTCAACAAATTTAGTCAATGTAGATCTATTTATAGAATATTGATGAATAATATGAACCGGATGATTATTTTGGAAAAGATGTAATTTAAATAAAGATCTCCATGTTCCACCCACTAAATATAAATTATTAAATTTTTTTTTAGATAACCATTTTTCCTCTCTTAATAATTTCTTTACATACTTAGGTAAATTTCTTTTTTTAACAATTGGATTATTCATTAATCTAAGAACACCAATTGGCAAAGAGGTTTTGTTCGTAACAATATTATTTTCAACTCTAGCTAATTCTAAACTTCCTCCACCAAGATCTGCTACTAATCCATCAACATTATCAAACCCGATTTTTACACCTTCGGCAGAAAAATTTGCTTCTTCTTCACCACTTAGAATATTAATTTTTGTTTTAAAAAGAGTTTCTACTTCGCTGATAAATTGTTTTGCATCTGTAGCCTCTCGCAAAACAGCAGTCGCAATTATTTTCAAATTTGTAATTTTTGATACATTCAAAATTTCTGAAAATCTTTTTAAAATTTTTAATGCATATTCTGATCCAGATTTATGAAGCTTTCTTGATTTGTCTAAATTTTTTCCAAGTTCACATACTGCTTTTTCATTAAATGACGGAACTCTTGTTGAGCTAAAATCATCATAAATCAACATTCTTATAGAATTTGAACCAATATCAATAATTGCTAATTTTAAATGTTTTGATGCAGATTGTTGTTTTGTATTAATTACTTCCACTTTTAATTAGTTTTAGATGCAATTTTTTAGGTTGCATAGTTAGTTTAGCTTTACCTCTTCCAGATAAGCTCGGATTATTCATAAAATATTCATGAGCCGAAAAGGAATCGTACTTACTATATTTAATTTTTTTATAATTACCATCAGCTTTAAGTTCCCAACTCTGATTAGTATCAAGATAATTTGCTAACATTATTTGATCTAAAATCTGTTCATGAACAGTTTCATTTTCAATTGGAACTAGAAGTTCTACTCTTCTATTTAAATTTCTTGGCATTAAATCAGCTGAAGAAATATATACTTTCGCATTTCTATTAGGCATTTTTTTTGTACCGTTACTAAAACAATAAATTCTAGAATGCTCTAAAAATCTTCCTATTATACTTTTTACAACTATGTTTTCAGATCTATCTTTAACTCCTGGTCTTAAACAACAAACACCCCTCACAAATAAATGAATTTTTACACCAGCATTCGAAGCTTCATAAAATTTGTCAATAATTTCTGGATCTACTAATGAATTCATTTTTGCCCAAATAGCTGCAAATTTACCATTTTTAGAATTCTTAATTTCAGCATCAATATTTTCATTTAAAGTTTGCCTCATATTTATTGGCGAAATTGAAATTTTATTTAAATTTTTTGGTTTTGCGTATCCTGTTACATAATTGAAAAACTTTTCAACATCTGATGCCATTTTCTTATCACAACTAAATAAAGATAGATCAGTATAAATTTTAGCATTTACAGGATGATAATTACCAGTTCCTAAATGAAAATAAGTTTGTATTTTTCCTTGTTCTCTTCTTAAAACTAATGATGATTTTGCATGAGTTTTATATTTAGCAAAACCATAAACAATTTGAACACCTACTTTTTCTAAACTTCTTGATAGTTGAATATTAGCCTCCTCATCAAATCTAGCTTTAATTTCAATTAAAGCGGTAACTGTTTTTCCGTTTTCTGCTGCTGTTATTAAAGCTTTAACAATAGGTGAGTCTAGAGTTGTTCTATATAAAGTTTGTTTAATAGCTATAACTTTTTTATCATTTGCTGCTTGGTTTAAAAATTCAATTACAGCATCAAATGTTTCAAAAGGGTGATGCACAACTAAATCTTTCTTTTTGATAGTTTCAAAAAAATTATCATTATATTCTTTTAATCTTTCAACTTCTCTGGGTATAAAATGTTTGAATCTTAATTTTGGATTTTTTACCTTACATATTTGATCTATATCTTGAATTCCAACAAGGCCAGCTACATTATAAATATAGTCAGGATTTATGTCTAATTTATTTGTAATAAATCTTATCAATTCATTATCACTATTTTCAAGGACCTCTAAACGAACAATATCACCCGTTCTACGTCTTTTTAAAGCCAATTCAAAAGATCTAACTAAATCTTCTGCTTCTTCTTGAATCTCTACATCGCTATCTCTTATTACTCTAAAAATCATTTTCTTTTCTAAATCATGATCTGGAAAAATTTCATTAGCAAAAAAACTTATTACATCATCTAAAATAACAAACTTCTTATGATTTTTGGAAGACTCTATTTCAATAAATCTAGATAATGCTTTTGGTATTACAATTATCGAGTTTAAAATCCTTTTTCTATTTTTCTTCCTTAGCTTCATTACAAGTGCTCTTCCCTGGTTGATTATAAACGGAAATGGGTGGGCAGGATCAATAGCTGATGGTGTTAATAAAGGATAAATCTCTTCTATAAATATTTCTAGAAGTTTTTTTTTATCCTTAGTATTTAAATTAACTGGTTTTACTAAACTGATATTATTTTTTTTTAATTCCATAATCAGTTGAATAAAAATTTTGTTCTGTTTTTTTAATAGACTCTTAGTTTCAAGAACTACTTCATCCATTTGCTCATCAGGTGTCAAACCATCAGAACTTAATGAGTCAACTTCTTGTTTTATTTGACTATATAGACCAGCTACACGAACCATAAAAAATTCATCAAGATTAGAACCCGCAATTGATAAAAATTTTACCCTTTCATATAAGGGATTTTCAATATTTTGTGATTCAAAAAGTACTCTATCATTAAATTTTAACCACGAAAGTTCTCTATTGATATATTTATTCTTAAGTTCTTCTTTTTGTTGTTTTTTTAAAGCAGTCATGTATTTAGAATTTATGTTTGAATTATACGTCATGAGGCACGCAAAATCCAGTTGGGAAGATTTGAATATTAATGATTTTGATAGACCGCTGAATAAAAGAGGTAAAAAAAGTGCAAAAAAAATTTGTGAATTTTTTGTTAAAAGAAAATACAGATTTGAATTTGCTTTGATATCATCAGCTAAAAGAACCCGAAGTACTTTTGAAATTTTGTCAAAAGGAATTCCTGAGCCAAAAACAACAGAATATTCAAAGAGTTTATACTTAGCAGATGAATTTACAATTATAAATAAAATTAAAAAAATATCGAGTAACTACAAATCAATTTTATTAATAAATCATGAACCCACAGTTAAAAATTTAGTAAGGTATCTAACCAAAAATCATGAAACCAATAATTTCAAATTAATGAATTATAAATTTCCTACAGCTGCATTTGCTTTAATTAATTTTGATATTAAAGGTTGGGACGAAATAGAAAAAAAAGGAATGTTAAAAAAATTTATAAGACCCAAAGATCTTCAAGACTCTAAAGAATAACCTGCAGATCTAACCGTTCTAATTAAAGGTTTTACGTTTTCAATATTTATAGCTTGTCTTAATCTTCTAATATGGACATCTACAGTTCTAGACTCAACGTATATATTCTCTCCCCATACATTGTTTAAAAGCTGTTCTCGTGAATAAACTCTTTTAGGATTTTTGATAAAAAAATCTAAAAGTTTAAATTCAGTTGGGCCTAAAGTAATTTCTTTATCTTTTCTATAAACTCTTTTTGTAATCCGGTCTATTTTTAAATCAGTAAATTCTACAATATCTGATGATGATTGAGGTTTAGATCTTCTCAATAAAGATTTAATTCGAGCATTCAATTCTTTTTGACTAAAAGGTTTAGTCACATAATCATCTGCACCAGTATCAAATGCTTTTAATTTGTCCTCTTCCTCCCCTTTTGCAGTTAACATAATGATAGGAATATCATTAAACTTATTATTTTTTTTTAAATTTTTACAAATTTCAACACCAGATAATTCAGGTAACATCCAATCCATTAATATTAAATCTGGGTGTTTTAATTTTATTTGTTTAAGAGCATCTTCTCCATTTTCTGAATGACTAACTTTATAACCTTCTTTTTCAAGATTATACTTTAACAAACTAACAATTGATGCTTCATCTTCAGCTATAAAAACATGAGCTGACATAAATCATTTTTCTCCAGTTACAATTGGCTCTGTGCCCTTAGGTCTTTCACCTTCTAAATATTCACCTTTAACTAAATAATAAATTTGTTCTGCAACATTTGTAGTATGATCACCAATACGCTCAACGTTTTTGGTCACAAACAACAAGTGAGTTCCATCCTCTAAATTTTTTTCATCTTCTTTAAGATATTTTATAACTTCTTGCATACAAAGATTTGTTAGATCATCTATTTGCTCGTCACTTTCCCAAACATTTACTGCCATTGACGCAGATCTTTCTAGATAAGCGTCTAATGTTGATTTTAATTGTTTTTGAACACTAGTAGATACTCTATTTAATGCATCTACCAAATTCTTTGGAAGATTTTCATTAAGCAAAAGTGTTCTCTTGGATATATTTTTTGCTAAATCACCTATTCTCTCTAAATCCGAAGACATTTTCAGAGCCGTTACAGTCTCTCTTAAATCAATTGCCATAGGTTGTCTCAATGCAATTAAATTTACAACTTGCTGTTCAACTAAAGTCTCAAATTTATCTATTTTTTCATCGTCTTGAATTACAGTTTCTGCAATATCGCTATTTCTTGTTGTAATGGCTTGAATAGCTTTACCTAAAGCATCCTCACACGCACTTCCCATTTTAATTATATTCGCATTAAGATTTTTGAGTTCTTCTTCGTAAGATTTAACTGTATGTGGCGCTTCACCCATTATCCAAACCTCCCGGTTATATAATCCTGTGTTTTTGTGTTATCAGGATTCTTAAATATCTTATCAGTTGATCCATGTTCAATCAAATGTCCTAGGTGAAAAAAACCTGTATTTTGAGAGACACGTGCAGCTTGAGCCATAGAATGAGTTACAATTATTATTGTATGCTCCTTTTTTAACTCATCAATCAATTCTTCAATTTGTGCTGTTGCTATTGGATCTAATGCTGAACAAGGCTCATCCATTAATATAACTTCTGGTCTTACGGAAATTGCTCTAGCAATACAAAGTCTTTGTTGTTGTCCTCCAGATAAACCAGTTCCAGGTTCATGTAACCTATCTTTTACCTCTTCCCATAGTGCAGCCTTTTTTAAGCTAGTTTCAACAATTTCATCCATTTCTTGCTTTGATTGAGCCATACCGTGAATTGTTGGGCCGTAAGATATATTTTCATATACAGTTTTTGGGAAAGGATTAGGTTTTTGAAAAACCATACCAATTTTTTCTCTAAGTCTTACTACATCGCAACTTTTATCATTTATATTAAAGTCATTAATTAAAATTTCTCCTTTAACACTACAGATATCAATTACATCATTCATTCTATTAAGACATCTAAGAAAAGTTGATTTACCACAACCAGATGGACCAATTAATGCAGTTACTTGGTTTTCTTCAATATCTAAACCTATATTATAGAGGGCCTGTTTTTTTCCGTAAAAAACATCTACATTTTTTGCTTTAATCTTTATCATTTTAACTCCATTTTTTTTCAAACTTATGTCTAATTATTTGGGCAAATAAATTCATTATTATTAAAAAACCAAGTAAAACCATTATACATGCCGAGACTTTTTCAACAAATCCTCTCTCAGCACTTTCAGCCCAAATATAGATTTGAACTGGTAAACTTGCTGCAGGATCCATTGGTGACCCAGGTATCGTGTTAACAAAAGCAACCATTCCAATTAAAATTAGGGGTGCAGTTTCTCCTAAAGCTTGAGCTAAACCAATTATTGTACCTGATAAAGTCCCAGGCATTGAAAGAGGAACGGTATGATGCATTGTGGTTTGCATTCGACTTGCGCCCATAGCAAGTGCTGCCTCTCTTATACTTGGAGGAACCGCTTTTAAAGATGCCCTCGCAGCTATAATTATTGTTGGTAAAGTCATCAATGATAAAGTGATACCTCCAACTAAAGGGGTAGACCTAGGAAGGTGAAATATAGCCAATAAAACACCTAATCCGAGTAACCCAAAGACAATAGATGGTACTGCAGCCAAGTTATTTATATTTACTTCAATAAAATCAGTAAATCTATTTTTAGGTGCAAACTCTTCAAGATAAATTGCTGCAAGCACCGCCACAGGAAAAGCTATCATTAAGCATACAAGTATAGAAAAAATTGAGCCCATAAATGAACTAGCTATACCAGCAAGTTCTGGTTCTCTAGAGTCAGCATATGTAAAAAAACTGATATTAAATTTACTTTCAACTTTACCTTTTGCAACAAGTTGATCGAAAATTTTTAATTGATAATCGCTTACCCTTCTTTGATCTTCCGGTAAATCTCTTGGATAATTTCCTTTAAAGACTTGATCTAAATCATCTGAAGCGGTTAGATAAACTTCTTTTGTTTTTCCTATTAAACCAGGGTTATTTAGAAGTTCATTTTTAATTTCTTTTTCAAAAAAATAAGACACCATTCTCTTCAATTCATTTTCTTGATCTTCATTGGCATTTGGATCTAAGTCAGCCATTGATTTTAATGCTATATCGTAATAATCAGCATCCTTTAAATCCTCATTAGAAGGATTTTGTTCTAACATCATTAATTCAGCATCAAAAGTTACTGGAACAATGAGCCACGTTTTTTGAAAAGCAGTATAGCCAGTTGAAAAAATTTTAAAAATAAAGATTGTTAAAAATAAAAGTGCCATAAAAATTGCACTCAGACCGTATAAGCGAAATCTCTGTTCAGCTTTGTATCTTTTATTTAATAATTGTTCTTTATTTTTATTCATATTTTTCTCTATATTTTTTAACTACTCTTAAGGCCACGATATTTAAACAAAGCGTTACTAGAAATAATGACATACCTAAAGCAAAAGCGGCTTGCGTTTTTGGGTCGCCAAAAGCTTGGTCTCCAATTAAAATTACCACAATTTGCGCGGTAATTGTTGAAGTAGATTCTAATGGATTTAAAGTTAAGTTAGCAGCTAAACCCGAGGCCATAACAACTATCATTGTTTCTCCAATAGCTCTTGAAACGCCAAGTAAAATAGATCCAACTATCCCGGGCAAAGCTGCGGGAAAAATAACTCTCTTAATTGTTTCTGATTTAGTTGCTCCCATAGCGTAACTTCCATCTCTTAAACTTTGAGGCACACTTGTAATTACATCGTCACTTAAACTTGAAATAAATGGTATGATCATAATACCCATTACCCCTCCTGCTGCTAAAGCACTTTCAGCTGAAACTTCAAGACCCATTGAGGTTCCTAATTCTTTCAAAAATGGTCCAACTGTTAGGGCAGCAAAAAAACCATAAACAACTGTTGGTATACCAGCTAAAATTTCAATTAAAGGTTTTGCATATTGTCTAACTTTGCTAGATGCATATTCAGCTAAATAAATTCCACTCATTAATCCAATTGGGATAGCAACGCACATAGCAATAAATGCAATAAAAAAAGTACCTGCAAAAATAGGGACCGCTCCAAAAGTATCTGAATACATTGATGGATCTAAAGCCTCAGAAGAATCTCTTACAAAAGCTTTTGCTGGATACCAATGAGTTCCAAAGACAAAATCAAATAATGGAATTACTTTAAAAAAATCTATAGTTTGAAATATAAGTGAGAAAACTATTCCAACAGTAGTTAATATTGCAGCTAAAGAGGCTGTAAATAAAACTGCATTCAAAAATTTTTCAACTGGTTCTCTTGTTCTAGAATTAGATGAAATTCTTTTATACGCATAAGCAACTGAAGCAATAATTATAGATAATACTATAACAGCTTTTGAACTTTGAGCTATTGATCGAAGACTTAAATATTTTTCTGCTGAAGCCTCAATAAAAGGTGTAATTTCTCCGGTAAATTGTCCTCGCGACAATGATTTTGTTTTTTCGTATATTAAATTTAATTCATCATCAAGATAACCTTGATTTGAATAATCGCTCAAGACTAATAACTTTACAATTGTAGGCTCAAAAATTGCCCATAAAGAAAAAATTATAAAGGCTGGTATTGCGCACCAAATTGCAAGATAATAACCATAAAATTGTGGTAATGCAGTTAATCTTTTATTTGAAGATTGAATTGTATATGCTTTTTTGCGTCCAAAATAATAGCTTGTGAAACCAAGAAGAACAATAAATGTAAACAATATTAAGTTCAAAAGAATCTCCTTTATTGGGACTTTACTATTGTTTGAAAAAAAAGGGGTCTAAAAAGACCCCTTTTTAATCATTTGTTAACTGAGAAATAATTAATTACCCATAGCAACTAGCTTCGTAGCATTAGTTCTAGTTGTTTTATACAACTTAGAGTCTAATGGCACCAAACCAATGTCTGCTAGATAACCACCTTTTCCTATAGCTTTCTTAGTTGTGAATTCTTTCACAAACTCATGTAGGCCTGGAATTACTCCAACGTGGGCTTTTTTCACGTAAAAGAATAAAGGTCTAGCAACAGCATAACTGTAGTCTTGAATAGACTTCAATGATGGTTGTCCACCATCAATACTTGCTGCTTGTAATTTATCTTTTGCAGCTAGGAAATAACTGAAGCCAAAGAAACCAAACATTTCTTTATCTTGAGTTAACTTTTGGATGATTAAACTATCGTTTTCTCCTACTTCAATAGCAGCACCATCTTCTCTGTAAAGTTTTTGAGGTTTTTTGTATTTTTTATTTCCAGCTTCAAAACCAGCTTTATAAAGAGCTTTAGCTTCTTTAGTCATACCTTTTTTCATTACTAAAGAATTCCAAGCATCTCTAGTTCCTGATGTTCCTGGTGGGATCATCACTGAAATTTTTTGTTTTGGTAAGCTAGGGTCAATTTGATCCCAAGTTTTATAGATATTTGGAACTAATTTACCATCAACAACTGTATGAGCGGCTAGTGCTAAGTATAATTGTTCTTTTGTAAAGTTTACTGGTTTTGCATCTTTACTGTAAGCTAATGTAATACCGTCGTTTCCAATTACGATTTCAACGATATCATTAACACCATTTTTCTTACATAGTGCTTTTTCTTTATCTTTCATAGCTCTTGATGCATTTGTAATATCTGGATGTTGTTCACCTACACCAGCGCAAAATAGTTTAGCTCCACCACCAGTACCAGTAGACTCAATAACAGGAGTTTTAAATCCTGAACCACCAAATCTTTCAGCAACAACAGTCGCATAAGGGAATACCGTAGAAGAACCAACTATCTTAATTTGATCTCTTGCTTGAGCAACAGTTGCTATTGATAAAGCAACTAATGAAGCAATTATTATAGTTAGTTTTTTCATTATCTTTAATCCTTTCATTATTTATTAATTAAAAGATGACAGACTCGTATAAATTTATTGAATCTTTAATATTACAGAATTGTTACACTTTTGTTAAAAATGTAACTTTATAGTTGAAACTTAATAAAACTTTTAGTTGTATTTTTTTGATATAATTATCTTTTCAACATCAGTTTCTAGGCCACCACTACATGACACGGGGTTTACCTTTTCACTAAGAGCTAGTTCATTGCTTGGACGTAAAGTTATTTCAAGTTTTACCAAGTTTACTAATTCTTCTCTAATATCTTCATCATATCTCCAGCTAGGCCATGAACTTGGTGTTGAAAATATAGAGGTTAAATAACTTGTAGCCATAGTATATCTGTAATTACTCAAGTTTTCATTCCTTAATAAAAAATCTCTTACAGAACTAAAAATATTTCTACATCTAAAAGAATCCGAAAAGTAATTTTCCTCCTTAAGATTTTTACTCATAGGAACAGAAACAATTAAATCAATTGAGTTTTTAGAATATGAGGTAACTACGTTAGTATAAAATTCAGATTCAGAAATCTCTAAATGATCTTTTATAGAAGGATATGAAGTTTTTAAATCTGCTTCTAGTCTAAAAATCCCAATATCAAAAACTGTAAGTTGCTGATTTCTTAATAATGTTGTTATATCTTTGGAAAAAACACTTGTTGTTAAAGAGCTTAACAAAAAAGCAAAAATTAAAATATTTTTAAGTATTCTAATCATGCTTAAAAATAATAAAAAGACTAACATTAATCAAGTAAAGAAATGTTATAAAAACATTCTAAAATTATTATAAATCAATACTTTTTAAATCTAAGTTTTTGTTGGTAAATAAATCTGAACTTCAGTTCCTTTATTTTCCTCACTTAGAATCTCATAATGTCCACGATGTTGAGTAACAATATGTTTAACAATAGCTAATCCTAAACCAGTTCCACCAACCTTGTTACTTTGTTCAAGATCTACTCTAAAAAATCTTTCTGTAATTCTAGAAATATATCTTTGGGGAATACCAACACCTTCATCTTTAATACTGATCATAAAATTTTTTTCTAACAATTTACCAACACTAATTTTGCTTGATATAAAAATAGACTTGTTTTCATTTGAATACTTAATTGCATTATCTAAAAGATTAGAAAAAACAGTTTGTAATTTTTTTTCATCTCCAATAACAATTGTTGGATTTGCGAGAGATAAATTAATATTTAATTTCTTTTTTTTTAAAACAATTTCAAAATTACTGATGATTGTTTTGAAAAGATCATTTATATTAACTAAAGAGTTTGGCCTTATGTGTTCTTCTAATTCAATTCTTGTGAGTATTAGAAGATCATTAATTAAATTTTCCATTCTATTTGATTGATCAGTCATTATTTTCATAAATTTTTTTTTAGCCTTTTCATCATCAGACGCTGGGCCCTCAATTGTTTCTAATGATCCTTTGATTGCCATTAAAGGTGTTCTTAATTCATGGCTTACATTAGCGACAAAATCAGTTTTAAATTTTTGTGCTTTTGTAATTTCAGTAAAATCTTTTAAAAATAACACAACAGAATCTGGTTCAGTAAATAAATGAGTTGGACCAGGAATAATATAAATTTTATAAAATTGATATGATGGGAGGTCTATTTCAATGTCAATATTTTTTGTTTTATTTTCAACTATAGCTTTTTCAATATTTTCTATTAATTCTGGCTTTCGAATTACAGCAGATATGTTTTTATCAACTAAACTACTTCCAAATCTTTTTAATGCACTTGGATTAGCATATTTAATTATATTAAATTTATTTAATGCGAAAAACTGATCTTCAAGCTCGTCTATAATTACTCTTTTTGTTTTTTCCTCTCTTTTATTAACTATTATGGCAGTATTTATTGGTTTGTTTTTTTTTTGATTAAGTAAATATAGGAGATAAATTATAACAATTACAAGTAGGATGACTAAATATTCCATAAATTAGATAGTTTAATTTTGCAATATTACACTTTTTAATGCAAACAAATTGAGAAAAATAACTAATGGTTAGGTGAAATATTGTTAAAAAATATTTTTGCTGTTTCTTCCCAAGTGAATTTTTTTGCAAATTCAAGACAATCATTTCTATCAACTTTTAAAGCTTTTTGGGCTGAAACTTTAAGATTATTGTCTAAACAATTTATTTTGGATCCTTCAAATATATCTTTAGGACCTGGAACAGGATACGCTGCAACAGGTGTTCCACAATTTAAAGCCTCGGTAACCACAATTCCAAATGTATCTGTTTTACTAGGGAATACAAAAACATCGGAGGATGCAAAATGTGATGCTAATTCACCGTTGGTTTTTTCTCCTAAAAAAATATCTTTAGGGAATTCTTTTTTTAATTTTTTTAAATCAGGTCCTTTTCCTATTATTATTTTTGTACCTTCTAAATCACATTCTAAAAAAGCTCTTATATTTTTCTCAACTGCAACTCTTCCAACATAAATCCAAATTGGTCTTTTGTGGGGTAAATCAATTTTTTTAGGGTTCTTAAATGCTCCGTGATTTCCACCTCTGGTCCAAGTAATCATTTTATTATCATCTATACCTATATTAATTAATTCTCTTCTCATAGACTCTGTTGTTACTAAAATTCTCTCAGCCTTATTATGAAAATTTGCTAAAAATTTTTCAGCCCATTTTGCAGGTATAATTGGAAAATATAATTTAAGATATTTATCAAACCTTGTATGAAAACTTGTAGTAAACTTTAGATTATTCTTTAAACAATATCTTCTTGCCATAGTTCCTATAGGACCTTCAGTAGCGATATGAATTGCATCAGGTTTTATTTTTTTTATCAAACTACCAACTCTTGGCCAAACATTAATAGATAATCTAATTTCATTATATTTGGGCATCGGAAAAGTTAAAAATAAGTCTGGAGTGATATATTCTACTAAATGACCCTGTTTTTTTAAAACTTGCCCTGTTTCATGAAGAGTTCTTACTACACCATTAACTTGAGGGAAATATGCATCTGTCGCAATTAAGATTTTCATTTTTTAAGATGCTTTTTTAAGATTTTTTGTTTTTAAAGTTTGTGAAATTTCCTCATTATTGAAATATTTATCTCTTATTTTATCCCAATAAATAATTTCGAATTTTCCATTGTAATTTTCTACTAATGCGGTGCATGACTCAACCCAATCACCACAATTAAGATAATTTATTCCATTAAACTCTTGATCTTCCGCATGATGAATATGACCACAAATTATTCCATCATATTTTTTGTTTTTTGCATAATCTGAAAGTGTTTTTTCATATTCACCAATATATTTTACTGCATTTTTAACTTTATATTTTAAGAATTTAGCAAGTGACCAGTAATCTTTGCCTCTTAATTTTCTAAAGAAATTTATAACCACATTAATTCTTAGTAATAAATTATAAGCAACAGATCCAATTTTAGATAACCATTTAGCGTGTTTCATTACCCCGTCCCACGCATCACCATGTACAATTAAATATTTTTTTCCTAAATTAGTTTCGTGAACAATTCTATTTAACATGTGTATGTCACCAAAATTCATAGGAATAAATTTTCTAAATAATTCATCATGATTGCCTACTATGTAGAAAACTTTAGTACCATGTCTTGCTTTTCTTAATATTTTTTGAATTACGTCATTATGTTCTTGAGGCCAATAAAAATTTTTTTGCATCGCCCAAACATCAACAATATCTCCAACAAGATAAAGATTTTCTGATCTAGAGTTTTTAAAAAATTCTAAAATCTTACTTGCCTGACACCCCTTTGTTCCAAGATGTAAATCTGAAATAAATATACTTCTATACTTTAATAAAGGTGATTTATTTGTCATATAAACTTGTTTTATTTTTTGATTCACTTATAAGTAGAAACATAATTATCTTGTACATAATAATGTTACAGAATTATTAAATTATGAAATTTTGTTTGATATATAATAAAAAATCTGCCGGTGGAAGAAAGACTAATTTTATTAAGAAGATTGTTTATGAAATTCGAAAACAATACCAGGTTGATTTTTTTGAGACAAAAAGTGAGAACCAAGCATCAGAAATAATAAAAAATATCCCAAAAAATCAATATAACAGATTATTATTAGCTGGTGGAGATGGGTCAGTTTCATTTGCTATTAACGAACTTATAAAAAATAATTTTAATTTTAATAAAGATTTTGCAATTGGATATATTCCAGCAGGAACAGCTAACATTCTACAAGCTGAATTGGGTATGTCTAAAAACATTAAACAAATTGCAAAAACATTAACCTCAAATAATTTTAATAAATCTAATTTAATGAAAATAAATGAAAAACATTTTGTTTTGATGGCAGGATTAGGATGGGATGCTCAAATAGTTCAATCAATTAATTCCTCGATTAAAAAAATAATGGGAAAATTAATATTTGGTATTAAAGGTTTACAAAAATTTTTATTTATGAAGAATAATAAAATCAAGATATTTATCGATAATGAAACTATTTATGCAGATTGGGTTCTATGTACAAATAGCAAATATTATGCAGGTCATCATTCAATAGCAAAAACAAATATCTTTGATGATAAAGTTGTTACATACATCTTTGAAAACTTAAATCGATTAAAATTATTATATTACATATATTTAGTAGCTATTTATGGTAATTTAGAAAAATCAAAATCAGTGATTACAAAATATGATGATAATATTAAATTTGAAGGTATGAATAGTAAAATACCAGTGCAAATTGATGGTGACAATTTTGGTAATTTCAAAGAAGTTTTAATTTCAAAATCAGAAAAAAAAATAAATATATTAAAGTCTGCTTAATACTATTTTACCCTACCATATACATCCTGATATCTAACAATATCTGTTTCTTTAAGGATTGAGCCTATTTGTGCTTCAATAATTTTTACCGGTTTTTTAAATGGATTTTCAATTCTATGAACAGCTCCTAATGGAATATAAATAGTTTCACCAGGTTTCTTTAAGAATTTACTTTTATTTAGAGTAATTCTTGGAATTCCATGAGTAACTACCCAATGTTCTGATCTATGAAAATGTTTTTGAAGACTTAAAATGCCTTTAGGTTTAACAAATAATTCTTTAATTAAGAATTCTTTGCCTTTAAATAAGTTTGTGTAGCTGCCCCATGGTCTATGAAATACGTTTTTCTTTTTAAAGTATTTATTTTTAATCTTTCCATACATTTTGCAGATTTCTTTCCAGCTCCCTAGATCTGACCATGAAATATCAAGCTTGATCGCATTAATATTTTTAGTTTTTTCTAGTATTGCATAATCAAAAGATTTTGCTGTAGTTTTAGAAAACGATTGTTTATTTAAATAATACACATTGCTTTTATATTTAGCTTTTATTACAGCTTTTTTACAGTTTCGAAAAATATTAGGCTGATATTTCTTAAAATTATTAATAATTGAGTCTTTTCTCAAAAAAAACATCCCAGAGTTCCAGTATCCTTTTTGTCTAATTATTTGTTTTGCTCTCGATGTTTTAGGTTTTTCAATAAATTTGGTGACTTTATTAATACTCTTTTTTTTCTTAGTAATGAAATATCCATACTCACTAGATGGACTTGTTGGCTTTATGCCAAATATAAATATATTTTTTTCATCTAAATTTGACTTATTTTTATTAATAGCTGTAATTAATTTGTTAGGCTTTTCAATTAAATGATCTGCAGTAAAATACATTAATGGCTGATTATACGGTACATCTTTAATTAATGCTGATGCTAAAATTGCTGGAGCAGTATTTTTTTTTGCTGGTTCTAAAATAATTTTATATTTTGTAATTCTGCTTTTCTTTAAAGCTTTTTTTACATCCTTAATATACTTTGAATTAGTGCTTATAATTGGATAATCAAAAACTTTACTTTTAACTCTTTCAAAAGTTTTATTAATTAAAGTCCAGCCTCCAAAATCTATGAATTGTTTTGCTTGATGATTAGATTTTTTGGGCCAAAGTCTAGTACCTGCCCCACCGCATAAAATAACCGGTCTAATTTTCATTAAATATCAGCGTATACTTTAACCTCGTTTTTACCACCAGGATGTGTTGGTGCTCCTAAATATGCTGGACCAACAGTTTGTGCATACTTCCAAAGAGTTCCATTACCAAAGTTAATCTTTTTAGGTCTCCATTTTTTACGTCTTTTTTGCAATTCTTTTTTAGACAATCTAACATTGATAGTTCCTTTTTTAGCATCAATGTCTATTACGTCTCCGTTTCTAAGTAATGCAATTGGTCCTCCAACAGATGCTTCTGGACCAACGTGACCAATACAAAAACCCCTTGTTGCACCTGAAAATCTACCATCAGTAATAAGTGCTACCTTCTCCCCTTTTCCTTGGCCGTAAATTGCACCAGTTGTCTGTAACATTTCTCTCATACCAGGACCACCTTTTGGACCTTCGTATCTAATAATAATTATGTCTCCGTCTTTATATTTTTTATTCTTAACAGCTTTATAAGCAGACTCTTCAGTATCAAAACATCTTGCTCTTCCTGTAAATTGTAATTTTTTTAATCCTGCAACTTTCACAATTGCTCCTTCTGGTGCAAGATTTCCTTTTAAACCTACGACACCTCCATCATTAGAAAGTGGATTGTTATATTTTCTCATAACTTTTTGTTTTGGATTAAACTTGATATTTTTAAGATTTTGTCTCATAGTTTTTCCTGTAACAGTCATACAGTCACCATGGATATATCCACCGTCTAACAATGTTCTTAATAACATTGGTACACCACCTGCTAGCCACATATCTTTTGCAACATATCTTCCACCTGGTTTTAAATCTGCAAGATAAGGAGTTCTTTTAAAAATTTTAGCAACATCCATTAAATCAAATTTAATTCCTATTTCATTTGCTATTGCTGGTAAATGTAATGCAGCATTTGTTGAGCCTCCAGTTGCTGCAACAATTGTTGCTGCATTTTCTAATGCTTTTCTTGTAACAATATCTCTTGGTCTAATATTTTTTGCTAATAAATTCATCACAGCTTTTCCACTTTGTAATGCAAATTTATCTCTTTGTTCGTAGGGTGCTGGGGTTCCAGCTGAATAAGGTAATGCTAATCCCATCGCCTCTGAGACACATGCCATAGTGTTTGCTGTAAATTGACCTCCACAAGCACCTGCACTTGGACAAGCTTTTAATTCTAATTTTCTTAAAGCATGTGCATTCATTTGTCCTGAAGAATATTTTCCTACACCTTCAAAAACATCTACTACAGTTACATCTTTACCGTTAAATCTTCCAGGAAGTATAGAGCCTCCATAAATAAATACACTTGGTACATTTAATCTAACCATTGCCATCATCAAACCGGGTAAAGACTTATCACAACCTGCAACACCAACTAGGGCATCGTAACAATGACCTCTTACAGTGAGCTCAGTTGAATCCGCAATTACATCTCTTGAAACTAATGAAGATTTCATTCCTTCATGTCCCATTGCAATACCATCAGTAACTGTGATTGTACAAAATTCTCTTGGTGTTCCTCCAGATGATTTAACACCTTTTTTAACTGATTGAGCTTGTCTCATTAAAGCAATGTTACAAGGTGCAGCTTCATTCCATGTTGAAACTACTCCTACAAAAGGTTTTGCAACATCTTTTTCTGTCAGTTTCATAGCATAATAAAAAGATCTTTGAGGTGCCTTATCTGGACCTAGCGAAGTATGTCTACTTGGTAATTTTTTCTTATTAAATTTCATTACAAACCTTTAACTGTGATTGATATTTTATCAATATTTTTCTGTAATTCATTATAGTTATTTTTCTCTTGATCAACAATATTTTTTGGTGCCCTGTCGACAAAACTTTTGTTTGATAATCTTTTTGATATTACATCTAATTCTGCCTCGTATTTGCTCTGTCTTTTAAGTAAATTCTCTTTAATTAATGATAGATCAACTGACTGGTCAAAGTAAATTTTAAATATATCACCTGCAATTACAAGATTTGCAGATGGTTTGTTTTTTTCACTATCAAAGAAGTTATTAATTCTACCTAATCTTTTTAGTACAATTTCGTTTTTAATAATAAA
>CACNFB010000003.1 GCA_902619665.1 uncultured Pelagibacteraceae bacterium
CTTCTAGATCTAGACTTTAAAACGACTTGCATGGTTTTCCTAAAAAACATTAGACATGGGATCATCTTTATTTGCAGGAAGATTGTTGTAAAAACTTTCAGCGGATTTAGATTTCCAAAATTTCTCCTCAAATTCAATAGTGCTTTGATTTATTTTTTTAAACATTTTAAATTTTTCTATAATTATTGCCCATGAGTATATTGATGCTGCTATTAGTAAGATAATAACTGATTTAACGACGATATCTGCTCTTAGGAACAAGCTCATTAACGAAAAATCAACTGAGCTGCCTAAGCCTACTGCTTGCGAAGTTATATCTGCTTCCATGAAAAATCTTTCACACTAAAATGTGTCATCAATTTGTCTTAATTTTTTTTGGATTTGATGGTAAAAACTAGCTATTAATATTGCATCTGCTTTATTAGCATCTTTTTTTCTTGATAATTTTGAGGAAATGTAAGGGAAAAACTCAATTGCTTTTGTTCTGCTAGAGTCTTTTTGAGTATTTATAAGGTTATAATGTTTTTTCCACTTTACAGGTGAAATAAAATCCATGGGTATTTGCATAGCGGAAAATATACCTTTAAGCACACCAAAAGACTGGCCGAAATTAAACATGCTAGTAACTCCTTGGCCAGGCATTGCTGAAACTTGTTCTATCACTACTTTTATATCTTTTTTGTCCTCATGAATAATTGCTTTTTGAATTTCGTTATAAATCTGTGATCCATTAACCTGTGACTTATTTTTTTTGCCAACAGGCATTATTGGCATGTCAAAAACATCCAAAATTTTTCCATCTTTTAAAATGCATATAGCTCCTTTTATTCCAGGATCTATGCCAATAATTAACATGTTTTATTCCATCATTTCTAAATTAGAGTAAACCTTTTGTACATCGTCTTGATCCTCCAAGCTCTCTAAAAACTTTCTAGCTTCCACAAATTGTTCATTATTTAAATTAACTTTGACTAATGGATACCACTCAATATTTGTAGACAAAAAATTATTAATTTTTTTTTCCATAATTTTTTTTACATTATAAATATTTTCTTTATTGCAATGTATTTCATGATAGCTCTTGTTTGAAAAGCACTCATCTGCTCCAGAATTTATTGCTATTTCAAGCATGGTGTTAGAGTCTATTTGCTCAGCATCAACTCTTATAATCCCAAGATGTTTAAAATTATGTGCTGCTGAGCCTAAGGTTCCTAAGTTGCCACCATTTTTTTGGAAAATTTCTCTTATTTTTGATGCTGTTCTGTTTTTATTGTCAGTTAATGCCTCAATAATTACTGCAATTTTATTGTTACCAAAACCCTCATACCTTATTTCTTCAAAATTAGATTGGTCGTTAAATTTTGATTTATCAATAGCTCTGTCAATATTATCCTTGGGCATATTAGCCGACCTTGCAGCTTGAATAGCAGATCTCAATCTATGATTCATGTCAGGATCTTTGTCACCCAATTTTGCGGCAACGGTTATTTCTCTAGATAATTTTGAAAAAATTTTTGACCTCTCTTTATCTGCTCTTCCTTTTTTATGTTTAATTCCAGCCCAGTGTGAGTGACCCGCCATATTAAATTGTGTTTTGTAGAACACCTCCCATTACAAGACTGTTTATGCTCTTAGCCAAACCTGTTTCTGTACAACAATTAACGATTACTCCTGATAAAGTTCCTTCACCTAAAGCTGGAAAATGTTTTTCAGCTTTTTTTTTAAAAAATTTATTTATGGAGTTATCTTTATTCATGCCGATTACAGAATTGTAATCTCCACACATTCCAGAGTCTGTTATATATGCAGAACCTTTTTTCAAAATTCTAGCATCATTTGTTGGAACATGAGTATGAGTACCTGTAATTAAAGTTGCTTTACCATCAAATAAATGACCAATTGCCATTTTCTCGCTAGTTATTTCTCCATGAAAATCAATTATCAAAAAATCATAATCTTTTTTAAGATTGTAATTTTTTAAAAATTTTTCTGTCTCTATAAAAACATCATCACACTTTTTCATAAAAACATTTCCCATTAAATTTAACACACCGACTTTAAAATTATTTTTAGTAGAATAGATTTCAAAACCTTTTCCAGGAGCGGGTGTTATTAAATTATGAGGTCTTAAAAGTTTTTTCTCTTTTTCTATATGCTCAAACGTCTCTTTTTGATCCCACACATGGTTTCCTGTAGTTAGGACATTTATCCCACAATCAAATAATTCATTAGAAATTTTTTCTGTGATACCTGCCCCGTTATCTGCGGCGTTTTCACCATTTGCAACAACAAAATCTAAATTTTCTTTTATTATTATTTCTGGCAAATACATTTTAACTGCTTTACAGCCAGATGGTCCAACTATGTCTCCTAAAAAAAGTATTCTCATCTGTAAACTTTATTTTCTGTAAATATATAATTCATTTTTTTATCAAATTTATTAGTTGGAACTTTATTTATTTTTTGACAAGAAAGAGCAAGGCCAATCTTTAATACTTTTTTAGATTTTTCTAAATTTCTTATAAATCTATCATAAAATCCTCCACCATATCCAAGCCTATTCAAATTATTATCAAAAGCTACAATTGGAATTATAAGTGTAGAAGGTATAATTTTTTTTAGTTTTATGGGCTCTGGTATACCAAAATTATTTATTTTGAGAGGTTTTTTTTTGGTCCATTCATAAAAAGACATTTTAAAGTTTTTTTCCAAAACTGGTAATGAGATAATATATTTTTTTTTTCTTAGATTTTCAATTAATTCTAGAGTGCAAATTTCGGATCCAATCGGATAATAAAAACCAATTTTTTTATCTTTAGTTTCCTGATTTAGCAACTTTAATAAACTTAAAAAATTAATTTTTTTATGTTTGAAATTTGAATTGGCTCGCCTCTTTAAAATTATTTTTCTAATTTGAGATTTTTTCACAACTAAAAATTAATTTTTTGTATTTGTTTTTTGAACAAATTCTTCAATACGTTGCGTTGTGCTTGAAATTATTTTATCGTATTCATCTTTAATTTTTTGTATTTCAATTTCTAAGCTAGAAATATTTTCTGAAAGTTTTTTTGCTTCATTCTCTTTTTCATCTTTATAATCATATGCTAAAGCTTTAAGCTCTTTAAATTTTTCAGTAATATTTTGTATTTCTTTTTTATTAACATCTACCTTTTTTTTTGTTTCAAAATATTCATCCATTATTTTTATTGAAGTAATTAATAATAATTTATTTTCCCCAATATTTCCTAGATCTGATTTTAACTTGTCAAATTTGTTAACAAGATGGTTTGCTAACTGTTCCAAATGATCCTCTTGTCCATCGTCACAAGATAAGAGAAAATCTTTACCATTAAATTTAATGTTTACGTTTGCCATTTGTCAATTTCGTCTAACAGAATATCTGTTTCTTGATTTAATTCATCAATTTTCTCGTTAAATTTTAATTGATCTAGTTTATGCTTTGAATTTTTTTCTTTCATGGCCTTTAATTGATCTTTTAGTTTATGATGTTCATTCATCAAATTCTGATGTTTATTTTCAAGTTCATTTTTTTCAATTTCTAATTGATTTTTTTGATCAGATAAAAATTCTAGATTTTTTCGACCTTCGTCGTCTATCAAATTAAGTTTTTTTAATTTGTCCAGAGCCATTTCAAGCTTTTTTTCTTTCTCACTGAAGTATTTCATATATATAATATACTAATAAATTGAGTCATCTTAGTCTAGATAGGTCAACAATTGAAAGTAGAACACAAACAATTAGCTAACGCAATTAGATTTTTATCAATTGATGCGGTGGAAGCAGCAAATTCTGGTCATCCAGGTATGCCTATGGGCATGGCAGACGTCGCGACAGTTTTATTTAAGAATTTTTTAAAATTTAATCCTAAAAATCCAAATTGGATAAACAGGGATAGATTTATTTTGTCAGCAGGACATGGGTCTATGCTTTTATATTCTTTACTTTATTTAACTGGATATAAAAGTGTCTCTTTGGATGACATAAAAAATTTTAGAAAACTAGATTCCATATGTGCTGGACACCCTGAATATCAATCTAACTCTGGTATTGAAACAACTACGGGGCCACTTGGTCAGGGAATTTCGAATGCTGTTGGTTTTGCTTTAGCAGAAGAGATTTTAAAAGGTAAAATTGGTAAGAATTTTATAGATCATAAAACTTATGTTCTGGCTGGAGATGGTTGTTTAATGGAAGGTATAAGCCATGAAGCTTTGAGTCTAGCAGGTCATTTAAAATTAAGGAATCTTATTTTATTGTTTGATAATAACTCTGTATCGATAGATGGCCCGACTAACTTAGCTGTATCAGATAACACAAAAAAAAGATTTGAAAGTTATGGTTGGAATTATTTAGATATAAACGGACATAGCGAAAAACAAATATTTAATGCATTAAAGAAAGCTCAAAATTCAAAAAAACCTATTGCTATATCTTGCAAAACTACGATTGGTTTTGGCTCTCCTAATAAAGGCGGTAAAGCGTCTTCTCATGGAAGTCCTTTGGGTCAAGATGAAATTAAGTTAGTAAGAAAAAAATTAAATTGGAAGCATAAGCCTTTCGAAATTCCAGATAGAATATTAAATGCATGGAGAGATATTGGAAATAAAGCATCTTTAGCGGCAGAAAAATTTAATTCCAAAAATAACACAAAAAAGGATAATTTAATTCCAACTTCCATAAAAGAGGAAATTGAGGAGTTCAAGAAAAACTATATAAAAATTTTAGAACCGATGGCGACAAGAAAATCTTCAGAAAAATTTCTTGAGATTGCATCAAAGTTAACAAATCTTATAGGAGGGTCTGCTGATCTGGCTGGCTCTAATAATACAAAAACTAAAAATCATAAAATTATTAAACCGGGAAAATTTGATGGAAATTATATTCATTATGGAGTTAGAGAACATGCCATGTGTGGTATTATGAATGGGATTTCTTTACACAGTAATTTAATTCCTTATGGAGGAACTTTTTTAATATTCAGTGACTATTGTAAACCATCAATTAGACTCTCAGCTATGATGGGTCAAAAAGTGATTTTTGTTTTCACTCATGACTCTATCGGCCTTGGTGAAGATGGGCCTACACATCAACCAATTGAACAATTGTCAGCACTTAGATCAATACCAAACTTAAATGTTTTTAGACCTGCGGATACTATAGAAACATTTGAATGTTGGCAGATAGCTCTAGAAAATAAAAATACCCCAAGTGTTATTGCATTAACTAGACAAAAGACAAATCCAATTAGAAGGGATTATTTGGATATTAATCAATGCTCTAAAGGAGCATATGAAATAATGAGAACTGGAAATGATATAAATTTAGTTTTGATTTCAAGTGGTTCCGAAATTGATCTTGCATGTAGAATTAGTCATAAATTGGCCACAGATAATATCTATTCAAAAGTTATATCAATGCCTTGCCATGAAATTTTTGACATGCAGAATGATAAATATAAATCTGAAATATTAACAAGTAATTTATTAAAGGTTTCAATAGAGGCATCTGAAACCAACTATTGGAATAAATATACCGGTAATGATGGATTAAATTTCGGAATTAACGAATTTGGAAAAAGCGCACCATATAAAGATATTTATAATCATTTTAAATTAAATGAGGAAAATATTGTAAATAAAATTAAGGAAAGATTTTGAAAGCTAAAATAGGAATTAACGGCTTAGGTAGAATTGGTAGAATGGTCCTTCGATCTATTTTTGAGGAAAAACATAAAGGTCTAAAGATTAATCACATTAATAATAGAGCAGATATTAGAACAGCTTTTGATCTTATCAAAAGGGACAGTGTACATGGAAAATTTAGAGCAAAAATATATATCGAAAAAGATAAATTGGTAATCAATGGAAATAAAATTACTTATTCGCAGGAAAATAATCTAAGTAGCATATCATGGAGAAAATATAACGTTGATATAGTTCTTGAATGCACAGGTAAATTTAATTCAAAAGATAAGTTAATTTCTCATATTAAAAATGGCGCTAAAAAAGTAATTGTTTCAGCGCCGTGTAAAAGTGCCGACAAAACTATCGTTTATGGAGTAAACCACACAAATATCTCAAAAACAGACAAAATTATTTCTGCTGCATCTTGTACAACTAATTGCTTAGCTCCGGTGGTCTATGTTTTAAATAATAATTTTGGAATTGAAAAAGGTTTTATGACAACTATTCATTCTTATACAACAGATCAAAGAATGCTTGATAATTCTCATAAAGATCCTAGAAGAGCAAGATCTGCTGGTCAGTCTATAGTACCAACCTCAACTGGAGCTTCAAAAGCAATTGGTGAAATTATACCATCATTAAGAGGGAAACTAGAAGGTATTGCTATGAGAGTGCCAACCCCCAATGTTTCATTAGTTGAATTGGTCTTTCAAACAAAAAAGGATTTAAGTATAGAAAAAATAAATTCGTCTTTTAATAAATTTAGCAAAAATAATAAAAATAAGGTTTTAAAGATAACTCAAGAAAAACTTGTTTCAGTAGATTTTAATCATGATCCCGCATCGTCAATTATTGATGCAAAATTAACAAATGTAGTTGGCAAAAACATGGGCAAAATTTCAGCATGGTATGATAACGAGTGGGGTTTTTCCAATAGAATGTGTGATATTGCAGAGTATCTTCGTAAGATATCATAATGAAATATATCAAAGATTACGAAAATCTAGATCAAAAAAAAGTTTTGTTAAGATTAGATTTAAATGTTCCTTTAAAAAATGGTATAATCACTGACCAAACAAGAATTGATAAAATTTTACCAATAATTAATTTTTTACTTAGTAAAAATTCAAGAATTATAATTGTTTCTCATATAGGACGTCCTAAAGGGGAAAAAAAAAGCGACTTATCTATGAAGCCAATTTGTGAATATTTAGAAAAAAAAATTAATAAAAAAATTAAATTGATCAGTGATGATATTTCTAAATTAGAAAAAGAGGACTTGTTTATAGAAAAATTTGATGAAATTATATGCTTAGAAAATATTAGATTTAATAAGGAAGAGGAAAAAAATGATACTTCATTTGCTAAGCAATTGGCGGGTTTAGCAGATTTATTTGTGAATGATGCATTTTCTTGTTCTCATAGAGCCCACACATCTGTAAGTAAAATCACGGAGTTTTTGCCCTCTTTTGCCGGGCTTCAATTGGAGGCAGAAATAACTGCTTTAAAAAAAGTTACATCTGAGATTAAAAAACCAATTACTTGTATTATTGGAGGTTCTAAAATTTCCTCAAAAATCGGAATAATTAAAAATTTAATACCTAAATTTAATAATATTATTATCGTTGGGGGTATGGCAAATAATATTCTTAATCACAAGGGAAATCAAATAGGAAAATCAGTTAAAGAGGAAAATTGTGAAAAAATAATCGAAGAGATATTTGAAACTTCAAAAAAACATTCTTGCTCAATTACTTATCCTATAGATGTTTTGGTAGGAAAAAATCTAAATAGTGTATCCAAGGCTAAGGAGCTAAATGAAATAGATAAAGATGATTTAATTTTAGATATAGGACCAAAAACAATCAATGCAATTAAGAAGGTAATTGAAAATAGTGAAACAGTTTTATGGAACGGGCCGGCGGGGTATTTCGAAAATCCCAACTTTGCAAATGGTAGTTATGAGATTGCAAAAGCAATTATAAAAAAAAATAAAAACAAATCAATTTACTCAGTTGTAGGTGGAGGGGACACAATAGCATTAATCAATGAAATTAAGGCAATTAAAGATTTTAATTTTGTTTCAACTGCTGGTGGTGCATTTTTAGAATATCTTGAAGGTAAAGATCTTCCTGGTATAAAAGCTTTAAGTTAACATGTCTGAACTAAATAATATTGCACTTAAGATTTTAAAAAATGGTAAAGGTATATTAGCCGCTGATGAAAGTACAGGGACTATGACCAAAAGATTAGATAGTGTAAATGTGCAATCAACTCCAGAAAACAGACTATTATTTAGAGAGACGCTATTTTGTGCTGCAAGTATGAGTGAATCTATAGGCGGCGTAATATTATATGATGAAACAATAAAACAAAAAACTTCCAAAAAAAAATCAGTCCCAGAATTAATTTTAAATATGGGTTCTTATCCTGGAATAAAGGTCGATACAGGTGCTAAAGTTTTAGCAGGTTCACCAGATGAAAAAATTACTGAAGGCTTGGATGGATTAAGAGAAAGATTAAAAGAATATTATAAACTTGGCGCGAAGTTTACAAAATGGAGGGGTGTTTACAATATTTCTAAAAAATATCCTAGCAAGCTTTCCATTCAATCAAATGCCCATGCACTAGCAAGATACTCTGCATTAGTTCAAGAGTGCAATATGGTTCCAATAGTCGAGCCGGAGGTATTAATGGATGGTGATCATTCAGCAAAAGATTGTTTTTCAAAAACTTCAGAGGTGTTAAAAAAATGTTTTGAAGAACTAATTTTTCACAAAGTTGACTTAAAGGGAATAATACTTAAACCTAACATGATTTTGGCTGGCAATAAATGTAAAGATAAAATTTCAAATGATGAAGTTGCAAAGTTAACTTTAGAATGTTTAAAAAATTCTGTCCCTTCGGAAGTGCCTGGAATAGCTTTTTTATCTGGTGGTCAATCTGAAATAGAGGCAACAGAAAATTTGAATCTAATAAATAAAAATAATAATACTAATTTCATAATGAGTTTTTCATATGGCCGAGCTCTACAACAAAGTGCATTAAAATTTTGGTCAAATGATATACAAAATATTGAGGGTACACAAAAAATTTTTAACCACAGAGCTAAAATGAATATGTTAGCAGCTCAAGGAAAATGGTCTAAAGATCTTGAAAATCAATAAAAAAAAATTTATTTATCTTATTTCTCCATTAACAATTAAAAACTCTTTTTACAGCGATTTAATTAAAGTTTTTAAGACAAATAAAATTAGTTTTTTTCAGCTAAGACTCAAGAAAGAAAATTTTAAAAATAAATTGATTATAGGAAAAAAAATAAAAAAGATTTGTAAAAATTTTAACGTTAAATTTATTATAAATGATGATGTTTTTTTAACAAAAAAATTAAAAGCAGATGGTTGTCACCTGGGTCAAAAAGACATGAGCATCTCAGATGCAAGGAAGTTAATTGGAAATAAAATAATAGGAGTTACATGCCACAATTCAATTAAATTAGCTAAAGTTGCTGTTCGAAATAAAGTAGATTACTTAGCATTTGGAGCTTTTAATTCATCAAAAACAAAAAAAATAAAATACAAAGCATCGGTAAATACATTGAAAAAAGCTAGAAGTATCACTAATAAACCAATAGTTGCGATAGGCGGAATTAACTCTAATAATTATCAAAAACTTCTGTTGAATAAAGCAAACTTTTTGGCTATCTCAGGCTACATTTGGAAAAACAAAAAAAATAAACCAATAGAGGCAATAAATAAATTTATATGAAAATAAATGCTGGTGAAATTAGAGTTGGTATGCTTTTAGAGTATAAAAATGATTTGTGGCAAGTGCTAAAAACTCAACATGTTAAACCTGGTAAGGGGGGTGCATTTGCGCAAGTAGAAATGAAAAGTATTAATAAAAATACAAAATTAAATGAGAGATTTAGATCAAGTGAAACTGTCGAAAAAGCATCATTAGAGGAGATAAAATATAACTACATTTATGAAGATGATAAAAATTATTTTTTTATTGAACCCAAATCATTTGAACAAATCGAAATTATTAAAGATATTGTTGGAGAAAAAGGAAAATTACTTATTGAGAATTTAGAGGTAACGATTAGTTTTCACAATGATGTTGCCATATCTGTTGAATTACCTAATCAAATAAATTGCAAAGTTAAAATTACAGATGTAGCTTTAAAAGGCCAAACTGTTTCCTCATCTTACAAACCTGCAACTCTTGATAACGGTCTGAATATTCAAGTTCCACCTTTTATTGAGTCTGATGATGAAATTATTATTGATACAAGAACCTTGGAATATATTAAAAAAATTTAAAATGAATTCTATTTCTCCTAACTTGAATTTAATGATTAAAGCATCTGAAAAAGCGTCTAAAGTTTTGATAAGAGATTTTGGTGAATTGGAGAAATTGCAAATTTCTATAAAAGGTCCAAATAATTTTGTTACTAACGCAGATAGGAAAGTTGAAGAGATGATTATTAAAGAACTTGAAAAGTCTAAAAAAAACTTTTCAATTCTCACGGAAGAAAGAGGTTTTATTAAAAAAAAAGATATAAATAATTTTTGGATAATTGATCCAATTGATGGTACTACAAATTTTTTAAATGGTGTTCCACATTTTTGTATATCAATTGGATTATTAATTGATAACGAGATTATTGCTGGAGTTATATATGATCCAATAAAAGATGAGATGTTTTATGCTGAGAAAAATGGTGGATCGTACCTAAATAATAAAAGTATAAGAGTTTCTAAAAAAAATAGGATTACCGATTGTCTTTACGGAGTGAATTTTAGAAAAAATATTCCTGAGAATTTAATTATAAGAAATACTGGTAGTGCAGCTTTAGATTTGGCTTATGTATCTTCAGGTAGATTTGACGGTAGTATACACAAAAATGTAAATCTATGGGACGTTGCAGCAGGGACTATATTAATAAAGGAGGCTGGTGGGGTGGTTGATAATTTTGAATTAGAAAAATTTAATAAAATTAGTATTAATGCATCAAATGGAAGAATAAGTGGAGATTTAAACAAAAAAATAAATATCTTTTAATTGTTTTATAATTTTCTTTTGCTATAAGTTCGCTATGAAAAAAAATATACACCCGGTGTATCATAAAATAAAAGTTGAAATGACAGATGGCACTCAATTTGAGACTAGATCTACTTGGGGTAATGAAGGAGACGTGTTAAAACTCGAAATCGACCCTAAATCACATGCGGCATGGACAGGTGGTAAACAAAAAATTTTAGATAAAGGCAGAGTAAGTAAATTCAACAAGAAATTTCAAAACTTTAAATCAGAAACAAAAAAATAAATTCAGTTATGACATCAACACCATTAATGCCAATGGCAACAGCAGTATGGCTTGTAGAGAATACCACTTTAACATTTAAACAAATCGCAAAATTTTGTAACTTGCATGAAATAGAGGTTCAGGGTATAGCAGATGGTGAAGTAGCAAAAGGAATTAAACCCTACAATCCAATTACATCAGGACAGTTAACAAGAGAAGAAATTGATTTATCTAGCGAAGATCAAGATAGACCACTTAATATAATTAATTACGATATAGATATAAAGGAATCTGATAAGAAATTAAAAAAATATGTTCCGTTATCAAAAAGACAAGATAAACCTGACTCAGTTCTATGGTTAATCAAAAATCATTCTCAATTAAAAGATTCTCAAATTGCAAAACTTGTAGGTATCACAAAAAACTCTGTCGTTGCAATTAGAAATAAAAGTTATTGGAATTTTAATAGCTTGAACGCCAAAGATCCCGTAGCTATAAATTTATTTTCCCAAAAAGATCTCACAGATGCATTAGAAAAGGCTGATAGGCGTATAAAGAGAGAAAGAAAGCTTAAAGAAAAAGCCCAAAAACAAAATATTCAAACCGAGTAAAAATTAATAGACATAATTTTTTTTAAATGTTAATTACTACGACTTTTGGAGGATGTTATTAAAATAGACGTTAAAGATAATAATGTAGAGCAAGCTTTGAGGGTTTTAAAAAGAAAACTTCAAAGAGATGGATTTTTTAAAATAGTAAAACTTAAATCTAATTATGAAAAACCATCAGAGAAAAAAAAAAGAATACTCCAAGAAAATATAAAAAGAGTAAAAAAACTAAATAAGTTAAAAAACAGAATTTAATATCGCGGGGTGGAGCAGTCTGGTAGCTCGTCAGGCTCATAACCTGAAGGTCGGCGGTTCAAATCCGTCCCCCGCAACCAAAATTAAACTTTAAATCTTGGCCTCATGCTATCAGCTAAAAAGGTTTTGACATTAACTCTTATTAAACTTTTAAAAGCTTTTTATAATATCCTCTGTCATTTTTTTTGCGTCAGCAAATAACATTAAAGTATTTTCTCTATAAAATAGATCATTATCTACTCCAGCATAACCTGGTGACAAACTTCTTTTAACAAATAATACAGATTTTGCTTTCTCAACGTCTAAAATTGGCATGCCATAAATAGGACTTTGAGGATCAGTTTTTGCTACTGGATTTGTAACATCGTTAGCTCCAATCACATATGCAACATCGCAATTAGCAAAATCATTATTAATTTCTTCTAATTCAAACACCTCGTCATATGGCACATTAGCCTCAGCTAACAAGACGTTCATGTGTCCTGGCATTCGTCCAGCAACCGGATGTATCGCATAGGAAACTTTTATCCCATTCTTTTTTAAAGTATCAACCATTTCTCTTAAAGCATGTTGAGCTTGTGCTACAGCCATTCCATAGCCAGGTACAATTATAACAGACGAAGCATTTTTCATTAAAAAAGCAGCATCATCAGAATTTCCACTTTTAACAGGTTTCTGCTCTCCTTTATTAGATTTAGACGACTGGTCGGTGCCCCCAAAACCACCAAGGATCACATTGAAAAAAGATCTATTCATGCCCTTACACATAATATAAGATAATATTGCTCCCGAAGAACCCACTAAAGCTCCAGTAATAATTAAGGCTGTATTTTCTAATGTAAAGCCTATTCCTGCAGCTGCCCACCCAGAGTATGAGTTTAACATTGAAATTACTACAGGCATATCAGCTCCACCAATTGGTATTATTAACAATATGCCAACTAAAAATGAGATTGCTATTAAGGTCCAAAAAAAATTTGAGGATTGTGATGAACACAGAAAATATGTTAGGCCTATAATAAGTAAGAGTAAAAATAAATTAAAAAAATGTTGACCTGGGAAAGTAATTGGTGCTCCTGACATAATTCCTCTTAATTTTAAAAAAGCAATTATTGAACCTGAGAAAGTTATAGCACCGACGGCTGCCCCAATTGACATTTCAATTAAACTAGCAAGCTTTATGTTTCCTGAGGTCCCAAGATTAAAAGCCTCTGGATTTAAGAAAGCCGAAATTGCAACAAAGACTGCAGCTAGACCAACCAAGCTATGAAAACCCGCTACAAGTTCTGGCATAGCTGTCATTGGAATTTTAAACGCAATAAAGGCACCGATGCTTCCACCAATTAAAAGAAATACAACAACATATATAAAGCTTGTAGAGAAGTTTCCTATTGATAAAAACGTTACTATTACTGCAATTAACATTCCTAGAATACCAAAAAAATTTCCTTGTCTAGAGGTTTCTGGAGATGAAAGTCCCCTTAATGCTAAAATAAATAGTACTCCTGAAATTAAGTAGAATAATGCAAGTAAATTTATTGATATCATTTCTTTTTCTTCTTTTTATACATAGCTAACATGCGTTGAGTTACTAGAAATCCTCCAAAAATATTAACTGCTGCTAGTATTATAGCTAAAAACCCAAATATACTTGCCTCATTAAATATTTTTTCATTATTACCTGCTAGAGCTGCAATTATTGCACCAACTATAATGACTGATGAAATTGCATTAGTTACTGACATTAGCGGCGTATGAAGGGATGGGGTCACGCTCCATACAACATAATAGCCTACAAAAATTGACAATATAAAAATACTCAATCTAAATACAAAAGGATCTATTTCCATTTATTTTACCAAAGTTTTTTTAATAATTTCATCCTCTAAATTTATATTAATTTTGCTGTTTTTTTTATCATATAAATTAATTACAAAATTTAGCAAATTTTTAGAATATAAGTTAGACGCAGATATTGGAAGTTTATTAAGTAAATTACTATCTCCTAAAATTTTAACTCCATTTGTTTCAACTATTTCATCTGCTTTTGTAAATTCAGTATTACCTCCTTGAGAGGCTGCTAAATCATAAATAACAGAGCCTTTCGGCATTACCTTTATCATATCTCCCTTAATTATTACTGGAGCCTTTTTTCCTGGTATTAAAGCTGTGCAAATAACTATATCAATTTTTTTTAGTGTCTCTGTCAATAAATCTTCTTGTTTCTTTTTAAATTCTGCTGAGGCTTCTTTTGCATATCCTCCAGAAGTCTCTAAATTTTCTGAACCTTCAACAATTAAAAACTTGCCTCCCAAACTTTCTACTTGTTCTTTAGATGCCATCCTAACATCGGTAGCAAAAACAATAGCTCCCATTCTTTTTGCTGTAGCAATAGCTTGTAATCCAGCTACCCCAGCGCCTACAACAAGAACTTTTGCGGCTGGAATAGTGCCAGCAGCAGTCATCATCATTGGAATTGCTTTGTTAAAAAAAGCAAATGCATCTACTACCGCTTTATAACCAGCAAGATTAGCTTGTGAAGACAAAATATCCATCGACTGAGCTCGTGTTATTCGAGGAAGTAACTCTAATGAGAAAACATTAATATTTTTCTCAGATAATTTTAAAATTTGATCCTTATTTTTTGTAGGATCAAAAACTCCAATTAAATTTTTATTTGGAGATAAATTTTTTAAATCTTTTTCGTTTGGTAAGTTTAATTGTAATAATATGTCCGAATTTTTAATAATTTCACCTTTGTCATCAAAAAACTCAGCACCGTTTTCTGAAAATTTTTCATCATCTATATCAAGATGATTACCATAGTTTTTTTCAAGGTAAACTTTAAAGCCATTTGAGATAAATTTTTTTACATTATCTGGAGTGACTGAAATTCTTTTTTCAGTAGCTTTATCTTCACAAATAGAACCTATAATCATTAATTTTTTTTCTGAATTTACAATAAGACAATAGCTAAGACTACCAATATAGCAATAACTGATATTGTCCCCCAAAGAACAAACTTAGTAAAATTTTCCCAAGTTTTTTTGTGATTATCGTTATCCATTCATTTATTTTTGTCTTGCTTTGAACTTAGGATTTTTTTTATTGATTATATAAACTCTACCTCTTCTTTTAACCATCTTAGAGTTTAAATCTCTTTTTTTTAAAGATTTAAGGGAGCTTTTAATTTTCATAATAGTTTAGCCTGGCAACGTCCTACTCTCCCATGCCTTAAGACAAAGTACCATCGGCGCAGAAGGGCTTGACTTCCGAGTTCGGAATGGGATCGGGTATTACACCTTCGCAATAATCACCAGGCAATGGACTTATACTAAAATATTTAGACTTGTAAATATGAAATTTTAAGCAATTTTAATAATTTTTTTGGTAATCTTTAAAAGTGGTATCAAAACCCTTGTGGAAATCATTTTTTGGTTTCCAGCCATATTTTTTAGCTAACGAGATGTCTAAACATTTTTCTGGCGTTCCACCAGGTTTAGATTTGTCAAACTTAATTTTCAAATTTACTCCGATTTTTTTCATTAAGAATTTAGCATACCATTTTATCGAATAACTTTTACCTGTGCCGATATTTAAAAAAGGTTCTTTAAAATCTTTATTCATAAAAAAAATAAGTGCATCTGCAAAATCCTCTACAAACATTAATTCTCTTTTTGCTTTCCCAGTTCCCCACAAAACAACATATTTCTTATTCTGTTTTTTTGCTTTAATTATTTTATTCATTAAAGCAGGATAAAAATGCGAATTTTGTGAATCATAATTATCACCTGGACCATACATGTTAGGGGGCATTAGGCTCTTATAGTTTAAATTATAGTTTTTAGAATAATTTGCGCACATATGAATACCTGCAATTTTAGCTATGGCATATGAATCGTTTGTCTCTTCTAATTTTCCAGTCAAAATATATTTTTCTTTCATAGGTTGTTTACAGTTTCTTGGATAAATACAGCTTGATCCTAAAAAAATTAAATTTTTAATTCGGGCTAAATATGAACCATGTATTAAATTATTTTGAATTTGTAAATTTTCATACAAAAATTTATCTTTATATTTTGAATTAGCTACAATTCCTCCAACTTTAGCTGCAGCAATTATTACCAATTTTGGTTTATTTTTTATTAAGAAGCTATGAACTTTTTTTTGGTCTAATAAATTAAGTTTTTTTTTATCGACAAGAAGTAAGTTTTTGTAACCTATTTTTTTTAGTTTTCTGTGAATTGACGAGCCGACCATTCCTTTATGTCCAGCTATGAAAATTTTACTTTTTTTGCTAAGCATCAAGGTTTTTCACTTCCTCTGATATCATTTCCTCTATAAGTTGATAAATATTTGTTTTAGGTTTCCAAGAAAGTTGCTTTCTAGCTTTAGCAGCATTTCCTAATAAAGTATTAACATCCAATGGTCTTAAATAATTCTTATCTACAAAAATTATATTTCTTTTACCGATCAAATCATATCCTTTCTCATTTGTGCCTTTTCCCAACCACTTTATTCTCATATTTAACTTTTTTGCCACAAAATTAATAAATTGTCTGATGCTGTATTGTTTTCCAGTTGCAATAACAAAATCATCTGGTTTCTTCTGTTGTAAAATTTTCCACATTGCCTCAACATAATCTCTAGCATGACCCCAATCTCTTTTTGCATCCAAATTTCCCAGATAAAGTTTCTTTTGTTTTCCCATTTTAATTTTAACCAGTGCACTAATTATTTTTTTAGTAACAAATGTTTCACCTCTTCTAGGACTTTCATGATTAAATAATATTCCATTAGATCCAAATATATTATAAGCTTCTCTATAATTTTTTGTAATCCAATGAGCATAAAGTTTTGCAACACCGTAAGGACTTAACGGATAAAAGTCAGTTTTCTCATTTTGAGGAACTTCTTGAACTTTCCCATACATTTCTGAGGTACCAGCCTGATAAAATTTTGTTTTTTTTTCTAATTTGTGAAATTTAATCGCCTCAAGAATTCTCAATGCACCAAGAGCATCTGCATTAGCTGTATACTCGGGAACTTCAAATGAAACAGCAACGTGAGACTGGGCAGCAAGATTATAAATTTCATCTGGTTTAACTAACTCAATAATTTTTGATACAGAAGTTGAATCTGTTATATCCCCGTAATGTATAATAAAATTTCGAGATTTTTGGTGTGGGTCTTGATAAATATGATCTATTCTTTGAGTATTAATTGATGAAGACCTTCTTTTTACACCATGAACTATATATTTTTTATTTAATAAAAATTCAGCAAGATATGATCCATCCTGGCCGGTGAGTCCAAATATTAAAGCTTTTTTTTTCACTTATAATTTTTTTAATATAATTAATTTTTTAGAAAGTAAAGATTAATAAGAAATATTGTTAATATATATAATCAAATAATTATTGAACAGCTTTTAACCTTTATAAAAATGTTAAAATTTATCTTTTTTTCTTATAAAAATATATTTGCCCATTTTTGTTTTTATGAAATATTCATCTTCTGTATTACATGCATTCTTATCTTTTAGGCAATCTTTGTAATTTTTTATAATATTATGAGTTTGCTTTTCTATTCTAAAATATGAATCATCAACTTTATAATAAGGATTTAAAATAACGTTATAATTATATTTTTTGTTTTCATTATTAATTCTATCAACATTTCTTAATCCAAAAATTATCGTAGAAATTAATATTATAATAAAAGTCTTTTTTTTTATTGAATTCATATTATTTTTATTTTTTTCTAATAATAATGAAAATGGGACAAAAAAAGATACCGCTATTAGAGAGTAACCGCCATATCTTAAAGCAGGATGATTTACAAACCACTCTATTAATAAAATGATTATAGCAAAATATAAGTATATAATTTCTTTTTTAGAATTTTTTTTAATTTTTTTTTTTGAGTAAAAAGTTACTAAAAAAATTATTATTAAAACTACAATACCAAGTAAAAAATCTGTAACCTTAAAGAAGAAATATTTATTAATCCAATTATTTAACCAGTTAAAGTCTTTAACATAGTTACTTAGATCGTTAACAACATAACTAGGAGTTTTGCCAGCTTTTGACCAACCTTCATAATGAAGCCTCATCATCTCAATTTCCTTAACTTGTATAGACCAATCAAAATTAGTAAAACAGCTATTTACCAAAGGATAAATTAAACATCCGGTATTTAAGAAATTCGTAATTAAAACAAAAATTAGCAACAATAATGAGAAATAAAAAGTTCTATTAAAAAAAACTTTAAGTATTAGATTTCGAAAACCAATCCTTTTTAAAACTATTACTAATAAAGGTATTAATATTAAACCATATAAAAAATAAAAGGCTTTTAATGAAATAGTTATTGCAAACAAAATTGAAATTATTGATACTTCATAATTTGATATTTTTTTTAGGTTAAAAATTTTAAAAATTTCAGTTACAATCAATAAAATTAATATTTGAGCTGATCTATCTGTTCCATGCTCTGCCAATCTGTAAAAAAATACTAAAATGAAAATTAAAGATAGAAGATTATAATAATAAAGATAATTTATTTCTTTTTTCTTAATATTTTCTGTAATATTTGAGAAAAATATATAAATAGCAGATCCATATATTATTGCCGATCCAATATGAAATAAATTAAATTTTATTACAGGCAAATAAAACAATGAATTAAAATAAAATAATGACGATGGAGTTCGAAAACCGTGGTTAAACTGCCCTATTCCAACAAAAGATGAACTTTGGGTTAAATAATAAGTATAAGGAAAATGGTAATATGGAAAGTCATCATGCGATTTAAAAATTAAAAAAGATATAAATAACAATAAAAATAAAATAATTAAAATTTTAAAATTTTTCTTAATTAAAAGTTTTTTTATATCGTTTAAATAAAATAAAAATAAACCTATGATTAAAACAATTAGATTGTGGTAAATATTATGCTCATAAAAAAAATTTGAAAAATAAGAGTATAAAGTTAAAAAAAAAAAACCTATTAAGAGTGAATATCCCAGGCATCTTTTTTTAAAAGGAATATTGATTATTTTTTGTAAGTAAAATCCATATCCAAATGTAGAAATAATAGATACAAAGTAAAAAGAGAAAAGAATAATAAAATCAGTCTTCATGTATAATATATCATTATCACATATCTCTAGGTATCGTAAGTATATAGATAAATAGAGTGTATCTATTGATTAGTGTCTCAAGGTCTTTTTTTAATTATTATAAATATGAACGAATAAAGAAATATAGAAAAAATAATCAACTTTATCTGATAAAAGCTACTGTAAGGGTTTAAAGAACTAATTAAAATTATGATAAAGTTCACTATAGAAATTATTAAACTACTAACATTGTTCGCAATTAATTGGCTCTTAATTATTTTTTTTTTAAATCTTGTGTAAATCAATTGATGCAAATGATTGTTATCAGGAATTAAAGGTGAAAGTTTAGATTTTAATTTTCGAATTATGGAAAATAAATTTTCGTAACACGGATACCACAAAAGAGTAATAAAAAAGTAAGGAGAAATATTTGGACTTGATATATGGCATTTTAAAATTAAATATCCTACAAAAAAACTTAGAATATATGCGCCTGCATCACCCAACATTAAATAGTTACATAAATTTAGCAAAAAAATAATTATTATAAAAAATATCAAATAAATTATAAAATCATACTCAATTGAAAGAGCGTTTAATAATCCTAGCTTTAATAAAATAAAGATTATAAAAGTCATATAAGATAGCAATAATCCATTTAAACCATCGATAAAATTTGACCCATTTATTAATATTAATAAACAAAACGTGGTAAAAAAAATATTGAATACAGGATGTTTTAAAAAATAATCAAACAAAATTAATTTTGATGACAATATCTCTAAATCTAAAAGAATCACTGAAGAAAAGACCAAGATGATTTGTAGTAGAAATCTTTTTTTTGCCGAAATTAATATTTTTTGATCAGATAAAAATCCTAATAAAAAAATTAAAATCAATAAAATACTGTAAATAATATTTTGGTAATTTATTAAAATTAAAGGTAAAATTAAAAATATTCCACCAATTAATGGTATATTTTTCTGATTTGAAAAAAACTGATGACTGTCTCCAGTGTAATTCAAAAATAATTTCTTTTTTTTGATAAAAATACTTAATAAAATTACAAAAAATGAATATGTTAAAAGAAAATACATTTATTTTTTTAAAAGAAAATTAATACTTAAGCACAATAAATAGTATATAGATTTAAAATAATTAAAATTCATATATTCATAATAAACTCTAAAACCATCAATTAATTTTTGTAAAGTTGAGGAAGATAATGAGGTCTTAGATTTTGTCCAAAATGTTAATATTTCATCTAAGCCATATATTTTAGCATTTTTTTCCAGAAGTTTAAGCCACAAAACATAGTCCTCTTTTGTTTTTAAAGAAGCAAACTTAACATTATCATTGATTAAATTTTTTTTTATTATGACTGTAGAGGTGCCAATATCACATGACTTTAAAAGTTCATTTAATCTAAAAAAATTTCTTGCTATCCTTTTTCCAATAATTTTTTGGCTTTCATCAACGATACAGTACGAAGTGTGAGTTATCTCATAATTGTTTGTCTTCATAAAATTTATTTGTTTATTTAGTTTGTCATTTTGCCAAGTGTCATCTGCATCTAAAAAAGCAATATATTTGCCTTTCGAACTATTAATACCAATATTTCTTGACTCGCCTGCACCCATATTCTTTAAATTTTGGACAATAAATATCCTTTTGTCTTTCTTCTTAATTTTTTGGATAAATTCTAAATCATTTTGATTTTCATCATCATAAATAATAATGATCTCTAAATTCTCATAAGTTTGATTTAGAACAGATTTAACAGAATTTATAATATATTTTTTTTTTTTAAAATATGGAATTATTACGCTAACTAAATCCATTAATTAAGAATATTACAAAATCAGCTTTCTAAAAAACTTTTTAATTGTTTAGATCGACTAGGGTGCTTTAGTTTTCTTAGTGCTTTAGCCTCAATTTGCCTTATTCTTTCACGCGTTACGGAAAATTGTAAACCAACCTCTTCTAGTGTATGATCTGTATTCATTCCCACCCCAAATCTCATTCTTAAAACCCTCTCTTCTCTAGGAGTTAATGTGGATAAAATTTTTGTAGTTGCCTCGCTAAGATTTGATTTAATTGCTTGTTCTAAAGGTGCTAAAGCCTTAGTATCTTCAATGAAATCTCCTAAATTACTATCTTCCTCATCACCAACTGGTTTTTCCAGTGAAACAGGTTCTTTTGAAATTTTTAAAACTTTTCTAACTTTCTCTAACGGCATTCTTAATTTTTTGGCAAGTTCCTCTGGGGTAGCCTCTCTACCAAATTCACTTAATATTAACCTTTGAGTTCTGACAATTTTATTTATTGTTTCGATCATATGAACAGGTATCCTTATCGTTCTTGCTTGATCTGCAATAGAACGTGTGATTGCCTGTCTTATCCACCAAGTTGCATAAGTAGAAAATTTATATCCTCTTCTGTACTCAAATTTATCTACTGCCTTCATCAATCCAATATTACCTTCTTGAATTAAGTCTAAAAATTGTAAGCCACGATTAGTATATTTTTTTGCTATTGAAATAACTAATCTCAAATTTGCCTCGACCATTTCTTTTTTTGCAATACGAGACTCTTTTTCTCCTTTTTGTACTCTGCTTACTAATTTTTTGAAATCTGTGACGCTTATACCAAGTTTATGGCTTATTTCTATTAACCTATCTCTAATGTTTTTAAATTCATTTTTATTTTTATTGAAAAAATTTTTCCAAATTGTGTTTGATGTTAAGAAATTTTTTAAATTTGGATTAATTTCATTACCTATATAAAATTTAATAAATTCATCTCTAGAAATTTTATCATTCATAGCTAACCTCAACAAATTTCCCTCCAATGAAATTATTTTTTTATTTTCTATGTAATGTTTTTGAACTAAATTTTCTAAAACAGATGGAGACAATTGAAGAGTTTTTATACTTTCTAAAATTTCATCAACTAACTTCTGATAATTTTTTTCTTTAGCTGGTGAATATTTAATATTATTTAAAATGCTATTAAGCTTATCTTTTTGATGTTTAATTAATTTGGAATAGTTTTTAGTCAAATTGTTTACTGTCTCTAGAACTTTTGGCTTAATCTCACTTTCCATTGCTGCTAAAGTTGGATTAAATTCATCTTCATCATCAGTATTATTATTTTCTTTTTTTTCATCTTCTGAATCATTTTTATTAGTCTGTAGCTCGCTTTTGTTTTTTTTATTTTTTAATCCTTGTGAGGAATTTTCATCCTCCATATAATTTGTATCGATATCTATAATTTCTCTAACCATTATTTCATCTTTATGAAGTTTATCATTCCAATCATTAAATTGCTGAGCTGTTATTGGACTTTGTGATAATGCATTCAACATTACATCTTTTCCAGCTTCTATTCGTTTAGCAATTGCAATTTCACCCTCTCTTGATAATAACTCAACACCACCCATTTCCCTTAAATACATACGAATTGGATCGTCACTTTTCTCTAAACTTTTAGGCTCCTCTTTGTTTTGATTGTCTCTTTTTTTAATAGCTTTAAAATCCGATTTTTTTTCCACAAGTGAAATTTTTTCGTCTAATATATGTAGAAAAGCTTGAGAAAGATTTTCACTTGATAAATTTCTTTTACCTAAAGATTTGTTTAATTCTTCATGAGTAATAAAGCCCCTATGAACACCTCTGCCCATAAGTCTCGCAAATGATTTTGTAATAATTCTTTCCACAGTTTAAAATTTGGAATTACCTATATAAAGACAATTTGAAAAAAATCTATATTTTTTTGTCTGTATTTAATTAATATTTTGCTCTTTTTTAAGCCTTCTAATTTCATCAAAAGTGTTTTGATTGAAATCTTCTGCAAATTTTGATTCTAGCTCTTGTATTCTCAATTCAAGATCATGAGTTTTTAGGTCTTTTTTGATATCCTCAAGAATTTCAATAATTTTTGAATGATTTTCGTCGTTATCTTTAACTATATGTTTAACAGTAGCAAACTTGTTAATATTATCTAAAAATTTTTTATCTATACCTAAATTGTTATAATTACCACTTTTTAAAGATTCATTAATTAATTGAAAAATAATTTTATTTTCTTGAGAAAAAAAGGACAAATTATCTAAGAGATCTAAACGATGATAAAAAAAATCCAAATTATTTAAAATTATGTAAATTAAAGAAAACTCTTTTATTTCAATTGAAGAAAATTTTTGTGTTTGTTTATAAATATTTTTTGTAATTTCAAGAGATTTTGCATTCTTTGACTTATAATTTCTGTAATTATAACTAATATTAGATGGAAGTAAATTCGATAACTGATCTAAAAAATATCCTAAAACATATTTTTTAACTACACTATCCAAAATGGAATTACCTAAGTTTGTCAATTTTTTCTCCATCATTGCAAGTTCAGTTGGTGTTTTTTTAGAATTATTTAAGTAGTGGTTATAAATAAACTTGTGTATTTGTATCTTGTTATCATCAGAATATTTTAAAAATTGCTCTTTCCCCTGTTTTTTTACAAAGCTGTCTGGGTCTTCTCCATCAGGTAAAAATAAAAATGAAATTTGTTTTTCAGGTTGTAAAAATTTAAGAGAATTTTCAGCTGCTCTTAATGCTGCTTTGTAACCACTGTCATCTCCATCAAAACAAATAATAATTTCAGAAAAAAATTGCCCTAATAATAAAATTTGCTTACTAGTGAGCGCGGTACCAAGATTTGCAACACAATTTGATATTTGATTATTATATAAACTTATTACATCCATATATCCTTCAACTAAATACACTTCATTATTTTTATTTGAAACTTTTCTTGCTTTATTTAAGTTATAAAGATTATTTCCTTTTTTAAAAAAATTTGTCTCAGGAGAATTTACATATTTTGCTAATTTATTATTATCCTCAATTATACGGCCTCCAATAGCTATTGGCTTACCAGTTAATGAATAAATTGGAAATATTAGTCTTCCTCTAAATCTATCAACATATTCATTTTTTCTTTCATCTAAATAAAATAAACCAGATTCTTTTAAACTTTTTTCCTCAAATTGACTGTTCAAATCCAAAAATGTGTTTAAGCCAAATGGTACATAACCCAAATTAAATTCTTCAACTGATTTATTATCTAAGTTTCTTTTTTTTAAATAATCTAAAACTTTTTTATTTGCTATGTTTGATGCAATCATATTTTTTTTGTTTCTCTCTATATAAGTGGAATAAATCTGTGTATATATATTCCACTCTTTTTCTCTTTGTTCATCTTGTTTAGTAAATCTATAAGGTTGTAATCCAGCTTGATTTGCCAAACTCCTAACTGCTTCTCCAAATTTTAAATTTTGGGTTTTCATTAAAAAATCAAATATATTTCCGTGTTCTCCGGTGCTAAAACAATGATAAAAGCCTTTTTCATCATTAATTGTAAATGAAGGTGTTTTTTCATTTTTAAAAGGTGACAGTCCAACAAATTCTTTGCCTCTTTTTTTAATTGCTACAAATTTAGATATTACTGTAGAAACTTTTAATCTTGATTTTATTTCCTCTAAATATTCTTTTGGGTATTTCATATTAATCCAATCATTTATTTAAAATCTCTTTTAAAACTTTGCCAGCTAAAGAAAAATCTAGTGTATCGGAATATTTTTTTTTTAACTCTCCCATCACCTTGCCCATATCTTTTATTGATGATGCTTTTGTAGAGCTTATTACATCGCTACAGATTTTCTTTGTTTCTTCCTCGCTCATTTGTTTTGGTAAGTAGCTTGATAAAATTTCTTGTTCTTGTTTTTCGATTTGAAGCAGGTCATCTCTATTATTTTTCTTATAAACTTCAATTGATTCGACTCTTTGTTTAATCATTTTCTTCAACATTTTTTTAACATCATCATCATCAGTCTCTTTTTTTTGAGGTCCTGATCTATTGATAATATCTAACTCCTTAATGCCAGATAATATTAACCTGTAAGTTGATATTTTTATTTTATCTTTTGATTTAAGTGAATTTTTATAGTCTAAATCAATCTTGTCTCTAATAGCCATGATCACAAACTTACTTTTAAAGAGAAATTTCTTCAAAAGAAAAAATAATTTTTTTTAGAATTTTCCATTAGATATGTTGCGGAAAAAAGGGTTTTATTGTATTAACCTTTAACTCATGAGTTGTAATTGACATCAAAACAGAAAAACAAAACTTCAAATTTTTCTAATTTAAGCCCAGCCATTTTAGTTCTTGAAAATAAGTCAATATTTAAAGGCATCGGATTAGGTTATCAAGGAGAGGTGACTGGGGAAGTTTGTTTTAATACTTCGTTAACAGGTTATCAAGAAATTATATCTGATCCATCATATGCTGGACAAATAATTAATTTTACCTTTCCTCACATAGGTAATGTTGGAACTAACAACGAGGATATTGAGTCTGACAAAATTTGGACTAGAGGTGTGATATTTAACTCTGAAATAACAAGTCCTTCAAATTATAGATCTCTTCAAAATTTAGATAAGTGGCTAAAAAAAAATAAGATAGTTGGAATAACCGGATTGGATACTAGAGGCTTAACAAATTTTATTAGGGATAGGGGAGCACCTAAAGGCACAATAGCAAATTTTAAAGACGGAAAGTTCAATATAAGTAAGTTAATAAAAAAGTCGATAAATTGGCCTGGGTTAAAAGGTATGGATCTTGCTAAAGAAGTCACAACACCAAAAACTTATACCTGGAAAGGATTAAAAACTTGGAAAAAAATTAAAGGATTTGAAAAAAATAAAAAAAGAAAATTCAAGATTGTTGCAATAGATTTTGGAATAAAGAAAAATATACTTAGATATTTTTCTAATTATGATTGTGAAGTTAAAGTAGTCTCATGTAAAAAAAAATCAGATGAAATTTTTAAATTAAAACCCCATGGTGTTTTTTTATCAAATGGTCCAGGAGATCCAGCTGCAACTGGAAAATATGCAATTAACGTTGTAAAAAGTCTAATACAAAGTGGTGTACCTTTGTTTGGTATTTGTTTGGGTCATCAAATATTAGCCCTTGCTTTAAACGCAAAAACAAGAAAAATGAAATTAGGGCATAGAGGTGCTAACCATCCTGTAAAAAATTTATTAACTAATAAAGTTGAGATAACTAGTCAAAATCATGGATTTGAGGTAATTAAGGAAAGCCTGAAGAAAAATACTGAGATAACTCACTTATCATTATTTGACAATTCTATTGAAGGTATAAGATTGAAAAATAAACCAGTTTTTTCTGTTCAATACCATCCTGAGGCAAACCCTGGTCCCCAAGATAGCAAATATTTGTTTAGTCATTTCATGGAAGATGTAAAAAAATATGCCAAAAAGAAAAGATATTAAAAAAATATTAGTTATTGGAGCTGGCCCAATAATTATTGGTCAAGCATGCGAGTTTGATTATTCTGGTACACAAGCTTGTAAAGCTCTCAAAGATGAAGGCTATAAAGTAATATTAATTAATTCCAATCCCGCAACAATTATGACTGATCCTGGTGTTGCAGACAAAACCTATATTGAGCCCATATCATTAGAAGTACTAGAGGAGGTTATCAAAAAAGAAAAACCTGATGCAATTTTGCCAACTATGGGTGGGCAGACTGCATTAAATCTAGCAATAAATTCTGAAAAAATTGGTTTGTTAAAAAGATATAAAATTGAACTTATAGGGGCAAATTCAAAAGCAATCGCTAATGCAGAAGATAGAAAGAAATTTAGAAAAAATATGTCTGAAATTGGTTTAGACTTACCAAAGTCTGAAATATTAAATAATTTTTCAAATTCAAAAAAATGCCTGAAAAAGATCGGTCTACCAGCAATAATTAGACCCTCATTTACCTTAGGTGGTTTAGGCGGTGGAATTGCAAGAACAAAAAAAGATTTTTTTAAAATTGTAAAAGAAGGTATGAGAGAGTCGCCACAAAATCAAGTTTTAGTGGAGGAATGTCTCGACGGATGGAAAGAGTTTGAAATGGAAGTAGTCAGAGATAAAAATGACAATTGTATAATAATTTGTTCAATTGAGAATGTTGATCCGATGGGGATTCACACAGGCGACTCAGTAACAATAGCGCCAGCCTTAACACTAACTGATAAAGAATACCAAGTAATGAGAAATGCATCTATTGCATGTCTAAGAAAAATCGGTGTTGAAACTGGTGGTTCTAATGTTCAATTCGCAATTAATCCTAAAAATGGAAGAATGGTAATAATTGAAATGAATCCAAGAGTTTCAAGATCATCAGCTTTAGCATCTAAAGCTACAGGTTTTCCAATTGCTAAAGTTGCTGCGAAGTTAGCTGTAGGTTACACATTAGATGAACTTCAAAATGAAATTACAAAAGTAACACCAGCCTCTTTTGAACCAACTATAGACTACGTGGTTACAAAAATTCCTAGATTTACTTTTGAAAAATTTTCAGACACAGATGCAATTTTAGGCACATCTATGAGATCCGTGGGTGAAGCAATGGCAATTGGAAGAAATTTTAAAGAGTCGTTACAAAAAGCTCTTGTATCTCTTGAAATTGGATTAACAGGATTAGATGATATATTTAATTATAATAAAAAAGAGATTTTAAAAAAATTAAAAATTAATATTCCTAACAAATTACTTCTTGTTGCTGAAGCTTTTAGAAAAAAAATTTCAATAAATACGATTTATAAATTATCTAAAGTTGACCCTTGGTTTTTAAATCAAATTAAAGAATTAGTTGAGGAAGAAAATAAATTAGCTTTAAAAGGTTTACCAAAGAAATTTGGGGAATTTAATAGAATAAAATCTATAGGATTTTCTGATAAAAAAATTTCTAAAATAGTTGGAATAAACGAAAAAATAGTAAAATTAAAAAGAAAGGCTTTAAAAGTTTTACCAGTGTATAAAAAAGTTGATACCTGCGCAGCAGAATTCAAGTCTTTTACTCCCTATATGTATTCAACTTATCAAAGAAATTTTTCTTTTAAGATTGAGTGTGAATCTCAACCAACAAATAAAAAGAAAATTATAATTCTTGGAGGGGGTCCTAATAGAATTGGTCAAGGAATAGAATTTGATTATTGCTGTTGTCAAGCTAGCTTTTCTCTGAAAGAAGCTGGATATGAAACAATCATGATCAATTGTAATCCCGAAACAGTTTCTACAGATTACGACACGAGTGATAGATTATATTTTGAACCTTTGATTGAAGAATATGTTGAAAATATAATTTTAAAAGAAAAATCAAAAGGTAATCTCTTAGGTATAATTGCGCAATTTGGTGGCCAAACTCCTATTAAACTAGCAAAATTTTTACATGATAATAAATTACCAATTCTAGGAACTCAATATACTTCAATTGATTTAGCAGAAGATAGAGATAGATTTAGAGAACTACTTATCAAATTAAAACTTAAGCAAGCAGAAAGTGGTATCGCGTATAGATTTGACCAAGCAATCAAAGTTTCTGAAAAAATTGGCTTACCTGTTGTCGTTAGACCGTCTTATGTTTTAGGAGGAAGAGCTATGGAAATTGTTCACGATAAAAGCCAATTAAAACAATTTATAAATGAGGCTTTTAAAGCATCAGAAAAAAATCCAATTTTAATTGATAAATTTATTGATAATGCAATGGAAGTGGACGTTGATGCCATCTCCGATGGAAAAGACGTTTATGTTGCTGGTATAATGCAACACATTGAAGAGGCAGGGATACACTCGGGTGACTCTGCTTGTTGCTTGCCACCCGTATCCATAAAAGCAAATATTTTAAAAGAATTAAAAGTTCAAACTAGAAAGCTGGCATTAGCTTTAAAAGTTAAAGGATTATTGAATATACAATTTGCTATAAAAAATGATGAAATTTATGTAATTGAAGTTAATCCAAGAGCTAGTAGAACTGTACCTTTTGTCTCTAAAGCTAATGGTATACCGCTTGCGAAAATTGCATCAAGAATAATGTCAGGTGAAAAATTAAATAAATATAAATTAAAATATAAAACAAATAAAAAATTTGCTGTAAAAGAAGCAGTTTTTCCTTTTAATAAATTTCCTGATAGCGATGTATTATTAGGACCAGAGATGAAATCAACTGGAGAAGTTATGGGTTTTGATGAAGATTTTGGAATGGCCGTAGCAAAAAGTCAAATAGCTGCTTCAAATTCTTTGCCGGTAAAAGGAATGGCTTTTTTGTCAGTCAAAGACTCTCATAAGCAGGAAATTGTTGGTGTAGCTCAAAGATTGATTAAACTTGGATTCACTCTTTCAGCTACAAAAGGAACTTCGGATATCATTAAACAGAATGGAATGAAATGTAGAAAAATTAATAAAGTAAGTAGTGGGAGACCTCATATAGTCGATGTTTTAAATTCAAAAAAAATCTCTCTTGTAATAAATACTGGAGGTGGAAACTCAGAACATAGAATTAACGACGCCAGAGCTTTAAGAAGAGGGGCATTGGCAAATAAAATTCCTTATTGTACAAATATGTCTACCGCTTATTCTTTTATTGAGGCGATAAAATCTTTGAAAACTACTAGACTAAAAGTCCAATCTTTACAGGATAATTAGATCTTTAATTTACTTTCCAGTCTGTCTTAAAGGTAACATAGTTGACCTGAAGACATCTTCTTTCTTTTACAATCTCTTTTTTTTCCATACCATGCCATGTATTTGGGCCACTAGAAAAAAAATATCCATAATTATCTCTATATGGAACGGTTTTGGTCAGTTTAAGGTCTTTGTTATAAAAGTCAGTGCCAAGGTCCTCGCTTTCATTTTCTTTATTAACGAATAACAAGCATGACATTAATTTTTCTTTTATGTCACAATGTGGTTTTAACCAGAAACCTTTCCTGTCACATATAACCTCAACTCTTACGTAAGAGTTGGTTAGATCCTTATTAATTAATTTAGATATCTTATTATGTGTTTCTTTGTTCTGAAGCTCTTCAATTAAGCTTTTTAATGCTGGAAAATTTTTTTCATTCTCTTTAGTTATAAAACATCTGAATTTTAAAGCTTTCCCCCCATCTGTTATACCCTCTCTAAATTCACCCTGACCACCATCAATTGCTCTTGTTCCGTCATAATTAATGTTGTGTTCAATTGGGTTATCTATCTCTGCTTTTATAATTTCTTTTATTTGATCATCAGTAAGAGGTTTGTTTAGCTCCCAGTGATCAAAGGGTTCACTGAACTTTGAGGAATTATTATCTAATGATTTTAAAAATGACATTTTATAATTTTTTTTTTAGTTCATATGCTATTCTTTTAGTTTCATCAAGTTTTTCATACTCCCAGTACTCTAATTTGCCATCAAATTCTCTTATGACATTCATTCTTTCAAATAATTTTCTAAATTTTTGAAATCTAGTATCTTTTTTAGAAGGAGGTATCATTGCTACATATAAAGGTTTGCCAGTTAAAGCCGCTTCAGAAATCATTGAGCTAGAATCGCAGGTAACAATTATATAATCCGCAATTCCGAGAGATGATAAATATGCATCTTTATCAACTTTATCAATAATTAGATGTTCTTTAGTAAAGAATTTTTTTGCAAGATCTATTGTTTTAGACGGTGTTCTGTTTGAAGGTATTACTATTACCTGAAAATTATTATTAAAAACTTGTTTGCTAATTTTTGAAAAAATATTTAGTAAGTTTTGGTTTGAATACGCATAATATTTAGTTGGACCACCCAGAATCAAAGTGATAATTTTTTTTTCATTTGATATTTTTTCTAACAAATAATTTTTTTTCTCATTAATTTCCTCAGAAGTTAAATAGTGAATTGCCCCTTTTGAACTTAGGATATTATCACCTTTTAAATCATCATGTTCGGGGGAAATAATATAATCGAAATTTTTAAAATTGACTTTTGGATCTTGGACATGAATGTTTTTTATTTTTTTGCTATTGATTTTTTTTAGAAATATTGATGGAATTACACTTTTTCTCCCACATGAGATAATTATATCAAAGTCTCTTTTAATATTATTTTTAAAAACAAACTTTTTAACAGGTGTAAATTTGGGTGGAATTAATTTCCAAAAACTATTTAATTCAACTTTTTCGTGAAAATAATCTAGATCAAGAGCCTTTGCTAAACCTTCTACCTGACTAATCATGCCATGTAATCCCTCTGTCAATAATAACCCTTTTAATTTGCCCATTAATTACTATATAGCTTTCATATGACTCAAAATCCAACTAAACACACAAAAGTGTTAATAATTGGATCAGGACCAGCTGGATACACTGCTGCTGTTTATGCGGCAAGAGCTCTTCTGAAACCGATAATGGTTACGGGTATGGAGCCGGGGGGACAATTAACGACCACTACTGATGTTGAAAATTATCCAGGTTTTGCTGAAGTCATCCAAGGTCCCTGGTTAATGGAACAAATGAGAGATCAAGCAAAAGCAGTAGGAACAGAAATGATTGAAGATCATATTTCATCCGTAAACTTAAAATCAAAACCTTTTGAAGCAATCGGTGATGGTGGTCAAAAGTACACCGCTGACTCAATAATTATTTCAACAGGTGCTCAAGCAAGATGGTTAAATTTGGACTCAGAGCAAAAATTTAGAGGCTTTGGGGTATCAGCATGTGCAACATGCGATGGGTTTTTTTTTAAAGATAAAACTGTTGCAGTAGTTGGTGGAGGTAATGCTGCAGTAGAAGAGGCAATGTTTTTAACAAAATTTGCATCAAAAGTTAAACTCATTCACAGAAGAAACGAGTTAAGAGCAGAAAAAATGTTGCAAAAAAAACTAATGGAAAACAAAAAAATTGAGATTATTTGGGATAGTGTCGTTGAAGAAGTTATTGGTGATGATAATCCTAAAAACGTTAAAGGCTTAAAAATTAAAAATGTTAAAACAAATAAATTTATTGACTTAGAATTGGATGGTTTGTTTATAGCTATAGGTCATGATCCAGCAACTCAATTATTTAAAGATCAATTAAAAATGGATAAGGAGGGATATTTAGTAACTAAACCAGATTCAACAGAAACAAACATTCCAGGTGTATTTGCTGCTGGTGATGTTAAAGATAAAATATTTAGACAAGCTGTTACTGCTGCAGGTATGGGGTGTATGGCTGCACTTGAAGCTGAAAAGCATCTATCAGGACACTAGGAAAGGCTTTCACAAAAATCTTTTATCCTCTTCATTGCTTTTTCAAGATTATTCATTGAAGTTGCATAAGATATTCTAAAAAAACCATCTAAACCAAAGGCAGATCCTTGAACCACTGCAATTCCGTTATTTTCAAGAAGTGATTGAACAAAATCAGTATCATTTTCAATTTTTTTTCCATTTTTATCTTTTTTACCAATTAAACTTTTGCAACTTGGAAAGACGTAGAATGCGCCATCTGGTTTTAAACAATTTATTCCATCTATTGAGTTTAATGAATTAACTACAAAATCACGTCTCTCTTCAAACGCTTTAGATCTTATTGATATAAAATCTTGAACTCCATTAAGTGCTTCTACTGCAGCTGCTTGACTTATAGAAGATGGGTTTGTCGTTGACTGTGATTGTATTTTTGCAATCGCCTTGATTATCTCTTTAGGCCCAGCCGCATAACCAATTCGCCAGCCAGTCATTGCGTAAGATTTACTTACGCCATTCATAGTTACTACTCTACTCTTTAGTTCAGGAACTTGGGCGATCGTGAAAAACTTAAAATTATTATAAGTAACATGTTCATAAATATCATCACTTAAAATATTTACGTGAGGATTTCTTTTTAAGACTTGAGATAAATTTTTAATTTCCTGCTCCGAATAACAAGCTCCTGTCGGGTTTGATGGTGAGTTCAATATTAACCATTTTGTATTATTTGTTATTTTGCTCTCTAAATCTTTGGCAGTTAATTTAAAATTTTGCTCTTCTGAACATTCTATTACTATTGGGTTAGCTCCTGCTAATAAAACTATATCAGGATAGGAAACCCAATAAGGAGCAGGTATTAATACTTCATCTCCTTTATTCAAAGTTGCCATCATTAAGTTATAAATTACATGTTTTCCACCTGCCCCAACTGTAATCTCATCTGTTTTATAATTTAAATTATTTTCTCGTTTAAATTTCTCAACAATTGCCTTTTTTAGTTCTGCTGTTCCATCAACAGCCGTGTATTTGGTATCTCCATCATTTATGGCTTTTATAGCTGCTGCTTTAATATTCTCAGGTGTGTCAAAATCAGGTTCACCTGCTCCTAAACCTATAACATCCTTGCCCGCAGCTTTTAATTCCCTAGCTTTTTGGGTGACTGCAATAGTGGGTGAAGGTTTAATTCTCTTTAAACTATCTGATATTATGCTCATTGAAATATATTTCTTATTTTAATACTTTGTTTAATATATGCAAAATACTTATCAAGATTTAATTTCAGATATACAGAATAAAAATCCAAAGTTTGCTGGGAAATTAGAAGGTGGCAAAAAATTTAAAATAAAGTCTGATTTTAAACCCGCAGGAGATCAGCCTGAAGCTATTAAAAAATTAGTTAAGAGTGCAAAAAAGGGAGAGTTTAATCAAGTGTTATTAGGAGTAACTGGATCTGGGAAAACTTTTACAATGGCTAAAGTTATTGAAGAAACAAATAGACCCGCATTAATTTTAGCACCAAATAAAACTCTTGCTGCACAGCTTTACGGTGAAATGAAAACTTTTTTTCCTGAAAATGCAGTGGAGTATTTTGTTTCTTATTATGACTACTACACGCCTGAAGCATACGTGCCAAGATCAGATACATACATAGAAAAGGAAGCATCAATTAATGAACAAATAGACAGAATGAGACACTCGGCAACCAGATCCTTATTGGAAAGGGACGATGTTTTAATTGTAGCGAGTGTATCTTGTATTTATGGTTTAGGGTCAGTTGAGGCATACAGCAAGATGACTTTAACACTTCAAAGGAATTATGATTATAATAGAGATCAAATAATAAAGTCTTTGGTTGCTCTTCAGTATAAAAGAAATGATCAAAATTTTTATAGAGGAACATTTAGAGCACGAGGAGAGTATCTTGAGATATTTCCTTCACATCTTGAAGATAGAGCTTGGAGATTAAGTTTATTTGGGGACAAGTTAGAAAAAATAGAGGAATTTGATCCATTGACTGGAGATCAAGTAAGAGAATTAAATTTAATCAAAGTTTACGCAAATAGCCATTATATAACTCCTAAACCAACTGTTGAACAAGCAGTTATAAATATTAGAAAAGAATTAGAGATAACATTAAAAAAACATAAATCTGAAAATAAATTACTCGAGGCCCAAAGATTAGAAGAGAGAACTAAGTTCGACTTAGAAATGATAGAGGCTACAGGATCTTGCGCAGGTATAGAAAATTACTCTAGATTTTTATCAGGTAGAAAGCCAGGGGAACCACCACCAACTCTATTTGAATACTTTCCAGACAACACTTTAATTTTTGTTGATGAATCTCATGTAACGGTTCCTCAACTTAACGGAATGTTCAAAGGAGATAGATCAAGAAAAAGTACACTTGCGGAGTATGGTTTCCGTCTTCCATCTTGTATGGACAATAGACCTTTAAAATTTGAAGAATGGGATTTGATGAGAACTCAAACTATATTTGTTTCTGCAACTCCTGGACCTTGGGAATTAGAACAGACGAAAGGTAAATTCATAGATCAAGTAATTAGACCAACAGGTTTGATTGATCCAGCGGTAGAGATTAAACCAGCTAAAAATCAAGTGGACGATTTAATGCATGAGTGTAAAAAAGTTATTGATAAAAATTATAGGGTTTTGGTCACTACTCTAACAAAAAAAATGGCTGAAGATTTAACAGAGTATCTTCATGAAAATGGAATTAAAGTAAGATACCTTCATTCAGATATTGATACACTTGAAAGAATAGAGATTATGCGTGATTTGAGGATGGGTGTATTTGATGTTCTTGTAGGAATAAATCTTTTAAGGGAAGGTCTAGATATACCAGAGTGTGCATTAGTTGGAATTTTAGATGCAGATAAAGAGGGCTTCTTAAGATCAGAAACATCTTTAATCCAAACTATTGGTCGGGCAGCAAGAAATGTTGATGGTAAAGTAATTCTTTATGCAGATAAAGAGACGAAAAGTATTAAGAAAGCAATAAAAGAAACTGATAGAAGAAGATCAATTCAAATAGAATACAACAAAAAAAATAATATTGATGCAAAGTCAGTAAAAAAAGAAATTAGTGATATTTTAGAAAGTGTTTACGAAAAAGATTATGTAAAAATTAGCGAGGGTTCAAATATTGGCGGAAATCTCAAAAAACACCTTAAAGCTCTGGATAAAAAAATGAAGGAGGCAGCTTCTAATCTTGAGTTTGAGGAAGCAGCAAAAATTCGAGACGAAATCAGAAAGCTAGAAAGCACAGAGCTTGAAATAACTTTAAATCCTAAAATTAGACAATATGATGTTAAGAATAAACTATATCCTAAAGGACGTTCCACAATGGGGATGCCTGGAACAAAGGTAACAAAAAAGAAAGAAAAAAAATGGAAGCACAAAAAATAATTATCACAGGTGGTGCTACCAGGATCGGGGCAGCAATTGCAGAACGATTATCTGGTTTTAAAGTTCAGATTTTAATTCAATATAACAAATCGAAATCTAAAGCTGAAAATTTAAAAAATAATTTAGAGCAAAAAGGTTCAAAAATTTATTTAATAAAAGCAGACCTGGGAAAAGAAAAAGATGTTTTAAAAATAATCAAATTTGCAAAAAAAAATATGGGTTATCCTGATTGTCTTATTAATAATGCCTCTGTATTCGAAAATGATAAAATTGAAAATTTTAATTCAAAAAGTTGGGATAATCATCTAAATGCAAATTTAAAAGCACCAGCTATTTTATCCAAAGAATTTTCAAAATGTGTAGTTAAAGGCAACAACAATATTATAAACATTATTGATCAAAGAGTTTTTAAGCTTACTCCATATTTTTTTTCTTATACCTTAAGCAAAGCTGGTCTTTATACTATGACTAAAACAAGTGCGATGAGTTTTGCGCCAAGGATAAGAGTTAATGGTATTGCGCCGGGGCCTACGATTAAAAATAAAAGACAATCTTTTGCCCACTTTAAAAAACAGTATCTAGCCACACCGCTAAGAAGACAGGTAAGTGTTAATGATATTTGTAATGCAGTTGACTTTTTAATTAAAAATAGATCTATTACTGGTCAAGTTTTAGCGCTAGATAGCGGTCAGAGTTTAAATTGGCAAACTCCTGATGTATTAGGTGGTAAAGAATGAAGAAAAATAATATTGAAGTTTTCAGAATAGATAAAACGAAAAACCTATTTAATTACGAAAAAAAAGTTTTAATTAAAGAGCTTATCTTAAATCTAAAATTAGGTTATTATGATTTCGAGAAAGAAAAACCTCAAAAAGTAAAGTTTTCATTAGAAATTGATTACAAAGATAAAAAACCATCAAATGATAAAGATTTAAAATCTATAGTAAATTATGCAAAGGTGGTGCGACTTATAAAGAAACTGGTAAAAAATAAACACTATAATTTCCTAGAAACCCTAGCTGAAGATGTATTTGATGAGATTTTTAAAGATAAAAGAATTGAGAAAATAAATCTTAAAATAGAAAAACTTGAGATAATGAAGGACTGTTCGTCGGTTGGCATTCAAATTTCAAAAAAGAGAAGTTATGACAAATTCTAATACAGGAAAAGATGTTATAAAAAAAGAAATACCTTTAATTGCTAAATTGCCAGGTGTTTACAAAATGCTAAATGAGAAAAACGAGGTTTTGTATGTTGGGAAAGCAAAAAATTTACCTAATAGATTGAAAAGTTATGTATCAGAGAAAAATCATATCATTAGAACTGAGAGAATGTTATCTCAAACTAGAAAAATTGAAGTAACAACAACTTCAAACGAAAGCGAAGCTTTACTATTAGAGGCTAATTTAATTAAAAAGTATAAGCCAAGATTTAATATATTATTGAGAGATGATAAATCGTTTCCTTTTATTTTTATTAGTAACAAAGAAAAGTGGCCACAAATAAAAAAACATAGAGGGAAAAAGGACAAAGAGGGTTTTTTCTTTGGTCCGTTTGCGTCTGCAGGTTCTGCAAATTGGACCATAAAAATGATTCAAAAAATATTTCAGTTAAGAATTTGTGATGACACTGTATTTAAAAATAGGGAAAGACCATGCATATTATATCAAATTAAAAGATGTTCTGGTCCTTGTGTAAATTTTATACACGAGAATGATTATAAAAAATCTGTGGATGATGCTATTGACTTTGTTTCTGGTAAATCAAGAAAAATTCAAAAAAGTTTATCGGCACAAATGGAAACTGCTAGCGATGAACTAGATTTTGAAAAAGCTGCAATACTTAGGGATAGAATTAAATCACTCAATATTATTCAGTCATCTCAGAGAATTAATGAAGCGAATTTAGTAGAGGCTGATGTTATTGCTGGTTACAAAGAATCTGGTAAAACTTGTATTCAAGTTTTTTTTTATAGGTCTAAACAAAATTGGGGTAATCAAGCTTTTTTTCCCAAACATGATCCAGATGAAAATTTAAGTAATATAATTAATTCTTTCGTTACACAATTTTATGAAAATAAAAGTGTACCAATAAATATTATTTTAAGTGTGGATATAAAAGAAAAACTATTAATCGAAAAAACCTTAAGTAAAAAAGAAAATAAACAAATTAGCATTTCAGTTGCTAAAAAAGGTTCAAAATTAAAAGTCATTAATCAAGCTCTCAAAAATGCAAAAGATAGTTTAAATAGAAAAATATATGAAAGCCAAAATAATAAAGACTTATTTGAGAACATTTCACAAAAATTTGATCTTGAGAGCAATATTAATTTAGTAGAAGTATATGATAATAGTCATATTCAAGGTACCGACAGTATAGGAGCGTTAATTACATTTGGTGAAGAGGGTTTTATAAAGAAAAAATATAGAAAATTTAATATTAAAATTAAAAATAATGAGCAAGACGACTATGGTATGATGCGAGAGGTTATTAATCGAAGGTTCAAACGAGCCATTCAAGAAAAAGATAATTATTTGACAATGCCAGACCTAATTTTAATTGATGGTGGAAAGGGCCAATACTCAGCAGTAAGAGAAACAATGAATGAATTAGGCCTCCACGAGATCCCTGTCATAGCAATTGCAAAAGGGAAACTTAGAAATAGTGGTAATGAAACCTTTTTTCACAATGGTAAAGAATTTAAATTTGAAAAAAACGATCCAACTTTATTTTTTTTACAAAGAATAAGAGATGAGGCGCATAGGTTTGCAATAAGCGCTCATAGAGCAAAAAGGAAAAAGGGTTTAAAAAAATCGCTTCTTGATCAAATTAGCGGGATCGGGTCTATTAGAAAGAGAGCTTTATTAAATCATTTTGGATCTGCTAGAGCTGTTGAGTCTGCTAGTTTAGATGAAATAAAATCAGTAGAGGGGGTTGAGGAAAAGGTTGCAAAAAAAATATATAACTTTTTTCACGAATGAAATTTAAATTTCCTAATTATCTAACAATTGGCCGTATAATTATAGTCCCAATATTTGTGTTAACATTTTATTTGCCAGGATTTTATGGAGATGTAATTCCATTTTTTTTATTTGTTCTTGCATCTTTTACAGACTTTTTAGATGGTCTTTTAGCAAGATTGTATAAAGAAGAGTCTAAACTTGGTGAACTTTTAGATCCCATTGCTGATAAAATTATCGTAGCTACAGCTCTTATTTTATTAGTTATGGATGGAACAATAAAAAATTTTGAGGTTATAGCTGCGATTATTATTCTGATAAGGGAAATTTTGATATCTGGCCTCAGAGAATTTTTAGCAAAAGGGCAGGTAAATTTACCAGTATCAAATCTTGCAAAATTGAAAACTTTTTTACAAATGTTTTCAATTTCTATTTTATTAACAGGGGAAACTGGTAATAAAATTTTGAATTTTCAAGACTATAATGCTCAAACTATTGGTATTATAATTTTGTGGCTTTCGGCTTTCTTAACTTTATTTACAGCTTATGATTACCTGAGAAAAGGAATTGACCATGCAATTTCTGAAGATAATAAATAATTAAGCAGCTTTCTTTTTCCTTACAATCAATTGATAGGAGTCTGATAATTCTATAATTGTTTTACAAACTTTAAAATTATAATTTGCTATTTGTGAAACCGGAGTTACTTCCGCAGCAGTGCCAGTGAGAAAACAACCGGTAAAATTTTTAAGTTCATCTGGTGTAATTTTTCTTTCAATCACTTTTATATTTTTTGATTTTGCAATATCTATAACTGTTCTTCTTGTGATGCCATCAAGAAAAGAGTCAGGTATTGGGGTATGCAGATTTCCATCTTTATCTTTAAAAAAGATATTTGCACCGGTAGCTTCTGCAACATTACCTTCATGATCTAACATTAAAGAGTCGGTGTATCCATCCCTCTCTGCTTCATGTTTTGACAAAGTACATATCATGTATAATCCAGATGCTTTCGTGTCCCAAGGTATTGTATCTGGTGCAGGTCTTTTCCATTTAGATATATTTAATTTTATTCCTTCAACTTTTAACTTTGGATCGAAATAAGATCCCCACTCCCAGGTTGCAATTGCTACATGAATTTTTGTTTGTTGAGCTGAAATAGCCATCATTTCACTACCTCGCCATGCAATTGGTCTAACATAACCATTTTCAACTTTTTGAACTGAGATAATATTTTTACTAGCTTTGTTTATTTGATCCTCGCTATAAGGAATTTCAAAACCCATTCTTTTTGCTGAGTGAAAAAATCTAGAAGTATGTTCCTCTAATTTAAAAATTTCGCCATCGTAAACCCGCTCACCCTCAAAAACGCAACTCGCGTAATGTAGTCCATGGCTTAAAACATGTAACTTAACATCTGACCAATTTACTAATTCAGAATTATACCAAATTTTACCGTCTCTTTTATCGTAAGGAATCATCATAAAAAGAAAATTTATAAAAAAATAACTTCCTAAATTTAATATGTCAATATAACTTACTTATTATGAAAGATCTTCTTTATTTAAAAGATGAACAATTAAAAGGTTTTATTGAAAAAATTTTTGTCACTTATAGGGAGTCATTTAGTGATCCCAAGAAAATACTTAAAAAGTATCAGTTAGGCACTGCGCATCATAAATCTCTTCATTTAATATCCTTTTATGAAGGAATTACAATTTCACAACTATTAAAGAAATTAAACGTAACTAAGCAGAGTTTAAATAGGGTTCTAAATGACTTGAAGAGGCTAGATTTTTTAGAATTTAAAAAAGATAGTAAAGATACAAGAGTTAGACATATTTATTTAAGTTCTAAAGGAAGTAAAATTTACAACGAAATTTTTTTTTCTCAAAAAAAAAGAATTTATAAAGCTTTTTTAAACTCGTCAGCAAAAGAAGTGCTGAATTTTGACCAGGTATTAAAAAGAATAATAAATGAAAAACTATAAAGCTCATATATTAGTTGTAGATGATGATGACGGTATAAGAAATTTAGTAAAAAAATTTTTAAATGAAAAAAGTTTTTTGGTAAATACAGCTAGTTCAGCTGAAGAAGCCCAAAAAAAAATTGCAATCGTAAAATTTGATTTGATAATTTTAGATATTATGATGCCTGGCAAAAGTGGTTTGGAATTTTTAAATGAAAATAAATCCTTTATTGATACACCGGTAATACTTTTAACCGCTAAAGGTGAACCAAAAGAAAGGGTTGAGGGACTCGAAACTGGTGCAGATGATTATTTACCGAAACCATTTGAACCACAGGAACTGCTATTGAGAATAAAAAATATTTTATCCAAAACACAAAAAAAGAACCTTATAAGAGCTATAAATTTTGGAAACATCAAAATTGATTTAACAAAGTTGTTAATAATAAAAGAGAAAAAAGAACTTAAAATCAACACTACCGAAAAGAAAATTTTAGATAAAATGATAAATCAACCTGGTAAGGTTTTCAGTAGACTAGAAATAGGAAAACTTATTAATCTAGAAAAAGAAAGATCAATAGACGTAATTATTACTAGACTAAGAAAAAAAATTGAAATGAATCCAAAAAATCCAAAATATTTACAAACTATAAGAGGTACAGGATATGTTTTATGGATTGAATAAATTTGTTAAAGAAATACTTCCAAAAAGATTATTTTATAGAGCTCTTTTAATTGTTGCAGCTCCAATCATAATTTTGCAAATCACTATATCAGTAGTTTTTTTTGATAGTTTGTGGATAAAAACAAATAAAGGTATGACAAATGCATTAATAGGAGAAATTAAATTTTTTTTAGATGCTTATGACAATGAAGATTATAATAAAGAGAATTTAATAAACTTATTTGAGGAACATCACAACTTTACTGTAAAATTTATTTCATTTGGTGACTTGCCAAAACAAGATATGGAGAGATGGTTCAGCCCTATGGATCGTACTTTGAGAAGAGAATTAAAATCTAGAAATTTAAGTTATTGGTTTGATACTACAAAATTCAAGGGATTAATTGAATTAAGAATAAAACACATTAATGGATACTTTGAATTTTATATTCCCAAAGAAAGAGTTACCAGCACCTCGGCTAGATTATTTGCGTTATGGATCACATTCCCGGCGTTTTTATTAATTACAGTTGCCTTAATTTTCTTAAAAAACCAAACACGACCAATTGTAAATTTAGCGAAAGCATCTGAAAAATTTGGAAGAGGTGAAGATGTTGGTGAATTCAGGCCTTCTGGTGCTCTTGAAATACGCCAAGCTGGATTTGAATTTGATAGAATGAGGAAAAGAATTTTAAGACATTTAAATCAGAGATCTGAGATGTTGTCTGGAATAAGCCACGATTTAAGAACTCCGCTAACAAGAATAAAGTTACAATTAGCCTTTATCAAAGACAACAATATTTCAAAAAAACTTTCTGAGGACATAGAGGAAATGGAAAAAATGTTAAATGAATATTTGCAATTTGCTAGTTCGACGTCTTCTGAAAAAGATGAATCATTTAATATCTCAAAAACAATCAAATCTTTAATAAAAAAATATGATAATACTTTAATATCCTCAGATATTGAGGAAAATGTAAACTTTAATGGGCGAAAGAATTTATTATTAAGGTGTCTCAGCAACATTATAGACAATGGTCTTAAGTATGGAAAAAAAGTTTCATTTTCCTTAAAAAAGTTAAATAAAATAATGGTTATAATTATAGAGGATGACGGACCAGGTATTCCAAAATCAGAATATTCAAATGTTTTCAAACCTTTTTATAAAATAAATAAAGGAAGAGGTGACTCAAAATCAAGCGTGGGTCTTGGCCTTTCAATTGCATCTGACGTAGTTAGATCCCATGGGGGAAAAATTGATTTAAATAAATCAAAATTAGGCGGTTTGAGTGTTAAGATTTCTTTACCTTTTTAGTTCGTTTATTTTTTTTTAATTTACTTATCTCGTTTTCCAACTTTTCAATTCTCTTCTTAAGAATATCTGTTTCTTCTTTTGTTGATATTTTCATTTTTAAAATGATTTCATCTCTCTGAGATTTAATTATGTTAATTACTTCATTGCTTAAGTCTTTGTAGGATATTAATCCTTGGGCAAGTAAACTTGTTAATTTTTCTAATAAAATTTTAGATTTTGACATACTTTTGCTTTTAAAAATAATATATTCTAATTTTATAATATGCTTATTAATAATTTGAATCCAGTAGCTTTTGAAATATTTTTTATCAAAATTCACTGGTACTCTCTTGCGTATATTTTTGGGATAGTCTGTGGATGGATTTACATAAAGAAAATATTAATTAAAAACAATATTCATAAGATTTACATTGATGATTTAATAACTTATCTAATTATAGGTATAATTGTAGGAGGTAGACTAGGTTATGTCTTGATTTATAATTTAAAATTTTACCTAAAAAATCCTTCAGAAATAATTATGATATGGCAAGGAGGGATGTCTTTTCACGGGGGTTTAATAGGAATTATAATAGCCACTGTTATTTTTTGTAAAAAAAAAAATTTAGAAAAGTATATCTTTTTTGATTTCATAGCTGTTGTGGCGCCTATTGGAATTTTTTTTGGTAGAATTGCAAATTTTATAAATAGCGAGCTTGTCGGAAAACCAACCGATTTAATTTGGGGTGTTATCTTTCCGTTAGTCGATGATATCCCAAGACATCCGTCACAATTATACGAGGCTATTTTTGAAGGTATATTTTTATTCATTATAATGAATAAAATCTACTTTGGTAAAAATTACAAGGAGGGAAGCTGTTCTTTTGCTTTTTTAATTTTTTACGGAATATTTAGATTGTTTTCTGAAATTTTTAGAGAACCTGATGAACAAATTGGTTATATCTTTGGATCATTAAGTATGGGAATGTTATTAAGTATAATTATGATATTTATAGGTATTTTGCTCTTACGTAGAAAATGAAAAAATCCCTTGAAAAATTTAATATTATAAAAAATCAAAAAATTAAAGTTGATGATTTTATAGATAGAGCATTATATAAACCAAAAATAGGGTACTATACAAATAAAATGCCTTTTGGGAAAAAAGGTGATTTTGTTACATCTCCTACTATATCAAATTTATTTTCTGAGATTATAGCCGTATGGATAATTTCAGCTTGGGAATCTTTAGGGAAACCTAAAATTTTTAACTTAGTCGAGCTTGGTCCAGGTGACGGAAGTTTGTCGGAAGTATTAGTAAAAACTTTTAAAAATTTTCCAACCTTTAATAATTCCATAAAATTTTTTTTATATGAAAAAAGTGAATTTTTAAGAAGGATTCAAAAAAAAAAATTAAAAGGAACTAATTTAAAGTGGATAAATGATTATAAAAACATAAAGGGCGGTCCAATTATTTTTTTTGGTAACGAATTTTTTGATGCAATACCAATAAAACAATTTTATATTAAGGATAAAAAATTAGTAGAAAAATGCTATATTTTTAATGGAAAATTTCTTGAGGAAACCCAATGCAAGCCTAAATTGAGCGATCTAATTAACTTAAAATCTTTTAAAATTTTAAAAAAACTTAAATTTATTGAATACCCAAAGCAAGGTCTTGGAGAATTAAGTAAAATTGTAAAAAAAATAAAATCTTTATCTGGAGGAGTGCTATTAATTGATTACGGTTATATGGGAGCATTAAATGAAAGTACTATACAAATTATGATGAAAAATAGACAAATTCACAAAAAAAACCTATTAAAGTGTATTGGTAATGCAGATATCACTTCATTGGTTAATTTTAGCTTATTAAATGAATTTTTTTCAAAAAAAAAATTAAATGTTAAGAGAGTAGTTACACAAAAATTTTTTTTAGAAAGAATGGGGATTATTGAAAGAGCTAAGATTCTGGAAAAAAAAATGAATGAAAAACAAAAAAAATACATGGCCACAACGCTTTCAAGACTTTTAAATAAAAGTTCAATGGGAGAGTTATTCAAAGTTATTTTTGCATATAAAAGTAATAATAAAAATTTTTTTGGTTTTGAATGATTTTATCAAAGAAATTATTAAAGTATAAAAGTATTAGACACTGCTTTCTAGGCATGGAAGGTGGGAAATCTAAAGGAATATATAAAAGCTTAAACTGTGGAAGAGGTTCATTTGATACAAAAGTAAACGTAACAAAAAATCTTAAAATAGCTTGTCGAAAAATTGGTTCAACACACAAAAAATTAATATTGTTACATCAAGTCCATAGTAATAAGTTTTTCTATGTAAATAGAAGAAAATATAAAACAAAGCTAATTGGAGACGCTTTAATAACAAATAAAAAAAATATTGCATTGGGTATTCTAACTGCTGACTGCGCGCCTATAATTATTTATGACCCAAAACTCAGAATAATTTCAGCAATACATGCTGGGTGGAAAGGTGCCTACAAAGAGATCATAAAAAAAGTTGTTAATTTTTTGATTAAATCAGGAAGTAATACCAAAGATTTGGTTGCTGCTATTGGCCCTTGCATAGCTCAAAAAAATTATGAGATTAAATCTGATTTTAAGCTTAAATTTTTAAAACAAAATACTGTGAATAGAACTTTTTTCAAAAAAATAAAAAAAAAAACATATTTTAGCCTAAATAAATATGTTTATTATCAATTGAAAAGTCTTGGTTTAAAAAAAATCGATTTAATTGATAAGGATACATATAATCCAAAAAATAATTTTTTTAGTGCAAGAAGAGCTATACATAACAATCAAAATGATTATGGTAGAAATATATCATTAATTATGATTAAATAACTTTTCAAAATAATGAAACTTCTAACAGGAAATAGTAATAAAAAACTAAGTGAAAAAATTGCTAAATATTTAAAAGAAAGGCTCGTCAATTCAAGTATTAGAAAATTTAAAGATGGGGAAATATATATAGAGATTAATGAAAATATTAGAGGTAACAATATTTTTATTATTCAATCAATCTCATCTCCAGCTAATGATAATCTGATGGAGATGTTATTATGTATCGATGCTTTAAAAAGATCATCTGCAAAAAATATCACTGCTGTAATTCCTTATTTTGGATATGCAAGGCAAGATAGAAAAGTTGTGCCGAGAACATCTATATCAGCAAAATTAGTTTCTAATTTAATTACTAAAGCTGGTGCTGATAGAGTTGTAACAATCGATTTACATGCAGGACAAATTCAGGGATTTTTTGATATACCAGTAGATAATTTATTTGCTACTCCAATATTTGCAAGACACATAAAAAAAAGAATTAAATCAAAAAATATAATTTGCGTGTCACCAGACGTTGGTGGTGTAGCTAGGACAAGAGGATTAAGTAAGTTTCTTAATTCAGGTTTAGCGATTATAGATAAAAGAAGACCTTCTCCAGGAAAATCTGAAGTAATGAATGTTATAGGAAATGTTAAAGATAAGTGTTGTATTATGGTTGATGATATAATTGACTCAGGAGGTACAATTGTAAACGCTGCTAAAGTTCTAAAAGAAAAAGGTGCAAAGGAGATACACGTTTATATAACACATGGGGTATTAAGTGGTGATGCAGTTAACAAAATTAGGAAATCAACTATTAAAAATTTAGTTATTACAGACACAATAGACAATTATAACAAAATAAAAAACGCTAAAAATATTGAAATTTTGTCTGTATCAAATTTAATGGGTGAAGCAATAAGACGTATTTCTAACTCAACGTCTGTATCTTTTCTGTTCAAATAATTTTCTTGTTTTATTAGTCAACATGAGTTAAAAAACTTTTTTTTTATGAGTACTTTAGAAGCAAATATTAGAAATAACAAAACATCCGGTGAACTAAAAAAAATAAGACAACAAGGAAATGTTCCAGGTATTGTCTATGGTGGATCAGAAAAAAACCAAAATGTATCTGTATCTATAAAAGTACTAAAAAGTTTAATGGAGCAAGAAAACTTTCTTTCGAAAATTATAAAACTTAAGGTCGACAGAAAAGAGGAAAGCGTATTACCTAAAGATATATCTTTTGATGTGATCACAGATGAGCCAATACACATAGATTTCTTAAGAGTTGTAAAAGGTTCAAGCGTTATAATTGAGATACCAGTTAAATTTATCAATAATGAAAAATCTCCTGGGTTAAAAAGAGGAGGTGTACTTAATATTGTTAGAAGGAAAGTAGAATTAAAATGTCCATCTGAAAATATACCAAGTGAATTAATTGTTGATTTGGATGGGGTGGATATAGGACATAGTTTTAAGATATCATCAATAAAATTACCTGAAAATGTTATTCCAACTATTACGGGAAGAGATTTTGTAATTGCTACCGTAGCAGCACCAACAGTAATTAAGGAACCAGAAAAACCAGCTGAGGCCGCAGAAGGTGAAGAAGGAGCAGAGGGTTCTACAGATGCACAAGAAGCAGCAGCGCCTAAAGATGGAGCAGACGAAAAAGGTGGGGCTGAGGCAGAAAAAAAAGATGAAGGTAAGAAACCTCAATCAGAAAAAAAATAATTGATAAAATTTAATTTACATGTTTTTATTTGTTGGACTAGGTAATCCCACGCCAAATTCAGAGAACAATAGACATAATATTGGGTTCAAAATAATTGATGCTATAAACTCAAAATTTAAGTTATCAAAACAAAAACCTAAATTTAAAGGTCTATTAACAACTGGGAATATCAACGAAAAAAAAGTTTATGCGATAAAGCCATTAACATTTATGAATAACTCTGGGATATGTATAAGAGAACTTATAGAGTATTTTAAAATTGAAGCTGAAAATATAATAGTCTTTCATGATGATTTAGATATTGACTTTGGTAAGATTAAAACAAAGTTTGGAGGTTCTAGTGCGGGTCACAACGGGATAGAATCTATAGATAAATTTATAGGCAAAGATTACTCAAGAGTAAGAATAGGAATTGGTAAACCAAACGACAAAATTGCAGTTTCAGATTATGTTTTAAAGGATTTTGACGATGATGAAAAACAGCAACTAGAAACTTTAAAAGATAATATCACTGAAAATTTAGCTATTTTAATTGATAAAAAACTAGACCTCTTCTCAAGCACAGTTAATAATAAATAATGGGATTCAAGTGCGGTATCGTTGGATTGCCAAATGTGGGTAAGTCAACTTTATTTAACGCTTTAACTAATTCATCAAAAGCACAGGCGGGTAACTTTCCATTTTGCACAATAGAACCTAACGTTGGCGTTGTTCCTGTTTTAGATAATAGATTAGACAAATTGTTTGAAATCTCTAAATCAAAAAAAAAAATTTATACAACTATAACTTTTCTTGATATTGCGGGTTTAGTGAAAGGTGCTTCGAAGGGAGAAGGGTTAGGTAACAAATTTTTATCACATATTAGAGAGGTTGATGCAATTGTTCATTTATTAAGATGTTTTGATTCTGATGATATCCAAAATGTAAATAAGGACGTAAATCCTATAAGAGACTTAGAAATTATTGAGACAGAAATGAAGCTTGCAGACTTAGAGTCTATAGGAAAAAGAATAGATAAAAAAAATTTAAAAAAGATTACAGACGATGAGTTAAATATACTTAAAACAACTGAGGATTACATTAATAAAGACAAAGATTTAAATGACCTCAGAAATTTATTTGATTTAGATTTAATAAACAAATCTGGCTTACTGTCCTTAAAACCAAAGCTATATGTGTGTAATGTTGATGAAAAAAGTATTTTATCAGGGAATAAATATTCAGAAGAAGTTAAAAAAAATAAGAAAATTGATAATACAATTTTAGTCTCAGCAGAAATAGAAAATCAGATAAATCAACTAGAAAATAATGATAAGAAAAATTTTATGGAGTTAATGAATATTGAAAAAACTGGTTTAAATTCTTTAATTGAAAAAGGATATAAACTGCTTGAACTTGAGACTTTTTTTACATCTGGGCCTGAGGAATCTAGAGCATGGACAGTTAAAAAAGATAGCACTGCTCCTGTCGCTGCAGGAAAAATTCACTCAGATTTTGAAAAAGGATTTATAAGAGCTGAGACAATCTCTTTTGATGATTTTGTTAATAATAATGGTTGGCTTAACTGTAAAAACAACGGCAAAATGAGATTAGAGGGAAAAGATTATATAGTAAAAGATGGAGATATTTTAAACTTCCGTTTCAATACGTGACCAGATTTTTTTCATACTAAAGTAAACTAGTATGCTCAGTATAATAAGGTAAACTATTGCTCTAAAGCCTATTTTGTGTCTTTGTTCTAGATGAGGTTCTGCTGTCCACATTAAAAAACTTACTACATCTTTAGCCATTTGTTGTTCTGTAGCACTAGTGCCATCAGCATATTCAACTAGACCTTCAGACAAAGGTGCTGGCATTTTAATTTTGTTTCCGTACATATATTTATTGTAGTGAACTCCATCATCTAATTTCATTCCCACTGGTGGGTCTTCATATCCTAGCAAGACTGAATAGACATAATCAGCCCCACCCTTTCTGGCTTTAACTAATACGGACATGTCTGGAGGATAAGCACCACCGTTTGCTGATTTAGCTTCTTCCTCATTTGCATAAGGCATTGCAAATTTATCGGATAATCTTGCAGGTCTCGTGAACATTTCTCCCTCTGGATTTGGTCCATCTAATATTTCAAAATTGGCAGCTATAGCTTTTGCCTCTTGTACTGAAAATTCCGGGCCACCCTCCTCTGAAAGATTTCTGTAAGACATATATTTTAATGAGTGACATGAAGCACATACTTCTTGATAAACCTGATAACCTCTTTGCAGGGATGCTCTATCAAACTTTCCAAATGGTCCTTTAAAAGTCCAATCAGTTGTCAATAGTTTTTCAGCATTTTCCGCAGAATTAACTATGTTACCTGAAATTAAAAAAAAAATTAAAGAAAAATACTTAACAAATTTTAACATTATAGCTTTTGAGAATTTTCTTTACTTCTGGCTGGTTCTGCATTTAAAGAGCCACCTAAAATAGGTTCGGATATACTCATCGGCAACGGCAGAGTTTTTTCAACTTTACCTAATATCGGTAAAATTATTAAAAAGTGTGCAAAATAATAAGCAGTTCCAATTCTCGCGATTAATAAATATAAACCTTCAGCAGGCATTGCACCAACATAGCCTAAAATCAATACATCCAGTACTAGTATCCAATAAAATTGTTTGTAGAGCGGTCTGAAAACTGCAGATCTAATTTTTGACGTATCTAACCAGGGTAATGCCGCGAGAATTAAAATAGCCGACAACATTGCTATAACCCCCATAAGCTTATCTGGAATTGATCTTAAAATTGCATAAAAAGGTAAGAGGTACCATTCAGGAACGATATGAGCTGGCGTTACCAATGGATTAGCTTCTATATAATTATCAGCATGACCTAGCACGTTAGGTGAGTAAAAAACAAAAAATGCAAATAATATTAGGAACAATAAAAGAGCAAATAAATCCTTAACAACTATATAAGGATGAAAAGAAACTGTATCTTTAGATGGTTTTTTTATATCAATTCCAATCGGATTGTTATTTCCAGGAACATGCAAAGCCCAAATATGTAGAACTACTAAACCTAAAATTAAAAAAGGTATCAAATAATGTAATGTGAAAAATCTTGTTAAAGTTGGATTGTCTACAGAGTAACCGCCCCATAACCATGTAGTAATACTTTCACCTACTAAAGGAATTGCGCTGAACAAGTTAGTTATAACTGTAGCTCCCCAAAAACTCATTTGCCCCCATGGTAAAACATATCCCATGAAAGCAGCTGCCATCATTAGTAAATAAATCATAATTCCTAAAATCCAAATAATTTCTCTTGGTGATTTATACGACCCGTAAAATAAAGACCTGAATATGTGTATATAAACTGCAAGAAAGAACATTGACGCTCCATTTGCATGGATGTATCTTATTAGCCAACCATAGTTAACGTCTCTCATTATATGTTCAACACTGCTAAAAGCTAAATCTGCATGAGCGATATAGTGCATAGCTAAAACTAAGCCGGTAATAATTTGAGTTATAAGGCAAAAAGTTAAAATACCACCAAATGTCCACCAGTAATTTAAATTTTTTGGAGTCGGATAATCTGTTAAATGGTTTGCTAATGTTAACAAAGGCAGTCTGTCATTAAACCATTTTCCAAATTTTGATTTAGGTTGATAATTATGTTCACTCATATTTTTTATCCAATTTTAATTGTATTACTGTTGACGAATTCGTATTTAGGTATCTCTAAATTAGTTGGAGCTGGACCTTTTCTAATTCTACCTGAAGTATCATAGTGGGAGCCATGGCAAGGACAAAACCAGCCATTATAATCTCCTTTATCTGCAAGAGGCACACATCCAAGATGAGTACATACTCCAAGCATAACAAGCCATTCGGGGTTTGATGCTCTATCTTCATCTTTCTCTGGATGTTTTAGCTCAGTTAAACTCACTGCTTTTGCCTCAGTAATTTCGTTCTCTGTTCTTCTTTTAATAAATACAGGTTTGCCTCTCCACAGTACAGTTATTGATTGACCAGGTTTAACCAAACTTACATCAACTTCAGTTGTGGCTAATGCCTTAACAGAGGCATCAGGATTCATTTGATCTATCAGAGGCCAAGCGGCCGCACCGACACCAACTACACCGACTACTGTTGAGGCTGTATAAATAAAGTCTCTTCGATTAACTTTTTTTTGATCTGACATTCTAATTATTAAATATACCTAATATATGAATTCATATAATATAAAAGTTAAATATATCCATAGTAAGAATGACACATAAAGAACCAAAATTTGTACCTAAAATTGCACTTTATCAGCCAGATATACCGCAAAATACCGCATCAATTATTAGGACCTGCTCTTGTTTAGGAATAATGCTTGAAATTATTGAGCCATGCGGGTTTATCATTAATGATCGAAAATTCAAAAGAGTTGTGATGGATTATTATGAAGCTAAAAATATTCAATTTTACAAAAGTCCAGAGGACTTTTTTATTAGTAAAAGAGATACAAGAATAATTTTAATGACAACTAAGTCAAAAAAATCATATAAAGAATTTCTGTTTAAAAAAAATGATACTGTGTTATTTGGTAGAGAAAGCTCAGGTGTACCAACTAGTGTACACAAAAAAGTAAGTCATAGATTAACTATTCCCATGATGAATAAAAAAAGATCACTAAATTTGTCATCATCAGTATCAATTGTAGTTTCAAAAATTCTAAATCAATCTAATTTTTAATGGATAAAGATATAAAAAAAAAATTAACAAGGAATTGGTTTATAAACCTGCAAGAGATGATCTGTAATACGATACAGCAAATTGAAGGTAAAAAAATAAAATTTTTAAAGAAGAATTGGAAAAGAAGTATAAAAAAGGATGAAGGAGGTGGCTGTTATTATATTCTTGAAAATGGCAAAGTATTTGACAAAGTTGGTGTCAACTTTTCAGAAGTTTATGGAAAACTTACTAAAGAATTTAAAAAGAAAATTCCTGGTACAAAAAATAATAGAGATTTTTGGGCATCTGGCGTATCCGTGGTAATGCATATGAAAAATCCTCATGTACCAGCTATGCATTTTAATACCAGATATATTTATACTAATCACGGTTGGTTTGGGGGAGGAATGGATGTTACTCCATGCTTTAATGATTCAACTGTTAAAAAACTATTATTTAAAAAATTAAAAAAAATATGTGATAGGCACGACAAAAAATATTTTAAAAAATATAAGAAATGGTGTGATGAATATTTTTATTTATCTCACCGAAAAGAACCGAGAGGAATTGGTGGAATTTTTTTTGATTATAAAAAAAAAGATTGGGAAAAAGATTTTAGATTTGTAAGGGATCTAGGAATAAATTTTATTCAAATCTTTAATCAAATTATTAGTCTTAGAAAAAGTAAAAAATGGAACTTGAAACAAAAAGATATTCAATATTTAAAAAGAGGTAGATATGTGGAATTCAATTTATTGTATGACAGAGGCACAAAATTTGGTTTACAAACTGGTGGCAATATAGAGGCTATACTAATGTCACTACCTCCTTTAGCAAAATGGAAATAAAATATGAGTAACAAAGAACCAATTACAGTAGAGGGATTAAAAAAATTATCAGAAGAACTTGTCTTTTTAAAAGAAAAAAAAAGACCTGAAATAGTAAATGCTATTTCAGAGGCTAGGTCACACGGAGATTTAAAAGAAAACGCTGAGTATCATGCCGCAAAAGAACAGCAATCTTTAAATGAGGGAAGAATCCAAGAAGTAGAAGATACTATCGCAAGAGCAAATGTAATAGATGTAACTAAACTTGAAAATGATGGTAAGGTAATCTTTGGTGCAACTGTTTCTCTTCAAGATTTAGATAGTAATGAAAAAATTAAATATAAACTTGTTGGTAAAGATGAAGCAGATATTAAAAAAAAATTTATATTTTATCAGTCTCCTATTGGTAAAGGTCTGATTGGAAAAAATAATGGTGACTTCGTAGAAATTAATACTCCATCTGGTAAAAAAAATTTTGAAATTATTAAGGTAGACTATGTTTAATTTCTTAAAATACTATCAACTTTTTCATCAGCTAATTTAAAATTATTACTGAGCCATGCAGTTTCTAATTGTTTGAGTTTATCACCTAATAGCTTACCATCTTTATAATTATATTTTTCCTTTAAAAATTTAGCGTTAAAAGGAAAAACTGGCGTTTTCTCCATTTCATAAAATGTAATTAACTCATTAATATTATGAATATTTTTAGATTTGAGAATATGAAATTTGATAAGGTCAATTATTTTATCTTTACCATGTTTATAAAGGAGTATTTTTAAATTTTTCTTTTCAAAAAATTTCTTATTGAAATCTTGATAAGTATTTTTCAAAAATAATATTCTATCTTTTTCATCTTTAGATATATTAAATTTATGCACAAAATAATCCGCATTATCAGTTTCATCGATTATTAAAAGGCTTATTAAAAAAGTAAAATCATTTTCTTTAAAGAGATTTTCTTTACTCCTCTTTTTGATATTTTTAATTACATCAAAATTGCTAATTTGAGGAAAAATTAATTGTATTATTTCTCTTGAAAACTGATCTTTGGGTATTTTAAAAAAACCTTTAGATAGAATTATTTTTTTTAACTCACTAATCAACCTGTCGCCTGATATTATATTTATACCACTAATATTTTGTTTGATTATTTTTTTAATTTCCTCGGAATGATTGTTTTTTGAATAGATTAGGAAAAACCTAATATATCTTAAAATTCTCAAATAATCTTCTTTAATTCTGGTTGCAGGATTTCCAATAAATTTAATCCATCCATTTAAAAGATCTTTTTTTCCATTAAATGGATCAAACAATTCTCCGTTTAAATTTGAATAAATTGAATTAAATGTGAAATCTCTTCTTTTTGCATCTTCTTTCCAATTCTTGCAATATTGAACCTCCGCAAACCTTCCATCTGTTTTCACATCTTTTCTCAAAGAGGTTATTTCGAATTTTTTCTTTTCTATAATTGCTGTTATCGTTCCGTATTTTTTTCCAACATCTATATGTTTGATATTATTTTTATTTAAACAATTCACAACCTCATCTGGATTAAGGTTGGTTGCTAGATCAATATCCTCTATCTTCTCACCCAATATATTTTGTCTAACACATCCTCCAACAAAAAGTATTTCACTTTCTGCTGAGTGGTCGTTAATTGAATTAAAAATTTTTTTTATCTTTGGATCGTTTTTTAAATTTTGTAATCTATTTGGAGAATTAATATTACTCTTGGTAAAAATTTTTAAAAACTTTTTTATCATAAAATGGCTGGGGCGCTAGGATTCGAACCTAGGAATGGCGGTACCAAAAACCGCTGCCTTACCACTTGGCTACGCCCCAAAGTCAATTTCTTATAACATAAAGTTTTAATATTTATATAGTTTTAGATAAAACAGACCAATATTTTGGGTAATTTTTTCTAAACTTTTTAAAACTATTTATAATAGAGTTTCTTGATTTAGAATAGGCGACAAAACATGACCCCGATCCTGTCATTTTAACAAAATTTATCCCAGGCTGATTTTCAAGAAATTCAATAGGTTTTTTTAACTCTGGATATTTTTTTATTACGATATCTTGTAAATCATTTTTCAGACTGCCCAAATTATTGAATTTGTTTTTAATGTTTTTTAGTGGTTTTGAGTATTTTTTTACTTTGGAAAAAATATACTTTGTTGAACAACCATATTTTGGCATAAATAACAATAAAAAATATTTTGTCTTTTTGTTCAATATTTTTACAGAATTATTACCATCTAAATACATAATATTTTTAAAAAATCCCAGTTTCACATCCTGTCCAATTGAGTCATTTATATTTTGTAATTTTTTTTTATTAATTTTAATAATTTTATTTTTTATGAAAATTTTAATTAAAGTAGCAGCATTCATAGATCCACCGCCCATTCCTGACTTAACAGGTATATTTTTTTTTACCATAACAAGATACTTTTTTTTCAGTAATTTTTTTTTGTCTAAAACAGATAAAGTTTTATAGATTGTATTACGACTAGTAATTTTTTTTGAAAATTTACCTTTAAACAATATCTTATGTTTACGACTGCCTATCTGTCTTAGACTAATTTCATCATAAAGTGAAATCAGTGATACTATACTCTGTAATTTATGTAAATTTTTTGTTTTTCCTACAACATTTAAATTTAAATTTATTTTTGCATAAGACTTTTGTGATATCGTATTCATAGAAACAGTTTAATTAGTAAAATTATAGTCCAAAAACTAATTTTTTTTCAATTTCTTTTTTTAACTTTTCTTCGGTATCTTCTAATTTTAAAACTCCATTCCAAAAATATCTTGCCTGCACTTTTTTGTTAAGTCTCCATAATACATCACCGTAATGATCATTAACTATTGGATCGTAAGGCATAAGTTTTACAGCTTTTTCTAGATATTTTTTTGCGTTAACAAAGTCTTCGATTAAATAATAGGCCCATCCAATTGAGTCGGTAATGTAAGGGTCATTTTCTCTTAAACTATAAGCTTCCTTTAGCATATCCATTGCTTCAGGAATTTTGTAAGATCTCTCTAACCAGCTGTATCCAAGATAATTTAAGACATATGGTTCATCTGGATCTATTTTAAGAGACTCTATTAAATCTTCATCAGCTTTTAAAAAATCTTTTTTTCTTTCGTAACTAGTTCCTCTTTTATATAAAAGATCTGCATATTCCTCTGCACTATAATTTGGGTATCTTATTAAATTTGAATAAATTTCTATTGCTCCCTCATAGTCTTGAAAATTTCTCAATATGTTTGCCATATCAAATAAAATCTTGTTTGATGGGTTTTGAATTTTTTCGTATTCTTTTTTGATAAATTTTAGAGCAGTATCGTCATTTTTAGTCTCTTGGATAATTGATGCATTTTTCTTCACTTTAAACCAGTTATATATAACGTTATCTTTTTCAATGTTACTTAGTTCATTTTTTACTAATTTATATTTTTTAGTATCCATGTAGTTTTCAATTAGTAATGTTGAATTAAGCGTAAAATTTGGGTTAAGATATTTTGCTAAGATAATATAAAAATTTGATTCTTTATATAAACCTTGTGATGAATAAAGATTAGCGATTAAATAAAAAAACTCTGCAATAATATCTTTCTCATTTTTGCATGAAAATAAATTATCTAATTTATTATAATTTTTTTCTTCAATCCATTTTACTGATTGAGCAATTAACAATGGTTTATTAAGTTGATTAATATTTTGTAAAACCTGGTCTATTTTTTTAATTTTATTTTGTTCAACTAAATAATCTAAATAAAAATATATATATCTAGAGCTGCTTCCATCATATTCTATAAATTCTTCAAATCTTTTAGTTGTATTTTTTAAGTCAAAATAACAGCTTAAAAAAGCTAGACTAATGTCGTCTAATTCTGCAAAATCATTGTTTTTATAACTTTCAATATTATTATTTTTAAAAACTTCTAAATAGTTTTTTAAAACTTTTGACAAAATAATATGGTATCTATCATCAGGATCAATTAAACTTTCTATTTTTTCTAAATTTAAGCTGCTTTTTTCAAAATTTTTTTTTATTATATTATCTGCTAAAAGAATCACTTCTCTCTCTAAAAAAGAATAATTATTTTGTGAATACTTGATTTTCTTAATAGCCAAATCAACTTTTTCATTTGCAACCAGTGATTTTATATAATTTTTGAAATGTTCTTCGTGTCTGTCATTTAAGATCTTTGAATTTTCCAAGAATTTTAAGGAGTTTTTTGCATCATTATTATTGATAGAAAGCACTGCTGAAAAATAGTTAGATAAATTTTTTTCATCAAACTTATTCACATCACTTACTTTAGAAAACGATGAAGTTTGATATATTAAAAAAATAACAAGAAAATAAATGTATTTGTGCATACATCAAACATATGTCTAAAAATAATTTAAATCAAAGAAATAAAATAGAAGATTTTTTATTTAAATCTAAGTTTGATTACGAAAATCAACCAATTAATAGATTAAAAAAAGTTGAAATAATTCAAAATAAACAAGAGTTGTTAAAAAAACTAAAACTAAAGATTGAAAATTTGAAAGATTGTGAACTAAAAAATAATGCTAACAAAATTGTATTTAGTGATGGTAACGAAGATAGTTCAGTAATGATTATAGGTGAAGGACCAGGTCAAAAAGAAGATGAGCTAGGTAAACCGTTTGTGGGTGATGCGGGTATATTATTAAATAAAATGCTTGCAGCAATTAATTTAGACAGGAAAGATATTTATATTACAAATGTTGTTAATTACAGACCTCCTTCAAACAGAAAACCTGAAATTAAAGAAATTAAAAGATATTCTGAATATTTATACGAACACGTTGAGATTATTAATCCAAAAATGATTATTCTACTTGGTAGTACAGCTATGGAAGCTTTTTTTGGATCAAATTTAAAAATATCAAAAGAAAGAGGTATTTGGAAAGAAATACTTATCAAAAATAAAACCTTTTTGACAATGATAACTTTTCATCCAGCATATTTACTAAGACAAGCTGATCAAAAAAAATATTCTTGGTTAGATTTAAAAGAAATAAGAAAGAAAATTGATGAACTTAAAATCGATATTTAAAGGTATTCAAAATATTGCTGGCGTAGATGAAGTTGGTAGAGGTAGTTTAATAGGACCAGTTTATGCATCTGCGGTTATATTAAAAAAAAACTGCGATGTTAAAAAATTGAAAGACTCAAAAAAATTAACAAAAAAAGAGCGTGAAGATTTAAACAAATATATAAAAAAAAATTCGTACTGGTCTATCGGGACTGCATCGAAAGAAGAGATAGAGAAACTAAACATTCTAAATGCCTCTTTGTTAGCTATGAAAAGAGCTATAAAAAAATTAAAAAAAAAACCTCATTTGGTTTTAGTTGATGGTAACAGAATTCCGGTAATGAAAAATTATAATCTAAAATATGTAATTAAGGGTGATCAAAAAATACCTCAAATCTCAGCAGCTTCAATTGTTGCTAAAGTTTCTAGGGACAGTTTGATGAAAAAAATATCAAAGAATTTTTCAAAATATCAATGGAATAAAAATTGTGGATATGGAACAAAAGTTCATATTCAAGCAATTCGGAAGTTCGGTATCACAAAGTATCATAGAAGAACTTTCAAGCCTATACACAATATATTGAGTCCAAGATAATAATAGACACAATTAATTCAAAATAATTCAATCATGAGTTGACGTAGAGTCATGCCTAGAGTCTAATTATCTTTTTAAAAATGGAAAAGATAAACTTAAAAAATAAAATTATTAATGGGGACAGTCTTAAAGAGCTAAAAAAAATCCCTAAAGAAACTTTCGATTTAATCTTTGCAGACCCGCCTTACAATTTGCAATTAAAAAATCAACTCACTAGACCAGACAGATCTAAAGTGAGTGCAGTAAATGACAAATGGGATCAGTTTGAAAGCTTTAAAAAATATGATGACTTTACATATGCATGGCTTGATGAATGTAAAAGAATTTTAAAAAAAAATGGAGCTATTTGGGTAATTGGTAGTTATCACAATATTTTTAGAGTTGGATCGGTTATTCAAAATTTAGGCTTTTGGATATTAAATGATGTTATATGGAATAAAAAAAATCCAATGCCTAATTTTAGAGGAACAAGATTTACTAATGCCCATGAAACTTTAATTTGGGCATCGAAATCTGAAAAGTCTAAATACACTTTCAACTACCAATCTTTAAAATGTTTAAATGACGATCTTCAAATGAGATCTAACTGGGAATTACCGATTTGTAATGGTTCTGAAAGACTAAAAAAGAATGGTAAAAAAGTGCATTCTACCCAAAAACCCGAGGCTCTACTTCACAGAATTTTATTAGCAACAACAAATAAAAATGATTTTGTTTTAGATCCTTTTTTAGGATCAGGAACAACGGCAACAGTAGCTAAGAAATTGGGAAGAAATTATTATGGTATTGAAAAAGAGAAAACCTATTTTAATGCAGCTGAGCAAAGGTTAAAAAAAACAAAACCTATAGAAGATGATTATTTAGATACTCTTCAAAATGGAAGATCTAAACCAAGAATACCTTTTGGCTCATTAGTTGAGTTAGGAATAATTAAACCAGGAACCACTATATACGATAATAAAAAGAAAATTAGTGCAAAAATAATGGCTGATGGGAGTATCAAGCATGAACAAACAGAGGGTTCAATTCATAAAGTAGCAGCCACAATTTTAGGAGCTGAAAGCTGCAACGGTTGGACTTTTTGGCACTACAATCTTAACGGTAGCATTGTACCCATTGACCACTTAAGACAGAGACTAATATCTAGTAATCAAGTTTTATAAATTCTACCTAAATAATAATCTAGAAATTTTCTATTTTTTACTAATCTTTTTAGGAAAATATTTCTGAAAAATATTATTAAAGGATTTGATAAATGAAAAGCAAACAAGTTAAATTTTGATCTTAAATTAATCATTTTTAATTTATTTACCCTCTTTTTGAAAAAATTGATTTCTTTATTGGTATTTAAAGAAACAAATAATTCATAAGCACTCTCAATCGATTGCGATGCACCTTGTGCAAAAGATGGTGGAAAGGCAAAAAAGGCATCACCTATCAAATGAATATTATTATTCTGTATTTTAAGAAACTTATCGCTAACAAACACTGGAAATATTTTTAATTCCTTAATATCTGTAATAAATTCTTTAATTTCTTGAGGGAAATTTTCTAAAATTCTTTTGATAAAGGAATTTTCACTAAATAATAATGAATAATTGCCTTGTTCCTCTAATGAAAGAGAATGTTTCATAATAGCAATAAAATTTAAATCACCATTAGAATTTAATGGGTAAATAACATGGTGGAAGTTTGGACCTAAAAACAAAGCTATATTTTTTTTGTTCACGTTTTCAGGAAATTTAGTTAATTTACCTCTAATAGCTAATGTGTCATTATATTTTGGTTTTACTTTGTTATTTGAAATTAGGTTTTTACTCTTTGAAAAAACTCCATCAGCAATAATCAAGTAATCACATTCTTTAGTTACATTATTTTCAAATGAAATTTTAATTTGTTTTTCTTGGTCATTTATTTTTGAAATTTTAAAACCAGTTTTTATTATGTCGTCCAAATCTTTTTTTAAAAAATTTATTAAAGTTGATCTTTTTAGTGTTGTATATTTAATATCATCTGCATTGAAATTTGTAATATCTAGATCACAGATTTTATTTGATGAATTGATTGAAAAAAAATCAATTTTTTCAGGATTAAATTTTTCATTATCAGATAATTTATTAAACCCAATTTTATTCAAAAGCTTAACGCTATTGACTGAAAGTTGAATACCGTAGCCATCTTCTAAATTAATAGTGTCGTTTTTTTCATAAATTGTAATTTCATAATTTAAACTATTTTTAAAAAGATTTGCGATGTACAAACCTGAGATGCCTGCTCCAATTATCGCAATTTTTTTCATTAATTTTTCTCGAGATATTTAACTACTTTTTTAGTGAATGTTGGTAACATATAATTACTTAATTTTCTTTGATCAATCCAAGTAGATGATGAATATTTATTGATATTTTTTAAATGTAGTATTTTTATATTCATATTCATATTAGACAATTTAATATTAAGATTTTTATTAAATTTTTTAGGTTTATGTAGTTCTTCCATGGGAAAAATTCTCAAGTTTTTTAAAAAATTAAATTTAGTATTTTTTATTAATAAATATTTTTGATTTTTTTTATAAACTTTGAGTAAAAAATATTTGTCTTTATATTTTTTTGAATTTTTTGTTAAATTAAAGTCTTTCTTTTTAAAAGATTTACATTTTTTAGTTATAGGACATTGGCAGCACATTGGGTTGGTAGGTTTGCAAACTAAAGCACCAAATTCCATAAGTGCCTGAGCATAATCACTTGAACGGTTTGAAAATCCTAAAATAGACTTTTTTTTAATTAAATTTTCTTTCTGAATTTCTTTTTCTTTTTTTAAATAAAGGTATCTTTTTATAAACCTTTCTACATTTCCATCTAGTGGGATATATGGCTTATTGAACGCAATAGCTAAAATTGCATTAGCAGTATAATCTCCAATACCAGATAGTGATTTCAAATCGTCAAAATTATCTGGTATTACTCCATTAAAATTTTTAATTACAGTCTGCGCTGCTTTCTTTAAGTTTCTTGCTCTTGAATAGTATCCAAGACCTTCCCAAAGTTTAATTAGTTTTTTGTTATCAATACTTGCAAGTTTTTTTATGTTTGGAATTTCTTTAACAAATTTGTTAAAGTATGGAATTACGGTTGCTACTTGAGTTTGTTGCAACATAAATTCACTAATCAACGTATTATACTGTCTTTTTTCTTTGGAAACATTTTTTCGCCATGGTAATGATCTTTTATTTAAATCATACCATTTCAGAATATTTTTTGTTACAAATGTATCACTCATATGCAATTTAAAAAATATACTAAGCAGAGATTAGGGGGCATTCAAGGTCTAAGATCTTTTAAAGACACTTTGCCCACAAAAGTTAAAAAAATCATAAATAAAAAAGGTAGTATATTTCCTGAAATATTAAATAATTGGAAATATATAGTAGGTAAAGAATTATTTGATATTTGTTATCCAAATAGATTTAAGAGTTCAAACAAAGTCAGAGGATCGACATTAGAAATTATGGTAAATAGAGGTAGTGAAGTGGATGTGGAGTATTCCAAAAAACAAATTTTGAATAAATTAAATTCAATTTTTGGTTATGCAGCGGTGGATAAAATAAAGTTAATAACTTTTGAAAAAAATGAGAAAATTAATTTAGAAAAAAGTAAAAGTGCGTCAAAAAAAGATTTCTCAAAAAGTCTGAGTGGCATTAAAAATGTAAATATTAAAAATGCTCTTAAAGAATTAATTAATTCATATAAAAAATAAATGAAAAAAATAAAAACTATATTACTATTTGTGTTTGTTTCATTGTCTAATCCTTCTTACGCTGAAACAATTAAGCCAATAATTGATGGAAATAGTGATGCAAAAATAAAGCTTGTAGTTTATGAATCTTTAACATGTTCTTATTGTGCTAACTTTCATAAGAATGTTTATCCAGAATTAAAGAAAAATTTTATTGATGAGGGGATTATATCAATTGAATATAAAAGTTTTCCATTAAATATTGCCGCTTTAAATGCTTCAAAGTTTGCACATTGTGAGAACGACGGAAATTCTAAATTACTTCACTTTTTATATGATAACCAGAACGAATGGGCAAAAGGTTCGACAGCTGAAGAATACAATAAAAATCTAATCAAAGTTATTAAATCTGGAAACTTTAAAATTGATAAGCAAAAATGCTTGGAGAATAAGTCGTTAGAGGATCATATACTTAACGACCGAATCGAAGGGGTAAAAAGTTTTAATATAAACTCAACCCCTACTCTATTAATAAATGGGAAAAAGTTCGAAAAATCACTTACATACAAAAATTTGAAAAAAGCTATAGAAAAACTATTATAGTTTTTAATGGAATTTAAAAAAATTCAATTAAACGGTTTTAAATCATTTGCTGATAAAACCGATCTATTAATAGAAAATGGACTTACGGGCATTGTTGGACCTAATGGTTGTGGAAAATCAAACATTGTAGAATCCTTAAGATGGTGTATGGGAGAAACTTCTGCGAAGAGCATGAGAGGATCGGGAATGGAGGATGTTATATTCTCTGGCACTTCAAACAAACCATCAAAAAATATTGCAGAGGTAACTTTAAATTTGCTTAACAATGACAATGAGGGTCCACATCAATATAAAAATACTCCTAGTATAGAAATAAAAAGAAAAATAGAAAAGGACAAAGGATCAAAATTTTCGATAAATGGCAAAGAAGTCCGGGCAAAGGATGCACAGATGTTTTTTGCTGACTTGTCGACTGGTGCTCATTCACCATCACTGATAAGTCAAGGAAGAATAGGCTCATTAGTAACCGCAAAACCTAGTGACAGAAGAGCTATTTTGGAGGAGGCCGCAGGTATAGCTGGACTGCACGCAAGAAGACATGAAGCTGAAATTAGATTGAACGCTGCTGAAAATAATCTCAAAAGAGCTGATGAGTTAAGGAGACAACAGGAAAAACAATTAGCAAATTTACAAAAACAAGCCGAGGAGGCAAATAAATATAAAGTTATATCAAATGAAATAAAAAAAATAGAGGCTGGTCTATATTATCTCAAGCTTCAAGATATTGACAAAGAGATTAAACTAGAAAAAGAAATTAATGAGGATTCTGATAAAGAATTTGACAAATTCAATAATGAAATAGAAGATTTAAAAAATAAAATTCAAAATGAATTAAATAAACTTGACCCTATTAAACAAAAAAATTTTGAGAATCTATCAAAAATACAAAGGTTAAATTTAGAATTAAAAAGCCTAGATGAAGAAAATATTAGAATACAAGATGAAATAGAGAAACTTAATGAAAATCTTAACATTTTAGATCAAGATAAAGATCGAGAAAAAAGCATTATAATTGACGCTAACTCTAATGAGAAGAGAATAAAAGAAGAAAAAAAAGATTTAATTGAAATAGATTCTAAATATTATGAAACTGAAAAACAATCTTCGTCAGACTTAAAAGATTTTAAGGGTAAACTAAATACAGAATTAGCCTCAATTAAGGATTTAATTATTTCTAATAAAAATGATGACGCAGTGATTGCTCTAGACAATTTCAAGAATACAATCGATGAATACTGTGAAGTATATAGTAAAAATCAAAATATTAAAAAAGAGTCTGTAAAAAGATCCGAAAGAATACAAAATATCGATAAAGAAATAGAAAGTTGGAAAAACCTTTTAAACAAATCAGAAATAACAATCAATAAATTAGAAGATAGAAAAAATAAAACGCTTGATCAATTAAAAGGACTTGAGGCCAAACCAAAAGATCAAGCAGAAAAAAAAGGTCAATTAAATGAGAATCTTAGATTATCAAATTTAGATAAAGAACAAAATGAAGTTATTATAAAAGAAAGCGAAGATAAATTATCAACGCTGAATGTTAATCTCAATGAAGTTAAAGAAAATTCTATAGAGATAAGAGAGAGAAAAGCCAGTTCAGCTGCAACAATTGATGGATTAAATAAGAGAAGATTAGATCTACTTGAGAGAATAGAAAATGAACTCAATTTGAATGAAAATAATATTCTTGAATTCTCGAACCTAGAATTAAATGAAGAGTTTCCTGATGCCGTAACGCAAGAAGAGTTGCTTGATAAGAAAAAACGAGAGAGAGATAAATTGGGATCTGTTAACCTAAGAGCGGATGAAGAAACTACAAAATATCAAGATGAAATAAAAAAAATGGAAAAAGATAGATCAGATTTAGTGACTGCAATTACAAAATTAAAAGAAAGTATTAATGAATTAAATCAGAAAGGTAGAGAAAGGCTTATTGAGGCTTTTGAAAAAGTAAATAGAAAATTCAATGAAGTTTACACAAAACTTTTTAATGGTGGCAGCGCAAAACTAGAACTGATCGACTCTGATGATCCTCTTGATGCAGGTTTAGAGATGCTTGTAAGTCCTCCAGGAAAAAGATTGCAATCAATAACTTTATTGTCAGGTGGTGAACAAGCATTGACAGCCCTATCTTTAATTTTTGCAGTTTTTTTAACAAACCCAGCTCCAATTTGTGTTTTAGATGAAGTTGATGCTCCTTTAGACGATGCCAACGTTACAAGATTTTGTAATTTACTTGAAGAACTTACAAAAATTACAAAGACAAAATTTGTGATTGTTACACACCACGCTTTAACAATGTCAAAAATGAACCGTCTTTATGGTGTTACAATGCCTGAAAAAGGTATTAGTCAGCTTGTTGCAGTTGACCTAGAGAAAGCCGAAAGCATGGTCGCTTAAATGAAAAGAGATGACGACCTAAAAATTCGCCTTAAAATTGCAAAAAAGAAAATTACCCCTGAAAAAGATCCACCTGCACAGTCAAATTTAGGACAGGCTTTCAAAATGAGCACTGAGCTTGTTTCTGCTGTACTAGTTGGGACAATTATTGGGTTTATTTTAGACACTTGGTTTGATACTAAACCATGGTTAATAATAACATTTTTTTTTGTGGGTGTCGTAGCAGGTATAACCAATGTTATTAGGTCTGCAAAAAAAATACAAAAGTAAGATTTATGGCTGCAAATCCGATGTACCAATTCAATGTCTATAGAATTGGACCTGAAATTAAAATAGGTGAAGTTGATATATCATTTACAAATGCTAGTTTATTTATGGTCATTAGTACTCTTGCAATTCTGATTGTTTTTAATCTTGGGGCTAAAAAAAAATCACTTATACCTGATAAAATTCAATTGTTATCCGAACTTAGCTATTCTTTTGTATCAAAGATGATCAGTGATACAGCAGGAGCAAAGGCAAAACCTTATTTTGCATTTATATTTTCGTTATTTATGTTTGTATTATTTTGCAATATGTTCGGGATGATACCTTATTCATTTACAGTAACTAGTCATATTATAGTTACTTTTGTTTTAGCAGCCTTTATTTTTATAGGCGTAACTATTATTGGTTTCTTAAAACATGGCTTAGGATACTTAAAACTTTTTGTGCCTAGTGGTGTACCAATCATTCTTTTACCTTTGATAGTTGTTATAGAGATAATTTCATACCTAAGCAGACCAATTAGTTTATCAGTTAGATTATTTGCTAATATGATGGCTGGTCACACAATGATGAAGGTCTTCGGAGGTTTTGTAGTAAGTCTTGGTTTAGTGGGAGGTTGGCTTCCATTAGGCTTTTCTGTTGCATTAACAGGTTTGGAAATATTAGTTGCTTTCCTTCAAGCTTATGTTTTTGCAATTTTAACATGTATCTATTTAAATGATGCATTAAATTTACACCATTAAAAAGGAGGAGAATATGGAACTAGAAGCAGCAAAAATGATAGGAGCAGGTCTTGCAGCGATTGCATTGGCTGGTGCTGGAGTAGGTATCGGAATTATTTTTGGTAACTATTTATCTGGCGCAATGAGAAATCCATCTGCAGCCCAAAAACAGTTTCCTAATTTATTATTAGGTTTCGCTTTGGCTGAAGCCACAGGGCTTTTTGGACTTGTTGTTGCATTGATTATTTTATTCGCATTTTAAATTAAGTTTGTGAAAAAAATAATAATTTTCTTGTACGCACTTTTTAGCTTTAATTGTATTGCTAAAAGTGCTGAGACTGGGGGTATGCCCCAATTAAATCCAGAGTTTTGGTTTTCTCAAATATTTTGGTTGACCATTACTTTTGGGATTTTATTTATTATATTATCTAAATTTATACTACCAAAAATAAGAAATAATTTAGAGACAAGAAAATCGCAAATTATGGAAAACATTGAGATTGCAGATAATCAAAAAACAAACAGTGAAAAAAATCTAAAAGAGTATGATAAAATAATATCGGATGCTAAAGATAAAGCCAAAAAAACCTTTAATTTGGCAAAAGAAAAAATTCAATTAGATCTGGGTAAAGAAAGAGAAAAGATAGAGAGCGAACTTAATTCTGAAATTCAAGATGCTGAAAATGAGATAAAAGATCTAAAAAAATCATCTCCAGAAAAAATAAGTCTAATTGCTGTAGATACTGCAGCCGAAATTATTCAAAAATTAATTGGAGTAGAAGTAAATAAAAGTAACGTTTCAGCAATAGTTAACGAACAAGTCAAACTTATGAAGGGCAAATAATGGTATTTGATGCAACTTTTTGGGTAGCAATATCTTTTATTATATTTTTTGGAGTTTTAATTTATTTAAAAGTACCTTTAAAAATAAACGACAACCTAAATAAATTAATTTCCGACATAAAAAATGAGCTTAATGAAAGTGAGAAATTAAGAAAAGAAACGAAAGTATTTTTAGATCAATCCCAATCAAAACTTAATAGCGCTTCAGATGAAACAAAAGTTATAATAGAGAATGCTAAGAAAGACGCTGACGCTATGGTTCAACAAATGAAAGATAAATTTAACAAATCAGCAGAAATTAAAAAAAGATTGACTGAGGAAAAAATTACTCAAATGAAAGAACAGGCAATAAAAGAAATAAAAAATACCTCTATAGATATTGCAGTCAACTCGGTTGAAAAAATAATAAAAAATACGATAGATAAGTCTAAATTAGATAACATTTTCCAGAAAAATATTGATGAAAGTAAAGAAGCTCTAAAAAAATTAAAATCAAACTAAATATTTTCTTACTTTCGAATTTAAAAAAATATAAATTAACAATATGAAAACTGTAATAGTTGGATCAGGATTTGGTGGATTATCAGCTGCTTTGAGACTTAAAGCTAAAGGACATGAAGTTACTTTAGTTGAAAAACACAAAGATTTAGGTGGTAGAGCAAGAGTTTTTGAAAAGAATGGTTTTAAATTTGATGCTGGGCCTACTGTAATTACAGCGCCTTATTTGATTAATGAATTATTTCAATTGTTTGGGAAAAAGGCTGAAGATTATTTAAATATTAAGCCATTGCAAACTTGGTATCAATTTGTATTCGAGGATGGTTATAAATTTGATTATTCTGGGGATGAGAAAGAAATGAAGAGACAAATCTTAGAAGTTTCTAATGATGACGTGGATGGCTATTTTGATCTAGTAAATTTTACTAAAAGAATTTTTGACAAAGGATATATGGAACTTTCTGATGTACCTTTTAATAAACCTTTTTTTATGCTCAAACAAATTCCATCTTTGCTAAAACTAAAAAGTTATAAATCTGTTTACTCACTTGTTTCTTCATATGTCAAAAATGAGAAGCTAAGAAGAATATTTAGTATGCATCCGCTTTTAGTAGGAGGGAACCCTTTTACAACAACATCTATATACGGATTAATATTATATCTTGAAAAAAAATGGGGAATTCACTACTCCATGGGTGGCACAGGTAATATTGTTAAAGGGTTAGAAACTTTAATGATAGAAGAAAATATAAAAGTGATTAAAGGAGTAGAGGTTAAAAGAATTATTGAGGATAATAAAAATGTAAAGGGTGTTGAATTAAATAATGGTGAAAAAATATTAGCAGATAATGTTGTTTGTAACGCTGATCCACCAGGAGTGTATGAAAAATTATTAAATAAAAAAAAAAGTAATCTATTTTTCAATTGGAAAAGAAATAGAATGGATTATTCAATGGGTTTGTTTGTTTATTATTTTGGAACAAAAAAAGTTTATAAAGATGTAGAGCATCATACTATTAAATTTGGAAATAAGTACAAAGAACACCTTGATGATATATTTAATAAGAAAAAACTAAACGATGATATAAGTTATTATTTACATAGACCAACTGCTACAGATAAATCAATGGCTCCTGAGGGATATGATTGTTTTTATGTTTTAGTGCCTGTTCCAAATAATCAATCAAATATTGATTGGTCCATAGAAGGAGAAAAAATTAAAAAACTTGTAATAAAAAAAATGCAGAATGATTTATTGCCAGATCTTGAAAAAAATATAGTAGAGGATTTTTATTTGTCTCCTGATTATTTTGAAAATGATTTAAATACAAAGTTTGGGTCAGGTTTTTCAATCCAGCCGAAATTTACTCAATCTGCATACTTTCGTTTTCACAACAAGTCAGAAATTTACAAAGGATTATATTTCGTTGGTGCGGGCACTCATCCTGGTGCAGGAGTGCCTGGTGTACTATCTTCTGCTAAAGTATTAGATAAAATATTGTAATGTCAAATAACCTAATCTCAACTCACGCGAAATCATTTAGTTGGGCAGGTTTTTTTTTAGCGAAACAAACGTTCGAAAATGGATCAAGACTTTATGATTTTTGTAGAACCTTAGATGACATAGCAGATGAAAATACATCTTTAGACTCAAAAAAACAAAAATTTAATAAAATGAAAAAAGATTTCATTGAAAGAAACTTTGGGAATATTTTAGTTAAAAATATTGATAATCTTATTAAGAAATTCAATATTTCAGAAAAAGTAGTTCTGGATCTTTTTGATGGTATTGAGTCTGATATTAAAGAAAATATTGAATTTAAAACAAAGCGTGAGCTACTTGTGTATTCATATAGAGTTGCTGGCACGGTAGGACTAATGATGGCAAAAATATTGAAAGTAGACTCAAAAATTGCTCTTAGATCCGCAGTAGATCTTGGTATAGCAATGCAGTTAACTAATATAGCAAGAGACGTTGTAGAGGATAGTAGTCGAAATAGAAAATATATAGATCATGATTTTGTAAAAATTAAAGAGACATTAAGTATAGCTGAACTATTTTATAAAAGCTCTTTTAAATCGATAAAGGAAATTCCTCTGGTAAATAGATTTGCGATTTTAGTTGCACGTAGAGTTTATAGGGAAATTGGAAATAATATAATAAGAAAGAAGAATTTAGAAAATTATAATAATTCTGGAAAAATTTTTGTTAATAAAATTGGCAAATTAAAACAGACTATATTTAGTATATTTGATCTATTTGTATTAATATTCTCTAAATCAAATATTCATTTAACCGATGATGAGCATATGGAAATTGGTAAGGAAATTAATTTGAATGAAAGATTTTGATTACATTATTATTGGAGGCGGATGCGCTGGCTTATCTCTGGCTTATGAATTAGATACCAAAAAAAAGTTAAAGGATAAAACTCTTGCTATAATAGAAACAAGAGGTGACTATAAAAGAGATAAGACTTGGTCATTTTGGAAGGTTATGGATCACAATTTTCAGGATTGTGTTATCAAAAGCTGGGATAATTTTTCAGTGAATACAGAAACAGGCCATCACGAAGTTAAAAATAAAGATTACCCTTATCAAACTATTGATAGCGGCCTTTTTTACGAAAAAATACTTAAGCAAATAAGTTTAAATAAAAATATAAAATTTTACAAAAATACTAATAATCTAAATCTTCAAAACTCTATAATATTCAATAGCGTTCCACCTAAAAGTAATAGTGAGTTAAACCTTTGGCAACACTTTAAGGGTGTGGAAATAAAAACAGAAAAAAATATTTTTGATGACGAAATTTTTAATTTAATGGATTTTAATTGTGATCAAAGGGAAAATGTTCATTTTTTTTATACTCTTCCTTTTGCAAAAAATAAGGCATTAATTGAAACAACCTGGCTGTCTAAACTAAACAACAATATGTTAAATGATTATGACACTCAGCTTCAAGATTATATCAAAAATATTTTAAAAATTAAAAATTATGAAATTAGATACAAAGAACAAGGAGCAATACCGTTATTTTTTCCAAAATCTGAAAAAAAAAATAATACAATTAATATAGGATCTGCTGGTGGTATGACAAGGTTGAGCACAGGATATACTTTTTTAAATATTCAAGATCATTCTAGATATATTGTTAATCAAATAGAAAATATTAAAAATGCAAAAATTTATAATATTGGAAGGAAATATCAATTTTTAGATAACATTTTTTTAAAAGTTTTAAATAGACACCCGGAAAAAATGCCAAATATATTCTTTAATATGTTTCAAGCGCCTTCACGATCAGTAATTAAATTTTTGTCGAACAAAAGTAATATTTTAGATGACTTAATAGTAATTCTTAAAATGCCAAAGTGGTTATTTATAAAAAATATTTTTTAATATAATGAACAAGATTAATTATTACCATTCTTTAATTTTCTTTAATTTTTGTATTTTTTTATCAGCATTTGAATATTTAAGAAATAATGAACCCTTAATTATTTGCTTATTTTTAATATTGAGTTTGGGTATATCACATGGTGCGCTTGATAATCTTAAAGGCATAAAACTTCTAAAAATTTATAACTATAGGTCCACCTCATTATTTTATGTTTCATATATATTTGTCGGATTATCTGTAATTATATTTTGGCTTATATTCCCAAAATTAATATTGATGATATTTTTGATAGTTGCAAGCTATCATTTTGGTAAAGAGGATTCAGAATTCATTAAAAGCTCATCTAATTTTGAATTTATATATTTCTTAAAGGGTTGTGTTATTATTGCAGCACCATTAATTTTTCATAAATCCGAGACGTTAGCTATCTTTGAATATTTAAATTTTGAAATTTCTCAAAGCTTTTTGGTAAATAATTACTTTCTTTGGTTAATTTTGATATTAGGCTTTATTGCAAATATATTAATCTCATTGAGTCAAAATTTTGAGATAAAGTCTCTACTGCTTATGGACTATATCTCAATCTTAATTTTGAATTACTTTTTAAATCCTTTGTTGGCTTTTACAATTTATTTTTGTTTTTTGCATTCAGCTAGACATTCATTTAAACTATCTAACGAACTAAACAATAAATCACTAATAAAGGGTTTCAAGAAATTCACTTTAAAGGCAATACCTTTGACAATTTTAACAGCTATTTTATTTGTAATATCTTTAATTATTTTAAAAAATTATTATGTACTAGATAATGCTGTATCGAAAATTATATTTATTGGTTTGGCGTCTTTAACCTTTCCGCATATATTACTTGAATATCTTTTAGAAAAAAATGAGAAAAAATGAATTAAAAATTTATTTGGCATCTCCAAGAGGCTTCTGTGCAGGCGTAGATAGGGCAATTGAAATAGTAAAAAAAAGTATTGATAAATTTGGTTCACCTGTATACGTGAGGCATGAGATTGTTCATAATAAACATGTTGTTGAAAGTTTAAAAAAAATTGGTGCAATTTTTGTTGAGGAGATTAGCGAGATTAAAGATAAATCTAGGCCTGTGATATTTTCTGCACACGGTGTTCCTAAAAAAGTTCCGAAAGAAGCAGAGGAATTAAATATGAAATATGTTGATGCAACTTGTCCTTTGGTGTCAAAGGTTCATAGAGAAGCAGAAAATATGTACAAAAGTGGATATCATATAATATTAATTGGCCATAAGGGACACCCAGAAGTAATTGGAACGATGGGTCAAATTCCAGAAAATGGTATTACGCTTGTTGAAACAATAGAAGATGTAAAAAAAATTATCTTTAAAAAAGATGAAAAGTTATCATTTATTACGCAAACTACCTTATCTGTGGATGACACAAAAGAAATAATAGAATGTTTAAAGAAAAGGTTCCCAAAAATTAATGAGCCAAAAAAAGAGGATATTTGTTATGCTACTACAAATAGACAGGCTGCAGTAAAAAAAATTGCTAAACTTTGTGATATGTTTTTTGTAATTGGTAGTAGAAATTCATCTAATTCAAAAAGGTTAGTTGAAGTTGCTAGTAAAGCGGGATGCAATGAGTCTGAATTAATTCATTCAGAAAGTGAAATACCATTAGAAAAAATCGGCAAATGTAAAACTATTGGTATTTCCTCAGGAGCATCAGCACCTGAAATAATTGTGCAAGATTTTATAGGTAAAATAAAAGAAAAATACGAGGTTCAAATTGAAGAAGTTGAGATTGTTAAGGAAAATGTATTTTTTAAGATCCCCGGTATGCTAAATTAATGGCTGTTTTTACCAAAATAAGTAAAAGAGATATATATAACATCCAAAAATTTTTTAAAATCGGAAAAATTGTTAGTTACCATGGAATAAAAGAAGGAATAGAAAATACAAATTATCTTATTTCCACTAAAAAACAAAAGTTTATTTTAACGATATTTGAAAAAAGAGTTAAAAAAACAGATCTCCCATTTTTTATGAAACTAATGGACAAATTATCAAATTTAAAAATTAAATGTCCTAGTCCACTTAAAAATAAAAAAGGAAATTATTTATTTAACTTAAGGTCTAAAAAGGCCTGCTTAGTCAGTTTTTTAAAAGGTAAAGATAAGAAAAAATTAAAAAAAAAGGATTTATACGTGATAGGTAAAAATATCGGTATGATGCACAAAGCCTCAAGAAAAATTAAATTATACAGGAAAAATTCTTTTTCCCCCCTTAAAATAAAAAAATTATTAGATGATATAAATAAAAATAAGATTAATAAACTTTCAAGAAATTTAGCTTCAGAGATGCAAAATACATTTATGGAAATTAAGCAAGAGTGGCCAAAAACATTGCCCAAAAACATAATACATGGTGATCTATTTATAGATAATATATTTTTTCATAAAGGAAAATTTTTAGGATTTATTGATTTTTATTTTTCATCTAATGATTTTGAGGCCTACGAGTTAGCTACATGCATAAACGCCTTATGTTTCAATAAGAGAAAAAAAAAATTTTCCTATGACAAAGGCAAAACTTTACAATTGATTAAGGGTTACGAAACTATAAGAAAATTGCAAAAAAAAGAGAAAGATTGTTTGAATATACTTTGTAAAGGATCTGCACTTAGATATCTCGCTACTAGATCTTATGATTATATAAATACTCCAAAATCAGCAATTATAAAAAAAAAGGATCCAAGAGAATATATTCAAAAATTAGCTTTTCATAAAAAAATGAATTCTTTTAGCTCTTATATTAAATAATGATTAAAATTTATACAGATGGTTCATGTATTGGAAATCCTGGGAAGGGTGGCTGGGCTGCGATAATTTTTAAGAATAATGAAAAAAAAATTTTAAAAGGCTCAAAAGATTTAACAACAAACAATCAAATGGAACTCACAGCTACTATAAAAGCATTAGAATATATTAGTACAAAAGATAAAATTCAAATTTATACAGATTCTAAATATGTAAAGCAGGGAATAACTGAATGGATAACAAAATGGAAGATTAATGGATGGAAAACATCAAAAAAAGAAGATGTTAAAAATAAAGATTTGTGGCTTGAATTAGACAATTTAACTTCTAAGAATTCTATAGAGTGGGTTTGGGTTAAAGCTCACACAGATAATGATTTGAATAATGAAGTTGATTTATTAGCTAGAAAAGAAGCTGGCCTATAATAATTTTAAAAAATTCTCAGCACTTGAGATATCACAAACTCCGGTCTCTTTTTCCTCTTGAATTTTTAAAACATTCAAATTGTCAATTAGCATGGTGTATCTATTTGACCTTAAGCCAAGTCCCCTCCCCGACTTGTCAACTTCTGCACCTATTGACTTTGTAAAATTTAGAAAAGGATCAGCTAACATCATAATATTGTTTTCAACCCTATTTATTTTGCCCCATGCATTCATTACAAATGGATCATTTGCTGCAATACAAAAAATCTGGTCAACTCCTTTTTCATAAAATTTTTTTGAAAAGTTAATGAAACTTGGTAAATGTTTCGCAGAGCAAACTGAAGTAAACGCTCCCGGCATTCCTAATAAAATAATCTTTTTTTTTGAAAACAAACTGTAAATCTTAATCTTTACTGGTTCTTCATTAATGAGCTGAAAAACTTCACTATCTGGAAGTTTTTCGTTAATTTTTATTTTCATCTATCTTTTTTAAAATATAATTTTTTACTTGATCTAAGCTATTTTCTATAATCTCAAATTTTTCTTCCTCTTTTAATACATTTCTTAATTCTGGAGGAAGTTCTTCATTTTTACCTAATGCATTTTTAATAGCCTCTGGAAATTTACTAGGATGTGCAGTTGATAAGATTACACAGTTATTGTCTTGTTTAAGTTTTTTTGCAACTCCATAACCTATCGCAGTATGTGGATCCAAAACTATACTATGATTTTTAAATACCTCTTTTATTTCATTAATTGTTTCATCCTCATTGAGTTTTTCGGATAAAAAATCTTTATTAATTTTATTTAGAGAAGTTTCATCTAATTTGTAATTATTCTCTTTTACCTTAGCCATTATATTTTTTGTTTTGTCTGAATTACATCCTTGTATCTCAAATATAAGTCTCTCAAAATTACTAGCAAGTTGTATATCCATGCTAGGTGAAAAAGTTTCAGAAACTTTTTTTGATGTGTAATCGCCTTTAGAAATAGCTCTGTGCAATATATCGTTCTGATTAGTTGCAACAATTAATTTATCTATCGGTAGACCCATTTTTTTTGCAAGATATCCTGCATAAATGTCTCCAAAATTTCCTGTGGGAACAGAAAAATTTAACTTTTTGGATTTTAATGAAAAGAAACAAAAAAAATAATAAACCGTCTGCGCTACTATCCTAGCCCAATTTATTGAATTAACACCAGACATATTAATCTTTTTTGAGAAATTTTGGTCAACAAACATTGCTTTAACAAGGTTTTGACAATCATCAAAATTACCTTTTATGGCTATATTAAAAACATTTTTTTCTTTAACAGTGCACATTATTCTTCTTTGAACTGAAGAAATTCTATTATGTGGATGAAGAACAAAAATATTAAGATTTTTTTTTCTTTTTATTGCATCTATTGCAGCTGCTCCGGTATCGCCAGATGTTGCAACTATTATATTTATAAAGTTTTCATTTTTTAACAGATAATATTCATAAAAATTACCAATTAATTGCATAGCGATATCTTTAAAAGCCAATGTTGGGCCATGAAATAATTCTAATATATTGAAATTTCCAACTTTTCTTAATTTAACAACTTCTTCTGATCTAAAAGATGAGTAAGATTTTTTAACCAATTCGTATAAATTATCTTTTTCAATGAAATCTCCAGTAAATTTGTGAACGATTTCAGTAGCAAGCTCATAATAACTCATGCTTTGTAATTTTGATAAATCTTTTTCTTCAAATTTGAAATCTTTCTCTGGTAAAAAAAGTCCACCATCATCAGCAAGGCCTTTAATAAAGACACTTTCAAAAGGTAAACTTTCTGAACTATTTCTTGTGCTTATATATTTCATCAATAATTTTTTTTCCTAAAATACAAATATATTAAAAAAATTGAAATCGCTAATGAAAACCATGTCAGTGCATATTTTAGGTGATTATTGGAAATATTTGCTGTTATATTTTTTTGAAGAGGGTAATTTTTATCATTAACTCTATTGTTCAAGTAAATTATATAATTAGGAAATAATTTTCCTGTAAATTTATTTAAATCTTCATCATTTAGTGTAAACCAATAATTATTCTCTAAATCGTTTTCGGGCTTAAAATAATTGAATTTGGATTTTTCTTTTAATATTGCTGTAAAATTTTTATCGTTTAATTGAAATTTATTACCTTTTTGATTTCTAGGTATCCATCCACGATTAACTAAAAAAAATTTATTGTTTATTAAAATCGGATTAATTAAATCAAAACCTGGGGCTCCTTTTTCATTTAAACTGTAAAGATAAATCTGATTATTATAGTCAATTTTACCTACAAATTTTATACTTCTAAAATTTGTTAAATTTGTGCCATTAAATTCAGATGGTTCACTATCTAATGACTGATTAATTTGTTTTATTAATGTTAACTTCCAATCAAGTCTTATCATTTGCCAAACGCCCAATGATAAAAACACTATTATAAAAAAATATACAAATAATGAAAATGCTAATTTATTTTTCAATATTGATTAACTGCCCCAAATATATATTGCTGCAAATAAAAACAGCCAAACTACATCAACAAAATGCCAATACCATGCCGCTGCTTCAAAACCGAAATGATGATCTTTGTTAAAATGACCAAGTTTACCTCTCCATAGACATACTGCTAAAAATATAGTTCCAACTAAAACATGAAAACCATGGAAACCAGTTGCCATATAAAATGTTGCACCATATATATGACCAGAAAAATTGAAGCTTGCATGCTGATATTCATAAATTTGCAATGCAGTGAAACATGCGCCTAATATAACTGTGAGCCACAAACCTTGAATAAAACTTTTTCTATCATCTTCAAGTAAAGCGTGGTGGGACCATGTTACCGTTGTGCCTGACAACAACAAAACTAAAGTATTAATTAAAGGAATGTCCCAAGGATCAAACGTTTCAATATCTTTTGGAGGCCAAACATTGCCTACAAATTCACCTGGAAAAAGACTTGCATCGAAATAAGCCCAAAACCACGCTACAAAAAACATCACTTCAGACGCAATGAATAATGTCATTCCATACCTATGATGAATTTGAACCACTGGAGTATGATGTCCTTGATGTTCTGCTTCGTTAACAACATCTCTGAACCACATGAAGGCACCATAAATTAATAGAGCAAAACCAAAAAGCATAGCCCACATAACTTTTGAGTGAAAATAATAGACTGTACCAATAGCAGTTATTAACGTAGCGAATGAAGTATAAATTGGCCAAGGACTTGGGTCTACTAAATGATAATCGTGTTTTTGATCTTTTGCAGACATTTATTTTATTACCTTAGTTTGTTTATAATAATCAGATGAGAAGAAAGTATATGACAAAGTAACATCACTCACATTTTTTGTTTTTGGATCATTTACTACTTCTGGATCAAGATAAAAAGTCATGAAATAGCTTTTTTTCTCACCAGGATTTAAAGTTTGTTTTTCAAAACAAAAGCATCCTAATTTGTTAAAGTAAGGACCGAATGAAGATGGAGAAACGTTATAACTTGCAACACCACTAGTAGGATCTTTACTAAAGTTCTCAACTAAGAAGTTTACTTTGTAAACTTTGCCTGGTTTGACATCAACCAAATTGTTTTCAGTTTTAAAGTTCCAAGACAAATCAGTTTGAACATTGGTATCCAATCTTACAGATACGGGCTTATCTATTACGATTTTTGGTATATCCTTTGAAATTTGCGTTGTACCTCCAAAACCAGTTACACGGCAAAAAAGGTCATACAATGGAACAGCAGCAAATGACATGCCTAGCATCAGCAAAAATATGAAAGATAGTAATAGAGGGGTTAATTTTTTTTTTGATATCATATTACTCTCTCAAATACACCAACATTATATAAAGTGAAAATAAACAATAAGATTATAAAAACAACAAGTCCAATTCCTGTTAAAAGATTTTTCTTTTTTACTTTTTTATCAATTTCCATCATACGAAATTATCAACTAAAAATAATACAAAAATTGCAAATAAATAGATTATCGAATAACTAAAAACCTTTTTGGCTTTTAAAATATTAAATTTGTGCTTTTCGTCTTTGTAAAGATCAAAACAGATATAGTTATAATATATTGTTAAAGGTAAACAAAATATTGCAAAAAGGTTTCCCACAAAACCAATATGGTATGGCAAATACAATACTGGTAACATAATTAGCGAATAAATAAGTATATTTATTTTAGTATTTTGTACTCCACTTATAACTGGTAACATTGGTATTTTTGCTAATCTATAATCTTCTGCTTTGTAGAGACTAAGTGCCCAAAAATGTGAAGGTGTCCAGAAAAATATAATTAGAAAAAATGAAATTGCTTCTAATGATAAATTGCCCGTTACGATTGTCCAGCCTATAACTGGAGGTAATGCGCCTGCAGCTCCACCTATTACTATATTTTGAGGCGTTCTTCTTTTTAACCAAACTGTGTAAACAACAACGTAAAAGAAAATGGTAAAAAAAAGTATAAAGGCCGATAAAAGATTTGAAAAATAATACAATCCATAAATTGAAATTAAAGATAAAGTTAATCCAAAAATTAAAGCTTGAGACTTGTTTACTTTTCCAGTGGGGATTGGTCTTAAACAGGTTCTTGACATTAATTTGTCAAGATCCGCCTCATACCACATATTCAAAGCACCAGCTGCTCCAGCACCTAAAGTAACAAAACCGATGCTTATAATTGCATCAAAGATTGGTATTTGATTTGGTGCTGTAAGTAACCCTACCGCACAAGTGAAAATTACTAAGGACATCACCCTAGGTTTCATAAGATCAATTAAACCATTAAATAGTTTGATCTCAACAAGTAGATTTCGTTTTAATAATGAATTTAGGGCGTTCATTTAATTATTTTTAAATTAAGATTTAGATTTCTCTGCTCCTTCGTAAACATCCACTTTTGGTAATTCATCAAAAGTGTGAAAATTTGGTGGTGATGGCACTGTCCACTCAAGTGTTGTTGCCCCTTCTCCCCATGGATTAGATGATGAGGCTTTCTTAGTAATAAATGAGTATAATAAATTTATTAGAAAAACTACTACACCGGCTACTGATATATATGAGCCGACTGAAGAAATGTAGTTCCAATCAGCAAATGCGTCTGGATAATCTGCATACCTTCTTGGCATTCCTGCTAAACCTAAAAAGTGTTGAGGGAAGAATATTAAGTTCACACCTATAAAGGTTAACCAGAAGTGGAGTTTACCCATCCACTCTGAGTATTGATACCCTGACATTTTTCCAAACCAATAATACCATCCAGCAAATATTGCAAAAACTGCACCTAAAGATAGAACGTAATGAAAGTGTGCAACAACGTAATACGTATCATGTAAAGCTGTATCAACACCCGCATTAGCAAGCACTACCCCAGTTACACCCCCTACAGTAAATAAAAATATAAATCCAAGTGCCCAAAGCATTGGCGTTTTAAAAGAAATTGATCCTCCCCACATTGTTGCTATCCATGAAAAAATTTTAATTCCTGTCGGAACTGCTATAATCATTGTTGCTGCAAGAAAATAAGCTTTAGTATCTGTATCCAGGCCAACCGTGTACATATGATGGGCCCAAACCACAAATCCTACAAAGCCAATTGCAACCATTGCATAAGCCATACCTAAATACCCAAAAACTGGTTTTTTTGAAAATGTTGAAACTATATGACTTATCATTCCAAATCCTGGCAATATTAGTATGTAAACTTCTGGATGACCAAAGAACCAAAATAAATGTTGAAACAGCGTAGGGTCTCCACCTGTTTGAGCGTCAAAAAATGCGGTTCCAAAATTTCTGTCTGTTAATAACATTGTTATTGCGCCTGCTAATACTGGTAATGACAATAATAATAAAAATGCAGTTACTAAAATAGACCATGCAAATAAAGGCATTTTGTGAAGTGTCATTCCAGGTGTTCTCATATTTAAAATAGTAGTTATAAAGTTTACTGCTCCAAGGATTGAAGATGCTCCTGCAACGTGCAAACTTAAAATTGCTAAGTCCATTGCAGGACCTGGCTGACCTGTTTTGGATGATAGTGGCGGATAAATTGTCCAGCCTCCTCCTACACCTTGTGCTCCAGGAGGTCCATCTACAAAAATTGATGATAATAATAAAATAAATGCAACAGGTAATAGCCAAAATGAAATATTGTTCATTCTAGGAAATGCCATATCTGGAGCTCCGATCATTATTGGGACAAACCAATTTCCAAATCCACCTATCATCGCTGGCATTACCATAAAGAAAATCATTATTAATCCGTGACCAGTAACTAAGACATTATATAAATGATAGTCTCCGCCTAGAATACCATCTCCTGGATGCATAAGTTCCATTCTCATTAAAACTGAAAACGCAGTCCCAATAAGTCCTGCAATAATTGCAAAGATTAAATACATGGTTCCAATATCTTTGTGGTTTGTTGAATACGCCCATCTTTTCCATCCGGTTGGGGTGTGATGATCGTGATGTGTAGCTGCAGTGCTCATTGTTTTTATTTACTCGCTATTAAATTATTATTTTGATTTGATATTTCCTCTTTTGCAAATTTTATTTTAGCCTCATCAAGCCATTCTTGATATTCCTCATCTGTTACAACTTTCACAGTGATAGGCATAAAAGCATGCTTAATTCCACAAAGCTCTGAACATTGGCCATAAAAAGTTCCTACTCTATCTGCTTTGAACCAGGTTTCATTTACTCTACCAGGCATAGCATCCCTTTTAACTCCAAAAGCAGGTAGTGCCCAAGCGTGTAATACATCATTAGCAGTGATTAAAACTTTTACTACTTTATTAACGGGGACAATTACCTCATTATCGACTGCTAATAATCTTGGTTGGCCTGGTAATAAATCTTTGTCTTCAATCATATAAGAGTCAAAAATTATATTCTCATCGGGATATTCATAACCCCAGTACCATTGATAGCCGATTGCTTTAATAGTTACATCAGCTTTAGGTATCGTATCTTGTGAATATAAAATTTTAAAAGATGGGACCGCCATTACAATTAAAATTAAGCAAGGTATTAGTGTCCAAAGAACTTCAATAGCAACATTATGGGTTGTCTTAGAAGGATTAGGATTTCTTGACTCTCTGAATCTAAAACAAGCATAAGCCATCAAAAATAAAACAAAAACACTGATTGCTATAATAATTGGAAGTAAAATCGAATTATGAAAACTAACTATTTCATACATTGATTGTGAGGCAGCGTCTTGAAATCCAAGCTGCCAATCTCTAGGTTGATCTGCAAATACCTTTGAAGGTAACAAAATTAATGTTGATAATATAAATAAAGTTTTTTGCATCTTTAAAACTATATAAAGTGATTTTATAGAAATTACACTTAAGATTTCGCGACAATTTATCAATTTAACTCATAACCTACTATAGATAATGCTGATATTGCTGCTGTTTCAGCCCTCAATATATTCTCACCTAAACTCAACTTATAAATACCCTTAAATTTTCCTATTTCAACTCTTTCAGATTCTGAGAAATCTCCCTCTGGGCCAATAATTACACAATTAGATTTTGATAATAATTTATCCTTATCTAGTTTTTTAGTTTTTGAATTTAAATCTGTTAAAATTAAATTTATGTTTTCTTGATTTTTATTAAGAAATTTTTTTAATGTTGTTGGTTCTTCGATACTAGGAATATTAATCCGATTGGACTGTTCGCTTGCTTCCACAACTATTTTTCTTAACCTATCTAAATTTATTTTTCGAACAATTGTTCTATCAAAAATAATGGGTATAAAATTTGTTACACCTAATTCTGTAGATTTTTGTATCATGAAATTAAAAAAGTTTGATTTGATCGGAGAAAAAGCAAGCCATAATTCATTTTTATGTTCTTTTGATCTTATTTGTTTTCCAAGTCTAAAATTTATAAATCCAGATTTAATACTTTCAAAGCGAGCAACCCATTCTCCATTTTCATTAAATAAATTAAAGTTATCGCCTTTTTTAATTCTCATGACTTTTAACAAATAATGAGATTGATCTTTATTTAATTTACCGGTTAAATTATTAGATAAACTTTCTTTGAAAAATAATCTAATATTGTTCATAGTGTGATACTAAACTTTTTATGAAAAAAATTAAGGTAATAATTTTTGACGCTTATGGCACTCTTTTTGATGTAAATTCTGCAGCAGAAAAATGTAAAGAAAAAATTGGTGATAAATGGGAAAACTTTGCGAATTATTGGAGAACCACTCAGTTAGAGTATACTTGGTTAAGAAGTCTGATGAAAAGACATAAAGATTTTTGGCAAGTTACAGAAGATAGTTTAGATAAATCTTTGCTGGCATTTAAAATAGATCCTAGGATGAGATCAGAGTTGTTAAATCTTTATAAAATATTGAATACTTTTCCAGAAGTAAAAGAGGTATTAAAAAATCTTAAAGAAAAAAAATATAAAATTTCAATACTTTCTAATGGTACTCCTGACCTCTTAGATGGATTGGTGAAAAGTAATAATCTAGAAAAAATGTTTGATGATATATTTTCAGTTGAAGAAGTTGGAATTTATAAGCCAGATGCAAAAGTGTATGATATGCCCATCAAAAAGTATGAAGTTGCGAAAAATGAAGTTGCATTTTTAAGTGCCAATACTTGGGATGTTTCTGGTGCAGGAAATTTTGGTTTCAATTCTATTTGGGTAAATAGAAACAAAAATATTTTTGACAAACTGGATTATATTCCTCATAATGAAATAAATAATCTTAATGAATTATTAAAACTAATTTATAAAAATGAATAAACCTATTAGAGCAGGAGATAGCGCAATCGCTTTGGAAGTTGAAAAGGGAAAATCTTATTTTTGGTGTAGCTGTGGAAAAAGTTTAAAACAACCACTGTGTGATGGCTCGCATAAAGAAACAGAATTTAAACCAATAGCCTTTAAAGCAGATGTAACAAAAAAATTATTTTTTTGTGCTTGTAAACAAACTAAAAATCAGCCATTTTGTGATGGGTCACATAACAAATAAATAATGGAAAATTTATTTAGTAAATTAAATTTTATTGCGCCTTGGTTTTTAAGACTGGGTCTAGGTGTAGCATTTATTATACATGGATATTTTAAGTTTCCTTTACCACCAGCTGGATTAATAGAATATTTTGGTTTATCGCCACTTTTATCGTCTGTTGTTGCTATATCAGAAGTTGGATCTGGAATATTATTAATTATAAGTGGATTTGTAAAAGGATCTATTGGAAATTTTCTTACAAGATTAAGTGCTTTTACTATCACAATTATAATGATAAATGTGTTTGCTATTGGTCATCCAGATTGGTTTTTTACAACAAAACTTTTTACTAGTGAGCAAATATTTCTCTTTCTGATAAGTTTATATTTTGTTATTAAGGGAAACAATTAATCTTATGATTGAAGTAAGCAAAATTATAAAACCAACTAATGCATCAGATGGTGCTGGTGTGAAGCTAAAAAGAAGTATCGGTGTTGAACCAAATTATTATGATCCATTCTTAATGTTAGATGAATTTGGGTCTGAAAATAGTGAAGATTATGTTGCAGGATTTCCTCCACATCCACACAGAGGAATTGAAACTGTTACATATATGCTAAATGGGGATTTTGAGCACGAAGATAGCACTGGCGGTAAAGGAAAAATGACAGCTGGTGATGTTCAATGGATGAAAACTGGAAGCGGTATTATACATTCTGAAATGCCAGCCATGAAGGAGGGAAAACTTCATGGATTTCAATTATGGATAAATATGCCAGCCAAATTAAAAATGAGTAAGCCTGAATATATTTATATTAAGGCAGATAAAATGAGTATCCATAAAGATCAAGACAAGGAAGTAAAAACTATAGCTGGAAAATTTGAAAAAGCTGAAGGTCCGGTAAAGGGCCATAATGTAGAGCCTATTTATTTTGATGTAGAGCTTAAGAAAGATAAAGAGTTTAATTTTGATATTCCTGAGACACACAATACCTTTATATATTTAATTAGTGGAGAAATAAAAATTGGAAGCAAAGTGCACGATGAAATTAAAGATAGCACATTGATACTACTTAATGATGGAAAAGACTTAAAAGTTAAAGCATCATTGAACTCTAAATTTCTACTCATATCTGGAAAACCCTTAAATGAAGAAATAGCAAGAGGTGGTCCCTTTGTAATGAACACTAAAAAAGAGATACTAGATGCTGTTAACGATTATCATAACGGTACATTTGTTAAATAATGCATAGTGTATCTTTCTCAAAAACTGGTGGCCCTGAAGTTCTTGAATATAAAGAGTTAAAACTTGAAGATCCAAAGAGTGGTGAAGTGCTAATTAAACACTCTGCAATAGGATTAAATTTTATAGATACTTACCATCGATCAGGTTTGTACCCTGTGCCACTACCTTCAGGAATTGGTTTAGAAGGTGCAGGAATTATTGAAAAAGTTGGACAAGATGTTTCAAGTTTTAAAGAGGGTGATAAAGTTGCCTATGCTGCTGCACCATTAGGCTCCTACTCTTCTCACAGAATATATCCGACAAAAAATTTGGTCAAAGTTCCAGAGGGAATTGATCTTAATATAGTCGCATGTTTAATGACAAAAGGCTTAACAACCTTTTATTTGTTGCACAAAACTTATGAGGTTAAAAAAGGTCAAACGATATTATTTCATGCTGCGGCAGGGGGTGTTGGTCAAATATTTTGTCAGTGGGCAAAAAGTTTAGGATGTAAAGTTATTGGAACTGTAGGATCTGATGAAAAAATAGAATTAGCCAAAAAATACGGTTGTGATGAAGTAATAAATTACTCGAAGGAAAATTTTAAAAACAGGGTAATGGAAATTACCAATAATGAGGGTTTGCCAGTTGTATATGATGGGGTAGGAAAAGTAACTCTAGAAAATTCTTTAGGCTGTTTAAAAATGCGTGGAATGATGGTTTCATTTGGTAATGCATCAGGAAAACTTGATCCTATCGACGTTGGTAAATTAATTGCTCCAAAAGGTTTATATTTAACTAGGCCAAGTATTGCTCATTACACTGCTACTAGAGGAGAACTAGACGAAGCATCTGAAAAACTATTTCAAATGGTAAAAAATGGGAATGTAAAAGTTGAAATATTTAAAAAATATAACCTCAAAGATGCAATACAAGCACATAAAGATCTTGAGGGACGTAAAATATTAGGACCGGCAATAATTACTCCTTAAATTGTACATCCATATCAGAAATATGAAGCTTTAAGGCTTTGGTTGAAATTTGAATTTCTCTTATAAAAAAAATAATTGATATCATCATAGATAAACAGCATGATCCAAAAATTATCCTAGCAACAAATATTCTTTCTAAGTATAACGCAAAGACTGTTAGCATATTGAACAAAAATCCAAATGCAGAAAACATAATTGTATATTTTAAAACATTAATTCTATTATTTAGGTTTATAAGTTGATCTCTCCACTCGGGTGGGGTGTGTTTTTCAAATACATGTTCGTCATGTATTTTTCTAATTAAATTACTTAAAGTGTGAAACCTGTTGCTATAAACACCCATAATTAGTGGAATTGCCGGAAACATTAAAGCAGTGACTGTGTAATCAATATCCATACGAATCAGTTTGATTATGAATCGATGCTTTGTTATTTACAAGTAAATTATAATGAAAGATTTTATACTTTTTCTTGATTTAATAAGATTGAAAAAACCAATTGGTATAATGCTGTTGTTTTGGCCATGCTTATGGGGTCTAACTTTGGCAAACGATTTCACAAGTAATAATTTACAGTACGTAATTTATTTTATTTATTTTTTTTTAGGCTCAGTTCTTATGAGGTCTGCTGGATGTATTGTTAATGATATCTTGGACAGGAAGTATGATATTTTGGTAGAAAGAACTAAACAACGACCAATCGCATCAGGAAAAATTTCTGTAAATTTGAGTTTGATTTACGTAATAATTTTATGTTCGTTTGCTTTTTTAATTTTAATACAATTTAATTTTACGACTATTTTGTTGGGTCTAGCATCTATGCCTTTTGCATTTAGTTATCCTTTAATGAAAAGATATACTTACTGGCCTCAATTATTTTTGGGATTTACTTTTAATTATGGACTTATAATGGCTTGGTTTTCTATAAAGCCTGAATTTAGTTATATTCCAATAATATTTTATATAGGAGCCATATTTTGGACATTAGCTTACGACACAATATATGGGTTTCAAGACATTAAAGACGATGAAATAATAGGAGTGAAATCGACATCAATTAAATTTAAAAAAAATCCTAAGTTACTAATTTTTATATGCTATTTAGTTTTTATCTTAATGCAAATTATATCGGGGCTTTTGATGGAATTTAATTATTACTATTATATAGGTATTGTGATCATTGCTGTACACTTATTATTTTATCAAACAAAGAATTTGGATATTTCAAACCCCAAAATATGTTTAGAAAAATTTAAAGCTAATAATTTTCTAGGTCTAATTGTTTTTGTAAATATATTAACAAATAAAATTTATCTATAATGACTAATTTACAAACTTTAAAAAGATTATTTAATGAGTATACGAAAAAATATTTAGCTCAAATTTTTTTAGCGTTAATTTTTTCATTAATATTAGCTGCTAGCACTTCTGCAATTGCGTGGTTATTAGATCCAGCTGTTGAAAAACTTTTTATTCAAAAAAATCAGAACTTAATGTTAATTATCCCTTTGGGTATTATTATGGCTTTTGCTACAAAAGGTTCTTCTTTGTATCTTGCCAAAGCAATAATGATAAGTGTCGGCGAAGAGGTGAGGAAAGCCATACAAGTAGATATGATGAAAAATTTAATTCAAGCAGATACTGAGACAATTGAAAAAAAACATTCCGGTAAAATAATAACAAATCTAATAAATGATGTTAATTTTATGACTGGTCTTGTTAGTGTTGGAATACTAAATTTATTTAAGGATTCGCTCACATTAATCGGATTGTTAGGAGTTATGTTTTATCAAAATTGGAAATTATCATTAATCGCGATCATAATGATACCTCTTGCCAGTTACTTTGCTAGATTTTTAGGTAATAGAATAAGTAAGGTCACAACTCAAGCTATGGATACGGCGGGAGTTTTAAATTCCTACCTTATGGAGATTTTTAGAAATCATAAATTAATAAAAGTTTTTCAAAAAGAAACTTACGAAGCATCAAGAGCAAATAATGCATTGAATCAGCTAAAAGATAGGGGAAAAAAGTTAGCTATCATTTATGCAAGGTCATCACCAATTATGGAATTTTTGACAGGAATTATGATTGCAATTCTTATTTATTTCTCTGGTAATTTAATTATGAGCGATGAGTTAGCTATAAATAATTTTTTTTCATTTTTAGCAGCAATGATGTTGGCCTATCAACCTGTTAGGTCTCTTGCAACATTAAATCTTACAATAAATCAAGGATTGGCAGCAGCAAAAAGGATCCTTCCAATAATCGATCAAAAACATAATATTTTTGAAGACGAGAAATTAGACAAATTAAAAGTTTTGAGTGGTACTATCACTTTTGAAAAAGTAAATTTTAATTATAATTCTAATTCTAGATCAATTTTAAAAAATATAAATTTGAGTATATCTGGAGGTGAAATGACCTCACTTGTAGGACATAGTGGAGCTGGTAAATCTACTATACTAAATTTAATACCTCGTTTTTATGATTGTTCAGATGGGGATATTAAAATTGATAATCAATCAATTAAAAATAAACGACTATCTTCATTAAGAGAGAATGTATCTTTGGTGAGTCAAGAAACTACTTTATTTGATGATACAATTCTAAATAATATGAAATATGCAAATCTAAATGCAACTGATGACCAGATAAAAGAGGCAGCAAAACTCTCCTTTTCTGACGAATTTATAAACACACTTCCAAATAAATACAATACTATGATTGGGGAAAACGGTATTAGACTTTCTGGGGGTGAAAAACAAAGATTATCTATTGCAAGAGCGTTTCTAAAAAATAGCAAGATTATACTATTAGATGAAGCCACTTCATCTCTAGACTCAGAAACTGAAAAAAAGATTCAAGATGCTTTAAGTTTTTTAACAAAAGGAAAAACAACTCTTGTTATAGCACATAGATTGTCAACAGTATTAAACTCCAATAAAATTTATGTTATAGACAATGGAGAAGTTGTTGCTGAAGGAAATCACACTGAGCTATTAAACAATTCATTAATATACAAAAATTTCTACAATAAGCAGATACAAAAAGATTGATGAGAATATTATATAATCTACTAATGGTTATTATTATTATCTTATCGCCGGTAATAGTATTTTACAGAATATTGAAAAAAAAAGAAAATCCTAAGAGATTTTTAGAGAAATTTGGTTTTTTTAAAAAAAAAAGAGTAAATGGTAAATTAATATGGTTTCATTGTTCAAGCGTTGGGGAGCTTTTAAGTATTGTCCCCCTTATAGAAAAGTTTGAAAAAAATAAAAATATAAAAAGCATTTTAATATCAACTTCTACATTAAGCTCATCAAAAATATTTGAAAAATTTAAATTCAAAAAAACTATTCACCAATTTTACCCAATAGACAATCCTTTAATAGTAAATAAATTTTTATGTTATTGGAAACCAACTTCAGCTTTTTTTGTTGAATCAGAAATTTGGCCTGAAATGTTGAAAGGTTTAAAAAGAAAAAAAATTAAAACTTTTCTTTTGAATGCCAGAATAAGTAAAAATTCTTTTCACAAATGGAAATACTTTAAAAATTTTGGTATAAGTGTATTTGGCATTTTTGATTTCATTTTTCCTCAGAATAAAGAAACATTTAATTATTTGAAACATTTCAAAGTAAAAAAAATGAAAATATTGGGTAATTTGAAATTTTCTGAGCCAAAAAGAATTAATAATAATAAATCTATCAAGATAAATTTTTTAAAAAGAAAAATTTTATGTGCAGCAAGTACTCACAATAATGAGGAAGAATTAATTTCAAGGATACACCTAGATTTAAAAAGTAAAATAAATAAATTGCTAACAATCATAATTCCAAGACATATAGAAAGATCAAGAGAAATTATAGAAACTTTAAATTCAAAAAACCTTAGATATGTTTGTCATAGTGAAGGTAAAAAGATAAAAAAGAATACTGATGTGTATTTGGTCGACACTTATGGTGAAAGTAAATCATTTTATTCTCTAAGTAAGGTTGTTTTTTTAGGTGGTTCTTTTGTACCAAGAGGTGGGCAGAACCCCTTGGAACCAATTAGGTATGGATGTTATATAACTCATGGTAAACATACTTTTAATTTTACTGAAATATATAATTTACTAAAAAGAAAAAAATTGTCATTTGAAGCTAAAAATTTTTCCCAGCTAAAAAAAATAATTTTAAAATTATTTATGAGAAAATTTGAAAATAAAAGGGAGCTAAATAACTTTAAAAAAGTTGGAAGTAAAATTCTTAATAAATATTTTACAACTTTAAAAATTTTAATATAAATGAAATTAATTAAACCAAAATTTTGGGATAGAAATTATTTAACATTTCAGTCACTATTACTTTATCCATTGACTTTTATTATTGACCTTAGAAATTTAATTACTTTTTTTGAAAAACCAAAAAAGTACACCCAAATAAAAACTATATGTATCGGTAATATTTATCTAGGCGGTACTGGAAAAACACCATTAGTTAGTTTTCTAGCAAAAAAATTAAAAAATAAATTTAAAACGATAATTATTAAAAAAAAATATCAAAGTCATTTAGATGAGAAAAAATTGCTAGAAAATTATAATAAAGTTTTATTTGATGATGATAGAGTATTATCTTTGTCAAAGGCAATAAAAAAAAAATTTGAGTTAGCAATATTTGATGATGGTTTACAAGATAAGAAAATTGAATATGATTTAAAAATAGCTTGTTTTAATTCAATTTCGCTTGCTGGAAATGAGCTAAGGTTGCCCTCGGGGCCATTAAGAGAAAGATTAAATAATTTAAGGAGATATGATGCCGTATTTATCTCTGGGAAACCAGTCGATAAAATATTCTTAAAAAAAATAAAAAAAATAAATCCAAAAATTGAAATATTTAATGGTGAATATGTGCCTACAAATTATAAAAAATTTAAAAATAAAAATTATATGACTTTTAGTGGAATAGGTAATCCTTTAGGGTTTGCCCAGACTCTAAACAAATATGGCATTAAAAGTGTGTCAAATCTTATATACCCAGATCACTATGAGTATTCTGAGACAGAAATTAACAAAATAAAAAAATTAGCAAACGAAAAAAATTTGAAAATATTAACTACAGAAAAGGATTTTTATAGAATTCCTATTGAATTAAGAAAAAACATAAGTTTTTTAAAAATTGCAATAAGAATAAGCAATTTAAAGAAATTTAACAAATTTCTATCAAAATATTTATGAAAAAAATTAAATATTTTTTTGAATTTTTAATAATTTTTATATTTCTATTAATTTTTAAAATTGCTGGATATAGGATTGCTTCTAATCTAGGAAATTCAATTGGAAAGATTATTGGTCCTAGATTTAGATCTAAAAAAGTTATTATAGATAATATTAAAAAATTCAAACCAGAAATTAAAGAAAATGAAATTAATCATATTATTGAAAAAATGTGGGGCAACTATGGTAGAATTTTAGCTGAATACGTTTACATTCCTAAATTTAGAAAAAGAAGATTAGATAATTACATAAAAATTGAAGGATTAGAAAATTTAAAAAAAATTAAAAATAGCGGAAAACCAACTGTATTTATATCTGGTCATTTTAATAATTTTGAATTGATGGCCATGGTTATAGAAAGAGAGGGGGTAGAGCTTTCTGCGGTCTATAGACCTTTGAACAACAAATTTTTAAATATTTTAATGGAATACCTAAGAAAAAATTATATCTGTAAAAGTCAAATAAAAAAAGGTTTGAAAGGTGTGAGAGAAGCTCTAAAGTATTTCAAAAACGGAAAAAGTTTAGCTATCATGATAGATCAAAGAGTATCAGAAGGAATTAATTCTAAGTTATTTGGAAAAAATGCTCTAACAACAACAATACCAGCTCAATTTGTTAAAAAATTTGGTTGTGTTATTCAGCCAGTATACATCCAAAGAAAAGAAGGAATTTACTTTGAGGTATTTTTTGATGAACATTTAAGTTTTGATAAAAATGAAAGTGTTGAAAATATTACAAATAAATTAAATCATTGGTTAGAAGAAAAGATCGCAAAAAATCCAACTCAATGGATATGGTCACATAATCGTTGGAAACTATAATTTTTTAAGTTTTTCTCTTTTTGATTGAGCTTCTACGAAAGAAAAATAAGCCTCTTGAAGTTCTACATTCCAATAATTTAGATCTTTTAACATTATTTTTTTATTTGATACTGCACAAACAACATGGTCACCGGGCTCTATAATTTCGAAATTATTGGGTAGATATTTTAATTTAGCTAATTTATTTTTCATTTTTGAGTTATAAGTTAATATAAATGATTGTTGGAATTATTGGAAGTGGTGGCAGAGAACATGCTATTTGTTCTAAAATTAAAGAGTCAGCAAAAATAAGTAAATTATACTGTATTCCTGGAAATGCTGGCACAAGTAAAATTGCCATTAATGTAGAAATAAAAATTGAGGATTTTAAATCTATTAAGAATTTTTGTTTAGAAAATAAAATTGAACTTTTAATTGTTGGGCCAGAACAGCCTTTAGTGAATGGAATAGTCGATTATTTTATAGATACAAAAATAAAGGTTTTCGGACCAAATAAGATAGCTTCTCAATTAGAAGGTTCAAAAATATTTACAAAAAAAATTTGCTCTAAATATAAAATTCCTACTTCAAATTTTAAAATATTTGAAAATATAAATGAAGCAAAAAAATTTTTAAGTTCCGCAAAATTTCCTTTAGTTATCAAATCAGACGGTTTAGCTGCTGGTAAGGGAGTTTATATATGTAAAAATATTGAGGAAGGAATAACTGCGGCAAATGAAATATTTGGAGGAAAGTTTGGAGTTGCAGAAAATTTGCTAGTTGAAGAATTTCTTGAGGGCGAGGAAATGAGTTATTTTGTAATATGTGATGGTGAAAATTATCAATTCATCGGGACTGCACAGGACCACAAACGAGTTGGCGAAGGTGATAAAGGAAAAAATACAGGAGGTATGGGTTGCTATTCACCATCAAGACTTTTTAATTCACAGTTAGCTGAAAAAATTAATTCAGAAATTATTAATCCAACATTAAGTGCAATTAAAGATTTAGGAACCACCTACAGAGGATTTTTATATGTCGGACTAATGATTAAGGATAATAAGCCTTATCTTGTAGAGTTTAATGTAAGGATGGGAGATCCAGAATGTCAAACTATACTTCCTTTATTAGAAGATGATCTAATAGAAATTTTTGTAAATTGTTGTTTGGGTAAACTAAAAAACAAAATCAGATTGAGTCATAAAAAAAGTATTTGTATTGTTCTTTGTTCAAAAGGTTATCCCGAAGAGTATAAAAAAAATATTCCTATTTTAGGTTTAGATACTGTATCTCTTAAAGAAGATGAATATATTTTTCACGCAGGAACAAAATTAGAAAATAACGAAATATTAACTTCTGGAGGAAGGGTTTTAAATTTTGTTTCTATCTCTGAAAATTTTTATAATTCTAGAAAGGATATAATTAAGCTAATTGAGAAATTAAATTGGAAAAATGGTTTTTTTAGAAAAGATATTGGGTATAAAGTTATAGATGTATGAGAATTATTGCAGGAGATTTAAGGGGAAAAAAATTATTAATTCCTGCAGACAATTTTACGAGACCTCTAAAGGACAATGTAAAAGAATCTATATTTAATATATTGCAACATTCAAAGTTATTAAATTTTGATTTATTAAATTCAAATGTCTTAGATCTTTTTTCTGGTGTTGGAACATTTGGTCTGGAATGTATTTCTAGAAAATCAAGACATGTAACTTTTTTTGAAAATCATTTACCTGCTATAAAGATGTTAAAGAAAAATATCCAAAATTTAAATTGTTGCTCAAAAACTAAAATTATTGAGAAGGATGTTTTTAGTTTAGAAAAGTTAGAATTTAATTTAAAAAATTATGATTTTATTTTTTTAGACCCTCCTTTTAAGGAAATAAGAATAAAATTCTTACTTAACACACTTAAACAAAAAAAAGTTTTTAAAAAGGAAGGTATTATACTAATTCACAGAGATAATAAGACTGTAGACCAGTTGCCAGAAGATTTTAAAGTAATAATTGATAAAAAATATGGTAGATCAAGAATCTTATTTGGTAAATTTTATTAAATTAATATTCTTTTTGTCTCTTTTTTTATTAACTCTACAGATGGTTGGTCAAATGGATTTAGTTTCATCATCTTTCCTAACAAAATAGTCTCCATCATAAAGAAGGTAAATAACTCGCCTAATGATTCTTCATTTTTTTTTAAGACTTCAAAACTTCTAAAAGGAATATTTTTAATTTTAAAAACCTTTTTAGTTGCTTGTTTTTGTGCTTGTTTAATTGATTGTAAACTATGTCTTTTTAAATAATTGTAATTAGAAAATATCTTTTTTTTATTAACCTTTGTATTTGTTTGGGTCCTAACATCAAAAAAGGTAAAAAAACAATTCTTGTTTCCATCAAGATAAAGCTGCATTAAGCTGTGGTTATCTTTTGGTAAATTAGAAATAAATGGTAATACTCCTTTTGAATTTTTTCCTAAACTTTCTGCAACTAATTGTTGGTACCATTTAAATAGACTATTAGAACTCTCGTCATAATTAAGAATAATTGAATTAGTTTTTTTCCTCTTTATCAAATGATATAGGGCTTCTACATTGATAAGTAAGTTGTTAACAAAATATTTGTTTGTAATTAATTTATTAAATCTTTTAAACTTTTTAGTATTCAGGCCCATTAACTCAGCCGGAAGCATGCCAACTTCAGATAAAACAGAATATCTGCCGCCGATAAAGTTCTTATGTTCTATAATGTCAGATTTTAATTTTAAAGCTAGATTTCTTAAATAATTATTTCTTTTTTCAGTTATATATAATTTATTCTTAGATGAGTAAATATTCTCATTAACAATCGTCTCTAGAGTATTGCCTGACTTTGATATTATAATATTTAAAGTTTTTTTCTTTGTTTTAATTATTTTATTTTGTACATCAAGATTATCAAAAAAATAAAACCTTTTTTTTATATTAATCTTTAAAAAATCATAGATGGCTTTAGCACCTAAAGATGAACCGCCCATACCATAAATTTGGAAAATTTTATTTCTTTTAAGTTTAGTTAATAAATTTTTATTAAAAGAATAATGAAAATCGTTGGTAAAACTATGTATGAGATTTTCTTTTTTTAAGCTGTTATCAACTAAATCTTTAAAGAAGAATTTTAATTTTGTATGGATTTTTTTTTTTTTAAAATTATGAAATTTAATATTTTTTGTTAACATTAATCTAATTTTTGATTTGATCTATAACAAAATCTTCAGTGGATGAGCTATTTGATGAAGTTATATCTTCACTGATATCGGCATCTTCTGATTTTATCGATGATAAGACTTCGTCAATTTCTAATTCGATGGTTTCTTCTCTCGACATTTTTACTGGATCCTGCGGCTCTGGAAGAGCGTTAAAGTCAGGTGGCAAAACTAATGGGTTTTTTTTTATAACTAAAAATTCATCACTGGACTCATATTTTTTTCCTGACAGACCGTCTTTGATGGACTGACAAGAATAAAGAGAAATAAATATAATTAATAAAAATATATTTCTAATCATTTTTTTTACTTTTAATAAAAAATTCATCTAAAATAAGGCAAATAATCCCAATTGAAATAAATATATCAGCGGGGTTAAAAATAAACCAATGAAAATCACCTATGTGGAAATCAATAAAGTCTGGCACTGCATTGTAGACAAATCTATCAAATAAATTTCCTAATGAACCCCCTAGTATTATCAAAAAAAAATATTTTCTAACATCATCTAGTTTAAATAATATATAGATTATTAAAATATTAATTAATACAATTAAAAAAGTTATAATGTTATATATCGTTAGACTTTCAAATGAAAGTAAACCAAACGCGATTCCTTCATTCCATATTAAATAAACATTTAAAAAAGATGTTAAAAATATTTGTTGATTACTAATATCTTCGTAAAGGTTTATTACATATATTTTGCATACTCTATCTATTAAAAAAATAATAGTTACAATAAACAAATTTAGTAAAAATATTTTATTTTTTTTTTCCATCAAAACCACAATTATGTCGCTCACATTTTTTTTGAAAAATTTTCCAACAAATAGGACATTTTTCACCAATAGCTTTTTTTGTTATTACATTCGTGTTTGCTTTAATATCTTGATTTAACTTTAATTCTGCATTTGAGGTAATACAAATTTCAGCAAAATCATAGTCTTTTAAAAGATCATATTTTTCTTTATTGAGTTCAATTATTATTTGAGCTTCTAAGCTAGAACCAATCAGTTTATCAGCTCTTTTTAATTCTATACTTGAATTAGCAATGTCTCTTACATTCAATATTTCTTTCCATTTTTTAGCAAGATTTTCGTTTTTCCAATTCTCTGGAATTGTTACAAACTTTTCTAAATGAATGCTTTCATTTGATTTTTTATTTATCAATTTAAAAATTTCTTCAGTGGTGAAAGATAGAATAGGAGCAAACCATTTGAGAAGGCAATCAAGAAGCACATTTAATATTTGTAGACAATCTTTTCTTCGCTTTGATTTTAAATCATCGCAATACAAAGAATCTTTTCTTATATCAAAATAAAAGGATGATAAGTCGACTGTACAAAAATTTAATAAATCTTTATAAAGCAAATGAAAATTATAAGATTTAAAATTTTTTTGGTAAGTATCATTTAACAAATAAATCTTATGCAACATCAACTTATCTAGTTCACTCAGTTCATCATAATTAATCTTATTAAAATCATTTTCTGAAAATTCGTCTTTTAAATTTCCAAGTATATATCTAAAAGTGTTTCTTATCTTTCTGTATGCGTCCGCATGCTGCTCCAAAATTGTATAATCTATTCTTAAATCCTCTGAATAATTAGACGCTGCAACCCAAATTCTCAGAATATCAGCACCATATTTTTTTAAGATATCATCAGGTGAAATAACATTACCTAATGACTTTGACATTTTAAGTCCTTTTCCATCTACAACAAATCCATGTGATAAAATTGTTTCAAATGGGGCCTCCCCTCTAGTTCCACAAGATTGTAATAGTGAGGAATGAAACCACCCACGATGTTGATCTGAACCTTCTAGATACATAGAAGCAGGCCATTTTAAATCTTTTCTAGTTTCTAAAACAAAAGAGTGTGTAGAACCACTATCAAACCATACCTCTACAATGTCTGACAGTTTAGTAAAATTTTCTGCTTTGTATTTTTTTCCCAGAAATTTTTGAGCATCGTCCTTAAACCAACAGTCTGAACCCTCTTTCTCATAAATATTTGCTATATTTTCGAAAACTTCATCATCAACTAAAACTTTTCCATCTTTTTTATTTATAAATATTGGTAGAGGAACACCCCAAACTCTTTGCCTTGAAACACACCAATCTGGTCTGGTCTCGATCATAGACTTTAATCTCTCTTTTCCTTTCTCAGGATAAAAAACCGTTTTATCTATTGCTTTGAGCGCTTTATCTCTTAGACCATGACTCTCCATTGAGATAAACCATTGTGGTGTTGCTCTGTGAACTAAAGGAGCTTTTGATCTCCAAGAGTGAGGGTATGAATGATTTAATTTACCATTAAATACCAATTTTTTTTCTTTTTTGAGTTTTTCTATAACGATAGCATTAGCTTTAAAAATGTGTGTACCCTCAAATAAAGGAATGTTTTTAGTATATTTACCATCATCATCAACTGTCTCTAAAGCTTTAATACCATTATTTAAGCATAAATTAAAATCATCTGGGCCGTGACTTGGCGCACAATGAACAATACCTGTTCCTTGCTCAGTTGTAACAAATCTAGCCTCTAACATTGGAACATCATAATCATAACCCAGATTATGAAATGGATGTGAACAGATTGTTCCTTCAAAATCATTTCCCAAAAATTCAGAAATTTTTTGAAATTTTTCGATTTTACACTCATCCACAAATGAATTTAATAAATCTTTCGCAACTATTAACTTTTTATTTTTAAAATCAGACTCACTAGTAACCTCTATAATTAAATATTTAAGACTTTTATTATAAGCCAAAGCTTTATTTGCAGGAATTGTCCAGGGTGTGGTAGTCCAGATTATTACTTCACTTTCTAATAGATTTTTATTTTTTGAATTTTTCACTGGGAAGGAGGCATATATGGTATCCGATGTATGATCTAAATACTCAACTTCCGCATCTGCTAATGCGGTTTTTTCTACAGTAGACCAAAGAACTGGTTTATAGCCTCTGTATAAACTTCCCTCTTTTAAAAACTTGCCTAATTCTCGTACTATTTGAGCCTCAGCATCGAAACTCATTGTCGAGTAATAATTATTCCAGTCACCAATTACCCCTAATCTTTGAAATTGATCTTTGTGTATTTCAATCCATTTTTCTGCAAACTCTCGACACTCTTTTCTAAATTCAACTATCGGAACATCGTTTTTATTTTTTTTATTTTTTTTATATTGTTCTTCAATTTTCCATTCTATCGGTAAACCATGACAATCCCATCCTGGTACATAAACTGAATCTTGGCCACTCATTTGATGAAATTTGGTTACAATATCTTTTAAAATCTTATTTAGAGCTGTCCCCATATGAATATTTCCATTAGCGTAAGGGGGACCATCATGTAAAACAAATTTTTTTTGACCTTTGCTTTTATCTCTTAATTGCTTGTAAAGATTAATATTGGTCCAATATTTGATTAAATCTGGTTCTTTAACTGGAAGATTTGCTTTCATTGAAAAAGCTGTTTTAGGTAAGTTTATTTGTTCTTTGCTCATTAATTGATTTTTTTTGCTTTTTTTATATCAAGTTTTATTTGTTTTTTTAAATTATTTATATTTTTAAACTTTTTTTCACCTCTAATAAATTTTACAAACTCAACTCTAATTCTTTTACCATAAATTTTTTTATTAAAATTAAATATATTTACCTCTAGAAGTATTTTTTTTTGATTAAAAGTTGGTCTAATCCCCAGGTTAGCAATTCCCTTATAAATCTTGTTGTCTGACAATAAATTAACCTTAACAGCATAGACACCTAATTTTGATATTACATAATTTTGCATTTCGATATTGCATGTGGGAAATCCAATTGTTTTTCCTAACTGTCTTCCTTTTTTAACAATCCCTTCAACAGCCCATAATCTATCTAAGTATTTATTAGCAGTATTTAAATTTCCATCTTGCAACAACTTTCTTATTAATGACGATGAAACCACTTTATTTTTTATCTTAAGTGGTGAAGGTTTTATAACTTTATAATTATATGTTTTTTGATAACTTTGTAATAATTTTACATCTCCTTCCCTTTTATTACCAAATTTGAAATTGTTGCTCACATATATATATTTCATTCCAATTTTTTTGATTAAGATATGCTTGATAAAATCATTACACTTTATTTTTGAAAATTTTTTATTAAATTTTTGGTTAATAACAAAGTCCACGTTAAAATTCTTAAGTATTCTAATTTTTTCATTAAGATTAGAAATTCTATAATTTATTAAACCTTTAGAAAAAAACATTTTTGGAATTGGATCAAAAGTAAAAACACCAATTTTTAATTTTGATTTAGATTTTAATTTTTTTGCTCTTTCAAAAAGTTTTCGATGTCCCAGATGTAATCCATCGAAACTTCCAATTAAAATAATTGAACCTTTGTCGTTATTTTTGATATTAAAATTTTTATATAAATTTATTTTTTTTACCATACTAAATTTTTTTGCGTGTAATCTATATTTACATCATATTTTTTTTTTAACTCGTTAATATTATTTTCATTTTTATGGATACCACTCATTATAAATAGTGATTTAAAATTTTGGACATTGGCACCCTTAATATCTGTGTTTAAATTGTCTCCAATGCAAAGAATATTTTTGTTTTTAATGTCTGCTGATTGGGTGTAAATTAGCGGATAAGGTTTACCAAAATATTCCACATCTCCACCAAGACCTTCAAAAATTTTAGCTACAGATCCAGCACAAAATTCTCTATTGCTTCCTCTGTCAACTACTAGATCTGGATTAGTGCAAACCATTTTTTTATCTATTTTATTTTTAAGTAGATTTTTATAGTAGTCTAAATTTTCTGAAAAATTATCATATAATCCTGTGCAAATAATAAAATCAGATTCATCTAAATTATTTACTTTACATTCTTCAAAAGACTTAAATAAATCAATGTCTCGTGGAGGTCCAACATGAAAGAATTTTAAACCTTTGTATTGAGACTTCAAAAATTTCAAAGCTGCTTCACCAGATGTAGATACTTTTTTACATTTACTTTCGTCTAATCCCATATTCTTTAGAAAGTTTATTACAGTATTATTTGGTCTTGGCGCATTTGTTAGCAAAATATATTCTTTTTTCGACTGCTCAAGTTTATCAAGTACATTGATAGACTCTTTATATAATTTAATTCCATTATGCAGGACGCCCCAAATATCAATAAACAATAAGTCAATATCATTTATTATAGATTTAAGACCTGTTTTATCTAAATTTACGGTCATCAGTGAGATATAGCTTAAAAATCTATGAATTTCTTTGGTTTTTTTTACCATATATTTTTTTTCAGCATCTTGAAAAATTACAGCTTTAAGACTATATGACCTCAATATTTAAAGGAGTAATTTATGAAATTTAAACCTTTGCATGATAGAGTTCTTATCGAAGTCCTTGATAGCAGTGAAAAAACTGCTGGCGGAATAATTATACCTGACTCTGCTCAAGAAAAACCTCAAGAAGGAAAAGTAGTTGCTGTTGGTGGTGGTTCTAAAACTGAAGATGGCAAAATCATACCAATGGATGTAAAAGTAGGAGACAAAGTTTTATTTGGTAAGTGGTCTGGAACTGAAGTGAAAATAGATGGAAAAGAATACAGCATAATGAAAGAATCGGACATTATGGGTATTTCAACATCAAAATAATATTTATTAAGGAGTAAAATATAATGTCTAAAATAGTAAAATTTAATTCTGAGGCTAGAACAGCAATGCTTAAAGGTGTTGATATTCTTGCAAATACAGTCAAGGTAACTTTAGGTCCTAAAGGAAGAAATGTAGTCATTGATAAATCATACGGAGCACCAAGAACTACGAAGGATGGTGTTTCTGTTGCCAAAGAAATAGAATTACAGGACAAATTCGAGAACATGGGTGCTCAAATGGTAAAAGAAGTTGCGAGCAAGACAAACGATGAAGCTGGAGACGGTACAACTACTGCAACAATTCTTGCGCAAGCGATTGTAAAAGAAGGTTGTAAGTATGTGACTGCTGGTATGAACCCTATGGATGTTAAAAGAGGTATTGATGCAGCAGTTGATCATGTAAGAGAAAAATTAATATCATCAGCAAAAAAAGTTAAAGATAGTGATGAGATTGCACAAGTTGGTACAATTTCAGCAAACGGTGATAAAGAGATTGGAAATATGATTTCTAAAGCTATGCAAAAAGTTGGTAATGAAGGTGTAATTACAGTTGAAGAAGCTAAAGGAATTGAAACAGAGCTTGATGTGGTTGAGGGTATGCAGTTTGATAGAGGATACTTATCTCCATATTTTATTACTAATGGTGATAAAATGACTACTGAGCTTGAGAACCCTTTGATTTTATTACACGAAAAAAAGCTAACTAACTTACAACCTATGGTTCCACTTTTAGAAGCAGTTGTTCAAGCTGGGAGGCCATTAATGATTATATCGGAAGATGTTGAAGGTGAAGCGCTTGCTACTTTAGTAGTTAACAAATTAAGAGGTGGTTTGAAAGTAGTAGCTGTTAAGGCCCCAGGTTTTGGTGATAGAAGAAAAGCAATGTTAGATGACATAGCTATACTAACTGGTGGACAAGTTATTTCTGAGGACTTAGGAATAAAGCTTGAAAACGTAAAACTTACTGACTTAGGATCTGCTAAAAGAGTAAAAGTTGACAAAGAGAATAGTACAATTGTTAGCGGATCTGGAAAAAAAGCCGACATTGAAGCAAGATGTAATCAGATAAAACAACAAGTTGATGAGACTACTTCAGATTACGATAGAGAAAAACTTCAAGAGAGACTAGCAAAACTTGCTGGTGGTGTTGCCGTAATAAAAGTTGGTGGTGCAACGGAAGTTGAAGTAAAAGAGAGAAAAGACAGAGTTGAGGATGCATTAAACGCAACGAGAGCAGCTGTTGAAGAGGGAATTGTTGTTGGTGGCGGTTGTGCTTTATTATACGCTTCTCAGGACCTTGATAAAGTTAAAGTTAAAGGTGACGATCAAAAAGCTGGTGTTGAAATTGTAAAAAGTGCACTTCAAGCACCAATAAGACAAATAACAAAAAATGCAGGTGTTGATGGATCTGTCGTTGTTGGAAAATTACTAGAGTCAAATAAACCTTCAACTGGTTATGATGCGCAGTCAGAACAATATGTTGATATGTTCAAAGAAGGTATCATTGATCCAGTTAAAGTTGTTAGAACAGCTTTGCAAGATGCTGCATCTATTTCTGGTCTATTAGTAACAACTGAGGCCATGATTGCTGACAAACCAGAAGAAAAAGACTCAGCAGGTGGAATGCCAGCTGGTGGAATGGGCGGCATGGGCGGCATGGGTGGAATGGGTGGAATGGGAATGTAATTTCCGAAATTTCATTTTAAAAAAATTTAAAGGGCAGATTTTTCTGCCCTTTTTTTTTATTAAATTTTTCCTGTCATGGGGGTCTAAAAGTTGTTCTTACAAATTTATGTAGTCTTTTTCTGATTAACCACATTCTACAACTTTATTAAATAGCTAGGTTGTATTCAATTATTTTCTTTTTTTTGATAATCCAAGTTTATCGCTGTGTCTTAGTCTTAATACAACTATTGCAATAGCTATAAATACAATTGCTAAAGACTCGTATAATAGTTGTGAAGCGTCCATCTCTTTTCCCTGTAGAATTATAAATCTTGATAAAGCTGTTATTGCAATTAAAAGGGGTAAAGTAATACTAATCGATTGCTCGTCCCAAAAAACACGTACCATTGCTAAAACCTCTAGATATAAAAACATAAGTAATAAATCTGCTAATGTAACAGTTTGATTGATAAACATGTTTCGTATCTCTAACAAGACCGCAAGAACTGTACATATAAGTATAACTGCTAGTAAAATTAGCTGAATATTTTTAACTAAATCTTTCACACTTATAATTTAGTTGATTCTCTAAAAAATAAGAAGCTATTTATTCTTGTCCTTTTGAGTGAACGGTAACCATTTTTCAAAAGCTGATTTATCAGGTCCATCATACTTTATTTCGTATGAGTTTGTTCTAGTTAAAACTTCGATACCCTTGGAAAATATGAATATAAACATTAAAATAAATATTAAAGACATGATTTTAAACGGATTAAAATTTTTAGTCTTAAAAACACTAACCGATTGTGCTTCAGCGTTATGAAATTGTTTAAAAGTATAATAAACAGCAAAAATTATACCAGCATGAGCTAAAAAAACTCCAGCCCATCCAAATATAAAGGTTGTATATGAAAATATATATAAGCTAAACACGACCGACCAAATAAAACTCAAAACTAACAAAATTTGTAATCTAACTGTTTTTGGTAGTGCTCTTAAATCATTTTTACTATCATCAAATAGTATGTTTGCAGAATCAATCATGAATTTTTTAAGGGACATACTACTATTTAAATATGTTAAACGAAAAAATCAATTAAAGAATTTTCCTACTAAATATAAACCTAAAGCTACAGCAGGACCTATGCCAAAAGCAAAAAGTAATGTGCCGATTCCTACAGTACCTCCTAAATACCATCCGATTGATACAACCGAAATTTCTAAAAACGCTCTTACGGATGCTATTGGAAAATTTGTTTTTCTTTGTAAACCTGTCATAAGACCGTCTCTTGGTCCAGGTCCTAAGTTAGCAATTAAATAAAAACCAGTGCCCAATCCTACTAATAAAACTGATGCTATGGCTAATAAAAGTTTATTAAAATATATTTCTGGAGTAGGAACAAAAATTATACAAACATCAATCATGGTAGCTATTATTAAAATATTAAATAATGTACCAAGACCTGGTTTTTGTTTAAGAAAAATCCATAAAGATAAAACAGATACACTCACCATGAAAGTAACTATACCTACAGATATATCTGTATTAAGAGATATTCCTTGAGCTAATACACTCCATGGAGATGCACCTGTAAACGAAACTATAAGCAAACCCTCGCCTGCACCAAATAACGTTAATCCAAAAACTAAGAAAAAGATAGTTACTAGTTTTGGTCTTAAGTTGAATGGGTTTTTAGAACTCCATGATTTTTTTGGAATTTTTTTTATAGTTAAAAACATAATTAATTATTAGAATGTATTTTTAATCTTAAATGAAAATAATTACTAAAATATTTCTTCTTACCATAATATTAATATTTTTCCCCCTCAAATCTTTTGCACATGTAGAACACTATGAAAAAGTTGAGAAATTTTTGATGGAAATTTTTAAAGACGGAAGGAAAATTGGTTTTAACAATTATACATTTAGTAGAAATGATCAAAATTTGGAAATAGATAATAAGACAGAATTTAATGTTTCTATATTAGGATTAAATGCTTTTTCAATTAAAGGAGCTAGTAAAGAAGTTTATAAAAATAACAAACTTGTTAGTTTTAAATCAGATACTATTCAAAATAAAAAAAAAAAATTTGTTGATTTATATTTGAATGAAAGTAAAGAAAGTTATTTTATTAAGGGATCCTCTTATACTGGCAAGGTTGATTTAGATATAGTAATTGGAAGTTGGTGGAATCATAAAATAATCCAAAGTGAAAAAAACATAAGCCCGATTTCTGGAAGTATAAACAAGCAAACTATAAATTTTATAAAAAAGGAAAAAATAAACTTGTATGGTAAAGTTTACGATACCAAGCATTTTGTAATTTTATCAAAAAGACTCAATAAAGAAGACAGTGAGGAACGCAGATATGATGTGTGGTTAGATATAAATACTAATCATATTTTAAAAATGACATACTCAAAGTATGGTTTATGGGAATATAAATTAAAACAAGTTATTTATTCAAAATAATTATTTAGTTTGTCTTGCTTCTCTCTCTAGAAATCAACTGGGTTAATGAGTCTACCATTAAGTCTGATGCGGTAAATATGTCTGTCGACTTAAATTCGTGGGAGTGATTTTTTTCTGGATTGCTTTTATCCTCTATAACTATATCACCACTTAGGGAATTATCTTTAATGTATATTAAGATTAACCATTCCTCATCTTTCGAGTCATCTTTTTTAATAAAAATTTCACCTGTTTCAAATCTTCTATCTATGCATCTAAAAATAGACATTTCTCTTGTTAGATGTCTTTTATTTAATTGAAAAACTAAACTGCTAGCGCTCCTGTAAAAACTTTCTAAAGAATTTTCAATTTTTTGTCTGGAGACAATGTAATCATGCTCTTTCTTTAAAAGTGCATCTCTATCATCTTTATCAGAAGTTTTTATACCTAACGCCTCTACCCTCTCTCTAATTTTCTGGTCTCTAATTAATCTATATTTTTCTTTAAGTTTATCGATCCTGTCTTGCAAACCAGCATAATCTTCTCTTTGCTCTTTAAGTGAAATTTTTTCTAGTTTCTCTAATTCTTTTATTTCTCTAACTCTAAATTTTTCAATCTGTTTTTGTAACTTTATTTCCTCTAAAAATTTTCTTTGTCTTTCTGATTGTTCTTGTCTAAGAATTGCTTGTTCTTTTCTAAGGAAATTTTTTAAATCTTTAGCTCTTTGCTTTTCAAGTAAAATTTCTTCTTTTAATTGCTTTTGTTGAAGCTTTAATTGTAAATCTGCAGTTTCTAGTTCCTCTTGTTTTTCTTGTTGTTTGATTTTTTGCTCTTTCTCGTATGCTTCTATTTTCAATCTCTGCTTTTCTTCTTTTATCAATAATTTATATTGATCGATTTTATTATCAATAAAATCAAAGAAGCTTTTTATTTTTTCTTCTAGATTAATCTTGAAATTATTTTTTATATTTATTTTTATATTTTCTTGAAGCCTCAATAAATTTACAAGAAAGTGGTTTTTTTTTGTAATTTTTTTACTTACATTTTTTTTTCTACTTGGGGCTTTGCTTTTTCTTTTTTTCTTTAATACTTTTCTTTTGACGGTTCTCTTTTTTAATTTTTTCTTTTTTATTTTTTTAACTTTTTTTTTCTTTTTTTTTTTCATTGGTTAGATATGTTGATTTATCAGCAAATAACTAATAAATATAGTAACTTGTAATTGAAAATTTTTTTATTCAGTTAATTATATTTAAAATATCAGCTTATAATTAATCGATTATTTACTTTCACAACCTGAAAGATACTTAGGCCGCAACATTTTTTTTTGCTGGAAAATCTAATGCTCTAAGCTTGTTAAAAAGTATCTTTTCGTCCTTAGGATCTAACAATGACAAAGTGGGTAAAATATTAGCGTAATCGCCATCTTTTTCCTTCAAAAAGGAATGTAAGCCAGAAATTAAATTAAATTGATCAAACGTTTTTCTAACCTCACACAATTTATTGTTTGCGGTCTGTGTAACATTATTAAAAAAATCGTCATAAACTTTTCTAGATAATTCTGCGGTCACATTACAAGTTGCTGTTATAATCCCAGAACATCCAATTTCTAAACCAGATAATAATTTTAGCTCTGATCCTGGAAGAATTGAAAAATCTTTAATTTTAAGATTTTGATATAAATTATATGAGCTATCTTTAACCCCAATAATATTTTTTGGAAAAATTTTAGCTAATTCTAGTACGCATTTTGTAGAAAATTTGTATCCACATAATTTTTCAAAATTATATAGTATTATTTTTGACTCAGGAACTGAATTAACTAATTTTATATAGTAATTAATAACTTCTTTGTCTCCATACTTATAATATGCAGGAGGCATTACTAAAAATTTCTTGAAGCCTAAATTGACTGAAACCTTCATGAGGTTTATTGTATCCAACAAGGAATTTAATCCACAACCTATGATAAAGTTATCTTTATTTTTGTTTTTGCTTAAATGTGTGACCATTTGAATTTTTTCAGCAAGAGAAATTAGTTGTGCTTGGCCCGTACTTCCAAATATGACTACACCATGACAACCATCTTTAATAATTTTTTCACAATGATTTGCAGTTTTTTTAATATTTAACGACATATCATCATTAAGTACTGAAACTGATGCCGCATAAATGCCTTTAATTTCAACCATAAAATAAGCTTATCTCTAAAGAAAAATTTAGTAAAGATATTAGTTAGTTAATGAAAATATTAATTTTACAAAACAGAATGGGAATAGGAGACATGATAATGTTTCTTCCATTTATTGAGGCTATTTCTAAAAAATTCAAAACGCCTGTAACTATTTTAGCAAAAAAAAATACTAAAGTAGAAATGTATTTTAATAATAAAGAAATTGTTGAAGAAATTATGTATCTTGAAAGAGAAGATAACAAGAAACACTCTGGCGTGAAGGGATTTTTTAAATTAGTAAATGAATTAAAATTAAAAAAATTTGATAAAGTTTTCATATTTAATTCATCCTTAAGATATTTCCTAATTTCTAAATTTTCAGGTATAAAAGAAGTCTTTCACTACCCTTTATTTAAAAAAAAAAATCAACAAATTATAGAAGCAGCAAAAGAATTTACTCTCAAATCAATCGGAGAGGATATTGAAAGCACACCAAGGGTATTTTTAAAAGAACAAGATATTCTAAAAGCCAAAAAGGATCATTCTATTGATCAAAGTATTACAAATATAATACTTGGTATAGGTGGTTCAGGCAAAACTAAGAGGGTGCCAGCTTCAATATTTAAAAGTTTTATGAGCAAGGTGCTAAAAAGATCTAATTGTAGATTTTTTTTAATGACAGGTAATAACATTGACGAGTTAAAAATTATGGATGAAATCATTGAAAGTGAGTACAAAGAATATTGTACACCACTAAATAATTTTACCATTAAAGAAATTTTGCCAATTATTCCTAATTGTCAAATAGCAATTTGTAATGACTCAAGTTTTAGTCATTTGTCTGCTGGACTTGGTATAAAGACGATTGTATTGATGGTAGATACACCTTTAATATATGGAAGTTATAATAAAAATATGTATCCAATTCTTCCAGAGGGAGAAACAAACGTAACTCATGATACTTTGGGGAAAGATAAAATTAATCCTGAAGAAATTTACAATAAATTTAAAAAATTATTAGGATAAATTTTTCAAAACAGTATCTTTTGCTTCATTTACTATGGACGCGAGCCTATTTAATTCTGGACTTATATCTGGATGTATTTTTTTCATTATTTTTTTATATGATTTTTGGACATCGTCCTTTGTATATTTTTTTTTAGGGTCTAAATTTAAAATTCTATATGCTTCATCTAATGGAATACTTTTTGCACTGGATTGTTGAAATGTATTAAAATTAAAGCGACCTGAATTTTTTAGAACTCTTAATAATCCCCAAATTCTGAAGAGTTGTATTAATGAAAGTCCTGCTTTTGTTTTTATAATAGGTAAAATCATTAACAAAAAAGGTAAAGAAAAAATAAATCTTCCAGCAAAGATCATTAATAAAGCAAGTCCTATAGAGCCAAAAATAATAAGCTTTCTAATTAAATTAGATATTTTTTTACTCGAAGTTTTGGTAAACCAATTTAATAACAAATACAGGATGACAAAAATAACTACTGATATTAAAAAAAAATTCATGTATTAGATCCAAATGAAAATACCACAATTAAGAAAAAAACTGGAGGTTAAATCTTGCCACAATACTAGTTGGGAAGATAATTACAGTTGGGTCCACCAAAAAAATATTCTTGAAGTCCTTAAAGATGGAAGCAAACTTCTCCCTGAAGTCAGAGATTATTTAAATGAAGAGAATAAATATACTGACTTTCAATTGAAGGACACCTCTGAAATCCAGAAAACATTATTTAAAGAAATAAAAGGCAGAATAAAATTAGAGGATGAATCTTTAAAGTACAAAGATAAAGCATATGAATATTGGACTAAAACCACTGAAAAAGGGAACTATTCTATAAAACTCAGAAAAAAAATTGGTACTGAAAATATTGAAGAAATTTGGAATGGTGATTTAGAGAAAAAAAAACTAAATACAAATTATTTTGGAGTGGGTGATTTAGAGGTTAGTTATAACGACAAATATTTAGCATACTCATTGGATGTTAAAGGCTCTGAGTACTTTACAATTTATGTAAGAGATATCAAAACAAATACCTTTGTTACAGAAGAAATTAAGGATACTTCAGGGTCAATAATGTTTAGTCTTGATGACAAATTTATTTTTTACTCAAAACTAGATGAAAATCATAGACCTAGAAAAATATTTAGACACGAAATTGGAAAAGCTGTTAAAGATGATATTTTAATTTTTGAAGAAAAAACTAAAGCTTTTACTGTTGGTATTGGTCTTACATCAGATGAAAAATACTATTTAATTACCAGTTCAGATCATAATACAACTGAAAAATATTATTTTCATGTTGATGAGAAAATACCTGAGCCTAAACTGATTAAAGAACGCGAGAAAGGTATAATTTATTCTATAAATTCATGGAATAATAATTTTTACATGCATACTAATAAAGATGCAGAAGACTTTAAGATTTTAGTATCAAAAAATATAAATTCAAATCAGTGGGAAGATTTTATAAGTGCCAAAGATGAGACTTTGATAGGAAGTTTAGTATTTTTAAATAACTGGATTATAAGAACAGAATTAACTAATGCTTTGGATAAAGTTTTCATAAGAAATATAATAACAAATGAAGAAGAGGAGCTAATATTTACTGATGAAAAAGTTTATGATCCAAGTGTTTCTTTAAGACAAAAAGATCGAGATACAGATGAAATTTATATTTCCTACTCTACCCCTAAAACTCAGAATAGAACTTATCTTTACAATATAAAAACAAAGGAAAAAAAATTAGTTAAAGAACAGATAATACCATCTGGGCATGAACCAAATGATTATATAGTTGAGAGATTGGAATGCCCTTCACATGACGGTAGGGTTGTGCCAATTACAATAACCAGGCATAAAAATACTCCTATTGATGGTTCTGCCGAGTTGTTGCTTTATGGATATGGATCATATGGTCACTCAATGTCGCCAACCTTTTCTTCAACAAGACTAAGTTTAATAAAAAGAAATATTATCTGGGCTACCGCTCATATCCGAGGAGGTATGGAAAGAGGAATGAAATGGTGGAAAGAGGGTAAACTATTAAACAAAAAAAACACTTTTAAAGATTATATTGCTTGTGCAAAATTCTTGATTGAAAAAAAATATACAAGTAAAAAAAAAATTATTGGAATGGGTGGGTCTGCAGGTGGATTGTTAATGGGTGCTGTTGTAAATGAAGAACCAGATTTATTTTTAGGTGTAATTATGGCTGTGCCTTTTGTAGACAGTCTTACGACTAATCTGGATCATTCACTACCTTTAACAATTGGAGAATTTGACGAATTTGGCAATGCAAAAGACAATAAAAAACATTTTGATTACATATATTCTTATGCGCCATATAATAATATTAAAAAAACTGATTACCCTAATATTTTAATAACAACGAGTTTAAGTGATAATAGAGTATTGTTTGATGAACCCTTAAAATTTACAGCTAAACTCAGAGAATATAAGACTGATAATAATTTACTATTACTTAAAACTGAAATGGAAGCTGGCCACGGTGGTAAGTCTGGAAGAGATGGCGCAATTGAGGATATTGCATTTGATTACGCTTTTATTTTAAAAATTGCTAATAAAATTAATGAATAAACTTTACAGAATCAAAGACTCAAAAATAGACAAAAAAGGTTTGTATGCAAAAAAAGATATAGCACCAGGAACTAGAATAATTCAATATATTGGAAAATTAATCACTAAAAAGCAAACAGAGAACAATGATAAATTTGATAATGATAAAGATATATATTTATTTAATTTAAATAACAGATACGATTTAGACGGTGATTTTAAATGGAATACTGCTCGATTAATTAATCATTCATGTGACCCAAATTGTGAAGTTGAAGGCAAAGGTTTAGAAATCTGGGTTACATCAATAAGATTTATAAAAAAAGGAGAAGAATTAAGTTATGATTATGGTTTTGGTTTTGACCAAGATTATAAGCAATTTCCTTGTAAATGTGGCTCTAAGAAATGCTGCGGTTATATTGTTCGTGAAGGCTCTAGATGGAGGATTAATAAAAAATTCAGAGTAAATAAAGTCAGTAAATAACTCTCTCTAAGTAAAGCCCAGTTCCTGGTGCTGGAGGTGCACATAAATTTCTATTTTTAGATTTAAGAACCTTTTTAAATTTATTAATTGTCCACTTTTTTTCACCAACATATTTTAGGCACCCAACGATTGATCTCACTTGTTGTTTTAAAAAAGATCTAGATTTTATCTTTATTTCAATAATATCATTATTCTTTTTTATTATTAAAGTGTCGATAGTTCTTATAGGGCTGGATGCTGAACAGTTTGAGGCTCTAAAAACAGATAGATCGTGTGTTCCTTTTAAAAAGTGTGATGCTTTTTTTATCAGTTTATAATCTAATTTTTTTCTAACGTGCCACCCTCTATCTCTATTTATTGAAGGTAAACTTTCGCGATTATGTATTAAATATTTATAAATTCTTTTTTTTGCTGAATATCTAGCATGAAATGTCAAAGGTCTTTTTTTAATTTTAACAACAGTTATAAACTTTTCATTTAAAAAAAAATTTAAAGTGTTGAAAAACTTTTTAATATTATTAATTTTATTTTTAACATCAAAGTGAGCCGATTGTTCGATAGCGTGTACCTTTGAGTCTGTTCTACCTGATCCATATAATTTTACTTTTTCTTTAAGAATTTTTTTTAAAATTTTTTCAACAGTGCCTTGAATTGTAATTTGTTTTTTTTGGTACTGCCATCCATAAAAATTTGTTCCTACATATTCCATTAATATTTGGTATCTATGCATCTATTAAATTAATACCTTTTTTTATTTTTGTGCCTAAAATGAAATCTTTGATATTTTGAATTTTTTTACCCTCTCTTTGAATTTCTAAAATTTTGATAGAGTTTGTACCACAAGATACTTCAATATTATCATTTATTACTTTGCCAGGAGTAGCATTATTTTTTGAAACGCTTGCTTTTAATATTTTATATCTATCACCATCAAAGTAAAACCACGCTCCTGGGACAGGATATAAACCATTAATTTTACCGATGATATTTTCAGCTTTATCATTCCAATCTATTCTTCCTTCCTCTTTGTTAATTTTATTTGCGTAAGTCGCTTTAGAATGATCTTGTTCAAAAAAATTTTTTTTGTTTGCAAAAATACTCTCAATATCATCAACAATTTTTTCAGCAGCGAGATTAGATAGCCTAAGTGATAAATCCTCAGCATTATCATCTTTATTTATGTTGATTTTATACTGACTGTAAACTTTACCTTGATCCAATTTTTCGTTAATTTGCATGATACTTATGCCAGTTTCATTATCTAGATTCATAATTGAACGTTGAATTGGTGCTGCACCTCTTAATTTAGGTAGTAAAGATGCATGAATATTTATAAATCCCCTATCACAAACATCTAAAATAGCTTTTGGCAATATTTGTCCATATGCTACTACTATTGCTATATCTGCCTCTAATTTTTCTAAAATATTTTTTTCATCATCTAGGTTGTTAAAATTTTCTGGTGTTCTAACTTTTAAATCATTTTCTTCACAAAATTTATGAATTGGAGATTTTCTTACTTTATGACCTCTGTTACTTTTGCTTGGAGGCTGGGTATAAACTATAGGTATATTGTAACCTTTGCTAAAAATTGATTTTAAAATTGGAACTGCAAATAAAGGGGTTCCCATGAAAACAATTTTTTTCATAATTGTTTAGATAACCAATCTTTTTTGCTCAATTTTTTGTTTTGATAATTTTTTTAATATTATGTCTCTCTTCAGTTTAGACAAATAGTCAATAAATAGTATTCCTTTTAAGTGATCTATTTCATGTTGAATACATGTTGCTAATAAACCAGTCGCTTTTAAAATTTTTTTTTCTCCTTTGTAATCTAAATATTGAACTTCGCACTCACTAGGTCTCTTTACCTCAGCAAATAAATTAGGTATTGATAGACATCCTTCTTCGTATTTAGATAATTTTTCGCTTTTTTTTATAATTTTAGGATTGATAAAATACATAGGATCCTTCTTTTTTTCTTTAGTTAGTAAATCAATTACTATTAAATTTTTTGGTATACCGATTTGGATAGCTGCAAGACCTATTCCGTTTGCAGAATACATTGTTTCTAACATGTCATCTAAAAGTTTTTGTATTTCTTTATTTACTTCATTTACAGGTTGTGAAACTTGTCTTAAGATTTTATTTGGTTCTATTAAAATTTTTTTTACTGCCATTAAAAGGTTTTAATACAAAATTAAGAAAAACTTAAGCCCTTAAAGGCAAAACACTGTACAATATCTCATTTCTGATTGGGTCAATATTCATTTGATTAAGAGCATTGATCAAGAAATAAAGAGTTTCAGATCCTAAATCCTCAATCTTATCTTGGCCAATAATCTCAATTAATCTTAAAACTGCCATTCCAATTTCTCTATCATTTATCAAAACTTGGATATCGGTTGGGATAGTATTTTCCTTGGAGTTGAACAAATCTTTATACTCATCCTTAATTTCAATACCATCCGAAACCATTGCTTCAATCAATATAATATCTTTAGTAATTAAATAATTTGTTTTACTTTTTTTTACTTTTTTAAGATAGTTATTTAAGTCTTTTTCGATTTTTTTGATTGGAACATTTTCCTTACCAAAATATTTTACTAACTTGGATTGGTGTAAAATTTTATTATCATATTTGATATCTCTATCTAGTTTATCTTGTTCTAAGTTTTTAGAATAGAATTCAGTAAGATCAGAGGATAAGTCTTTTAAGTCATATTTTTTTAATATTTTTTTTAACTCATCATCAAATGCATTGGAAATATTGTCATTTTCGAAACTTTCTTTTAGAGCCCTTGATAACTTAACTGCAATGTTAGGATCTTTGTTTAAAAGTATGCCTTGATACAACAAAGCTCTTGATTGTATTTTTGAAATTTTACGTATTTCATCATCAATATTTAATAATTGATCTACTGAAAACTGGAATCTTTTATATAAATTTAGTAAATCTATTTCTTCATAATTTCCTTGATGAGTAGCTTTTTCAAGAAGACTGATTTGTTTCTCATCCTCAGTATCAATATTATTTAAACTTTCCAATAAATTATTAGACGAAAGATATCTCCAATATATTTTAGATGTTTTATCATTTGGTACATATTTATATTCTTTGTTTGTTAGATACGATAAATGTAAGTTTAATAGATCTGTTTCTGAAGTGTCTGGGGAGTTAGAAACATAGCCTTGTAAATATTGAAATTTTTTTTCAAAAAAAGAATCTTTATAACCTAGTTCTTTCTCAAGATCATATCTAAGAGAGGCTTGCTCATTTTTTTTTAAATATATTAGACAATAAATAGAAAACTTTGTCAAATAATTATCTTTAAAATTTGTGTTAAGCTCTTCTAAAAATTCGCATGCTTTTTTATTTTCATTAGTTGATAATAACTCATTTAAAACAAATTTAGTTAATTGGTCCTTTGAATCAATATCAATATTTTTTTTTAAATACTTTTTAATTAAATCAACATCTCTAAACTTAATCAACCATTCAGATTTAATATCTAAAAAAACTTTTTCATCTATCTCATCTTTAGGAGAATACGAATTAGTCAAAAGAAGTTTTGTGTAAATATCTTTTGCATCTTCTGATAAAGTCATATTATTAATTTTTCTTGATAATTCAAAAATTTTGTTCGGTTCTGTGTTGTTCCACATTTCTAAATCAAAACCATTTTCCTCTGGATCATACAATCCAACTACCCTTCTTTTGTTTAAAATTTCACCCTCCTCAATACTGCTTGTGAGATTGTTATTTATAACAATAGTTTCAGATGTTTCATTGTTATCATCCAAATCTGAATTTGTTGTAATATTTTCAACTTTTTCTTTTTCTATGCTCCATATATCAACCGGTTCATTTGCATAAGAAAATGAGTAAGTAATTGATAACAATAAAATGGTTATATTTATAAAAATTTTATTTAACAATTTTTAAATTTTCTCTTGGTATTTCTTGCTTAATTAATTTATTTGGTGCAGGAAAATTTATTTTTCCTAAAAAAAAGATTATTAAAGATAAAATTAAAATTGCTAAAACTATTTTAAGTATTAGACTTGTATAGTTATAAGATTTTCCGATACTTGTTTTTTTATAAAATTGCATGTATTTTAAATAATTTCAAATTAAGACAAATTTGTGTTTTTTCAATAAAGAAAAATATGGAAATTAAAAAAAATATAGTGTTATTGGGTATGATGGGTTCTGGAAAATCCACTATTGGTGGTTTACTAGCTAAAAAATTAAACAGTGTTTTAATAGATATAGATAAAAAAATTGAAAAAATACAAAATTTAAAGATTAGTGAAATTTTTAAGACTAAAGGAGAAGCGTATTTCAGGGAATTAGAATTTAATGTTACCCTTCAATCTCTAAATGGTGATAATAATATAATATCACTAGGAGGTGGGGCTTTTATGAATAAAGAACTTAGAAAAGTTTTAAAACAAAAATCCTCAACATTCTGGCTTCACTGGAATGCAGATACCTTGATAAAAAGGATTAAGAATAATGATAAAAGACCAATAATAAAAGGATTAGACGATGCTGAAATTAAAAAGTTGATTAATGAAAGAAACAAAATTTACTATTTTTCAGACTTTAAAATAATATGTGAAAGTTTAAAAAAAACAGAAATAGTAGATAAAATTATTAAGAAATGTAAAAAAAATGAAATTATTTGTTAAGACAAAAGATAAAAAATATCCAATTTATTTTAGTTTAAACAGTCATATTAATATTAAAAAAATTTTAATTAAGAATAACATTAACCCAAAAAAATTGATGGTTGTTTATGACAAGAATGTTCCTAAAAATATAACAAACAAATTTAAACATACATTAAAAGAGGGTGAAAATATATTCCTTGGGCTTAATGTCAGTGAAAAAATAAAAAATTTAACTACAGTTAAAATAATATTAGATATTTTAGGGAAAAATAATTTTAATAGAAATGATAGTATGATTTGTATTGGAGGTGGTATTGCAGGTGATATATGTGCTTTTGCTGCGAGTATTTATAAAAGGGGATTAAAATTTGTAAACATTCCAACAACCTTATTGAGCCAGGTAGATTCTTCGATAGGAGGCAAAACTGGAATAAATAATTTTTCTGGAAAAAATATGATAGGAACTTTTTGTCAACCAAATGTTGTAATTACTGATATTACGTTTCTTAAATCACTTCCAAAAAGAGAGATGATTTGCGGATACGCAGAAATATTAAAACATGCTTTGATTAGTGACAAAAAATTCTTAATTTTTTTAAAGAACAACTTAAAAAATATTTTAAATTTAAGTCCAAATATAACTAAGAGAGCAATTTTTAAAAGTTGCAAAATTAAAAAAAATATTGTGGAGAGGGATGAGAAAGAGATAAGTTTAAGGAAAACATTAAATTATGGTCATACCTTTGCTCATGCATTTGAGTCTACTCTAGGTTATACAAATAAATTAAACCATGGAGAGGCGGTTCTGCTAGGTATTTTAGTAGCATCAAAATTTAGTAATAATGAGGGATTTCTTCCAAAAAGTGAGCTTGAGTTAATAGAGGGTCATATTAAGGAATTAAAATACGATAATTTAAAAAAATATTTTAATAAAAAAAGTGTTAAGACAATTGTTAATTTTATGGCTAGAGATAAAAAAAATTACAGTAAAAATATTAATTTAATTTTATTAAAAAGAGTTTCAAAACCACTTTTAAATAATACTTATCCAAAAATTAAAATTGAAAAATTTTTAAATACACTAATTAATAAATAATTGAATGGAATGAATATATTCTTTTAACTCTTTATTTATTATAGAAAAAATATACCTATTGGAATCTATTTTTTTTTTTGATTTAAGTTCTATAGACTCAATTTTAATTTTTAAGTGAAATTTTTTTGAGTCAAAGTTTTTATGTTTTTTATGTAAAAATGTTTTATCTTCGATTATAATTTGTTCACATTTAATTTTTTCACAAATTTTTTTTTCTACTTTTTTTATTAAAATATTTATTTCCATATTAAAATTATATAATAATAGTTTAATGAAAACTATTTGTGATTGGCATAATTGTAATAAAATTGGAGAGTACAGGGCTCCAGTAGAGAAAGATAACAGTAAAAAATATAGATTACTGTGTTTAGAACACATAAAAGAATTTAATAAAAGTTGGAATTATTTTGAAAACATGAATGACACAGAAATTTTGGAATTTATTAAAGCCGACATGACTTGGCATAAGCCAACCCAAAATTTTAGTGCACAAGACAATTTTTTTAAAATATTGTGGAACAATGCTTTAAATGAAAACTTAGATAAAAATAGTTTTGATAAAATTAATTCCAAGTCATTAAATTTTAATTTTACTGACAAAGACTTGAAGGCTTTTGATATTTTGGGCTTAGATGTTACTAGAAATTGGGAAAATATAAGATCAAAGTTTAAAAAACTTGTTAAAAAATTTCATCCTGATATGAATGCAGGGAATAGGAAATTCGAAGAAAAACTTAAAATAATAACTTTAGCTTATACGCAACTAAAAAGGGCTTTGAAAAAATGAATAATGAATTGAATATTGTACCAAGTATAAAATTGTCTGTTAAACAAACTTTTGGAATTGATAGTAATTTAGAAGTTGATGCTTTTGAAAAAAAAAATGAATTTGTTCCAGAAATAGATAAAAATTATAAATTTGATAGAGATACTACAATTGCAATATTATCTGGTTTTTCTTTTAACAAAAGAGTTTTAGTCCAAGGTTATCATGGAACTGGAAAATCAACTCATATAGAACAAATAGCTGCTAGACTTAATTGGCCATGCGTTAGAGTAAATTTAGATAGTCACATAAGTAGAATAGATCTTATAGGCAAAGATGCTATTAAATTAAAAGATGGAAAACAAATTACAGAATTTCAAGAAGGTATTTTGCCTTGGTCAATTCAAAACCCTGTTGCTTTAGTTTTTGATGAATATGACGCTGGAAGACCAGATGTTATGTTCGTTATTCAAAGAATTTTGGAAGCGGAAGGAAACTTTACTTTGCTTGATAAAAATAAAGTTATCAAGCAAAATAAATATTTCAGACTTTTTGCTACCTCTAATACTGTTGGATTGGGAGATACTTCAGGTCTTTACCATGGCACCCAACAAATAAACCAGGGTCAAATGGATAGATGGAACATAGTCACTACTTTAAATTATCTAAGTCTTGAAAAAGAAATGGAGATCATTTTAGCAAAAAACAAGTCTTACAATAACGCTGAGGGTAAAGAAAAAATTTCAAATATGATTAAAGTAGCTACTTTAACTAGAAAAGGTTTTATTGCTGGTGATATCTCAACTGTTATGAGTCCAAGAACAGTATTACATTGGGCAGACAATGCTGAAATATTTAAAAATTTAGGATATGCATTTAGAGTTACTTTTTTAAATAAATGCGACGAGTCTGAAAAAAATATTATTTCTGAATATTATCAAAGATGTTTCGGAGAAGATTTACAAGAATCACTCATTAATTCCTAAATCTCATGGAAAAAAAAAGAGAAATTCTAGAAGAACAAATTAAACAAGCCCTGACTTCAACCTTCAAAGTAATTTCAAATCATATAGAAGACAAAAATTCAAAAAATAAAGATTTGGAAATTAAAACATTAGATTTTTCAGAAATTAAAGATTTAAAATCTAAAAATGACTATATTAGATTAAGAGCGAATACTGACTCAAAAGCGTTGAAAATTAGATTTTCTAATCATGGTATTTTCATTAAAAATCAACCCAAAAATCCAGCCTTAAGCAAAATTTATGAATTATCTGAAAAAATAAGATGTGAAATGCTAGGTTCAAAAATGTTAAATGGTATTAAAAAAAATCTTGAAAATAATTATTACCAAAAAATAAATAATAAAAAATACCAAGATGTTAATGCTAAAAAAGATATAAATGTACTTGACGCATTTGAGCTGTATATCATAGAAAAATTTTTTAAACTTAATTTAAGTGAAATTTCTCAAAAAACTCTGAGTTACTGGAGAAAAGATTTTGATAAAAATTTTGACAATCATATTAATTATTTAATAGATAATTTTGAAAACCAAGAAAATTATAATTCAAAGTTTTCGCAGTTGCTTGAAAAAATGGATATTTTTGAAAATCATCAAAATCAGGAAAGTAACCAAAACCAAGATAATCAAAATCAATCAAATAATGATAACTCTGGAGATGAAGAAAATAACGATAAACAAGATAGTCAAGATAAGGTAAGCGAGGATCAATTAAGTGTTGAAACTGATTATGATGTAAATCAATTTAGGATGGAAGAAGATTCTGAAAAATCTGAAGAGTCAGGAGAAAGTCTTGAGAGAGTTACTCAAAAACTAAATCTAAATAAAAAAAATATTGAATATAAAGTTTTTACTTCAAAATTTGATGAAATTGCAAAAGCAGAAAATTTAGAAAAAGAGGAGGAGATTTTAAGACTAAGAAAAAACCTTGATCAACAGCTAATTAATTTTCAAGATTTAATTACAAAATTAGCTAATAAACTACAAAGACAATTATTGGCCATACAAAATCGATCATGGGAGTATGACCTTGAAGAGGGTTTATTAGACAGTTCTAAACTAACAAGAATTATAGTTGATCCGCAAAATTCTCTCTCTTTTAAAAAAGAAAAGGATTTTGAATTCAAAGATACAATAGTTACCCTATTAATTGATAATTCTGGTTCAATGCGGGGAAGACCGATAACTATTGCAGCATTGTGTGCAGACATTTTATCTAGAACATTAGAAAGATGTAATGTCAAAGTAGAAATTTTGGGTTTTACTACAAAAAATTGGAAGGGTGGTGAGTCTAGAGAGGAGTGGAATAAAAATGGAAAACCTCAGTATCCAGGAAGATTAAATGATTTAAGACATATAATTTATAAAAGTGCAGATTCTAATTGGAGACAATCAAAAAAGAATTTAGGCCTTATGTTGAAAGAAGGATTACTTAAAGAAAATATAGATGGTGAAGCAATACTTTGGGCGTTTAATAGGCTAAAAAAAAGAAAAGAGGAGAGAAAAATTTTAATGGTAATTTCTGATGGAGCGCCGGTTGATGACTCTACATTGTCAGTAAATTCTGGAGACTTTTTAGAAAAACATCTAAAAAAAGTTGTAAAGACTATTCAAGACAATAAAGATTTTGAAATCCTGGCTATAGGTATTGGTCATGACGTGTCCCGTTATTATAAAAAAGCTATAAAAATTACAGATGTACAAGAGCTTGGAGATGTAATGATAAAACAATTAAGCCAATTATTTGATAACAAAACCAAAAAAAAAACTTATCACTAGATTTTTTTCAAAAAAGTATTTTTCCAACTAATTATAACTTCTGCGCCAAGTCTTGTTTTTGAGTTTCTGCAAATAACCTTAGCTTTATTTCTTTCTAATAAAGTCTTGCCAATAAAGATACCTAAACCCAAACCTGATTTATTATTGTTTTTATTAGATGAGGATTTAATATAGGGTTCTCCAATTTTCCCAAGAATATCTTTCGGATATCCATTTCCATCATCTTCTATTGAAATTTCTGTAGTTTCATTATTGCTTTTAATGGAAACATATATTTTTTTTTTAGCAAACTTATTTGCATTGCCAATGAAATTTCTAATTCCGTATATAATTTCAATAATTTTTGAAATTTTAAAAGAGTTCGCATCTTGACTCAGATTTATTATAAATTGTTTATCTGATATCTCTTTGAAGGATTTAACGATTTCTGAGACATATTCTGAAATAGATAATTCCTGATTTATAAAATCGTCTTCTTGAGATGGGTTTAGAGACAATTTTTTCAAAATTTGACCACACCTCTCTACTTGGCTGACTAATAATTCAATGTCTTTTTTTATGTCTTTTTGATCTTTAAATTGTTTGTACATATCTTGTGATATAACTTTTATAGTTGAAAGAGGTGTATTTAGAGAGTGTGCTGCGGCTGCAGCTTGACCACCAAGGGAGACTAATTCGTGCTCTTTTGCAATAACTTGCTCTAATTTATCTAGGGCCTCTTTTCTTAATATGGATTCTCTACCAAATGTAATAGCAAAATAATTTAAGAATATTAAGGCTATTATGAGTGATGTTGGGATTGCATAATAATAAAAATTATTTACCAGAATTTTGTTTGTGCCAGGATAAGTCAATTCAATATGATAAAATGTTAATAAAATTATAGATAAAATCGTTAGACAAATAAGTGATAAGCTTGCTTTTAAATCAAGATTAGATGAGGAAAAAACACTTGGAATTATTAAAAATATTGAAAATGGATTAAGAATTCCTCCAGAAAGATAAATTAAAGAACTTAGTTGTAAGATGTCTACTAATAAAAATATAAATGATGCCCTATTTGATAGAATATTTTTTTGATAAAAATAGACTAAAAATAAGTTTGACAATATTCCAAGAAATATTATTGAATTTGTTAAGTAAATATTAAATTCAAATTTGAAAATGAAATAGACAATATTAATAGTTAAAAATTGACCAATTATACCTATCCACCTTAGGTTAATGTAAGTGGACTTGTTTAAAGAATATATTTTAGAAACAGGAAATGTTTCCATATTTTCTATACATCTAAATTATTTATATCTATAGCATTTGAGATGATAAATTCTTTTCTAATGCTAACATCATTACCCATCAGAGTATGGATAATATCTTGATCTTTTTTTTGGTCTTTTGAATATTTAACCTGTAAAAGATTTCTATTATCTGGATCTAGTGTAGTGCTCCAAAGTTCCTCGGGATTCATTTCACCTAATCCTTTAAATCGTTGAATATTTAATTTAGATTTTTCATCGGATAAAATTTCCTCATAAGCCTTTGTATTTTTTTTTAACTTTTTTAAATTTTTAGAGTTATTAACTAGAAAATTATTTAATTCTCTTTCATCTTTTATATAAAAACTTTTTCCAGATTTGTTTAATTTAAATAAAGGTGGCTGGGCTAAATAGATATGGCCGTTCTCAATTAATTTATTGAATGGTTTATTGTTAAAAAAAGTTAATAATAATGCTCTAATGTGAGAACCGTCAACATCAGCATCGGTCATAATTATTATTTTTCCATACCTTAAGTCATCGAGGTTAATCTCCTCAGATTTAGGATCTAAACCCAATGCATTAATTAATGTGACTATTTCATTTGACGAAATCATTTTAGTAAGTGCCTTAGTTCTTAAATCAGAATTATGCCCATTTTTTTTTGATCCATTTGCCTCGACGTATGTATTTAGTATTTTTCCTCTTAAAGGTAAGACTGCTTGAAATTCTCTATTTCTTCCTTGTTTTGCTGAGCCACCTGCTGAATCTCCCTCTACAATAAATAATTCTGTTCCATCTCTTTTTGAATTTTGGCAATCTGCCAATTTACCGGGTAATCCGGTCAACTCAAGAGCTCCTTTTCTTCTTACGCTCTCACGTGCTTTCCTAGCTACGTCTCTAGCCTGAGCTGCTTGTATAATTTTAAGAATAACAATTTTTATAATTGCAGGATTTTGATCAAACCAAATTGAAAGTTTTTCGTTTATAAAAGTCTCAACAATGTTTCTAATTTCTGAAGAGACTAATTTATCTTTTGTTTGTGAAGAAAATTTTGGATCTGGCATTCTTATTGATAGAAGTGCAGTCAATCCTTCTTTAATATCATCTCCAGAAATTGATAATTTGTTTTTTTTTAGAATATTATTGTCACTAACATATTTATTGACAACTCTAGTTAGTGCACTTCTAAAACCCAATAAATGTGTACCTCCATCTTTTTGATAAATGTTATTTGTATAAGCATATACGTCTTCTGAATAAGCAGAATTCCATTCTAAAGAACACTCTATCTCTACGCCGTTTTT
>CACNFB010000004.1 GCA_902619665.1 uncultured Pelagibacteraceae bacterium
TAAAAATTTAAAATCTTTTTTTAATTAATTTGAAAAAATAAAGACATATAATGAAAATTCTTCATATTAGTTTTAGCGATAGTAAAGGTGGAGCATCAATAGCAGGTTATAATATCTATAAAGCACAAAAATTAAATGGAATGAAAGTCAAATTTTTATGTTTTGAAAAGTTTACTGATGATGATGATGTTATTGAATATAACCAAAACCTTTTTCAAAAAAAGTTAAGAATTTATAAACAAAGTATAGATCGTAGAATAATTAAACTATTTATTAATGATAAAAAGAATTCCTATTCAACCGGTTTTTTTGGATCAAATTTGACAAAATATATAAATGATTTTGATTGTGATATTGTAAATTTACATTGGATTAATAACTCAATGATGTCCATTAAAGATATAGGAAAAATAGAAAAAAAAATTGTTTGGACTTTACATGATATGTGGCCATTTTGCGGAACTGAACATTTTTCATATTTAAGTTATTACAGGGATGGATATTCAGATTTAAGTAAACTTGACATCAACAAATTTGTTTGGAAAAAAAAATTTAAAAATTTTCATAATAAGATAAATTATATTTCGCCCTCTAGTTGGATGCATTCATGCGCTAAATCAAGTACGATTTTAAAAAATATGAGCAGTAAGAAAATACCGTATCCCATTGACTTTGATATTTGGAAAATTAATGATCAGATTAGTGCTAAGAGAAAAATTGGCTTAAATGGTCATGAAAAAGAAAAGGTTATAATTTTTGGTTCTGAAAGAGGCTCAAAGATAGATAGAAAAAATTTTATATTTTTATTTGAAATCTTAAAAAAAATATCAAAAAAAATAAAAATAAGGCTTTTAGTTTTTGGAGAAAATAAAAACAATTATGAGATTGATGGTTTATCAATAAACTATTTAGGACATATATTAAATAAAGAATTCCTTAATAGTATTTACTCATCCGGCGATGTTTTGGCAATGCCAAGCAAATTAGAGACTTTTGGACTAATAGGAATAGAATCAATTCTTTCTGGCACTCCATGTGTTGCTTTTTTAAATACTGGTTTAGAGGAAATTGTAGAACATCGAGTGAATGGTTATTTATCAAAACATTCAGATGAACTAGATTATGAGAATGGTTTAAAATGGTTTTTAAATAAAAAAGAAAAAGTTGATTTAAATAACAATAGGGAGGAACTAAGAAAAAAATTTGGTAATAAAAAAATTTATCTTGAATACTTCAATTTTTATAAATCAATTTTAATTAATTAAATACTTTTTAATAGTTTTAGACTAATTATATAATAGAATTACAATTGAGATTTGTATTATTAAATATAAAGTTATGACTTATCAAATTTTATAAAAAATGAATATTTTAATAACTGGAGCTTGTGGTTTTGTTGGTTTTTCTATTGCAAATAAATTGTTAAAATCAAAAAAATTCAGAATTTATGGTATTGATAATGTTAATTCTTATTATTCAAAAAAGTTAAAAAATAAAAGACTAGATGTTTTAAAAAAAAACAAAAATTTTTTTTTTTATAAAAGAGACATTAATGCATATAAAGATATTTTAAATGAATATAAAGATATTCACTTTGATATCATTTGCCATTTTGCAGCTCAAGCTGGCGTGAGATATACAGTTATTAATCCCAATTCCTATTTACATAGTAATGTAAAAGGCTTTAAAAATTTTTGCAAATTTGTAAAATTTAAAAAACCAAAAAAATTTATATTCGCTTCATCTAGTTCAGTTTATGGTGATTTGAAAATTTATCCTGTTAGGGAAACTAACAGGCTTAAGCCTAAAAATCTTTATGCAAAAACTAAAAAATTTAATGAGGAATATGTTAAGAATTACTTTAAAAAAACAAAAATTAAATGTATTGGATTAAGATTGTTCACAATATATGGTGAATGGGGACGACCTGATATGTTAATTTTTAAATATATAAAATCTAACTTGGATAAAAAAAATTTCAGTTTAAACTCTAATGGGCAACATTATAGAGACTTCACTTATATAAATGATGTATCAAGTATTGTAGAAAATTTGTTATATTTAAAAATTAAAAAAAGTTATGAAATATTTAATATTTGCTCTAATAAACCCATTAAAATTCTAGATGTAATAAAAAAAATAAATAAATGGAACAATACTTTTAAATTTAAAGCAAAAAGTTCTAAAATTTTAAATAAAATTGAGGTAACAAAAACACATGGTGACAACAGAAGAGTTCTCAAATTATTAAAAAAATTTAAATATACAAATTTTGATAAAGCTCTATATAATACTATAAAATGGTATTTTGATAAAAATATAAATAAAATTACGTAGCTTCTATTAAATTTAAATATTTTTCTAAATTTTTATCAAGATCAAATCTGTATAAAGCTCTATGAGCCTTTTTTAACATTAATGTAGTTTTTTTTTTATTTCTTTTAAAAAAAATTATTTTTGACGCCAAATCTTTATAATTCCCTGTACTAAAAAGTAAACCACCTTTGCCATTCAATAGAATTTCCTTTGGACCAGTACGGCAATTACTAGAAATTACAAATTTTTTTAGAACTAGACTTTCTAAAATAACATTAGGCAAACCTTCATATTTCGAGCTTAAAATAAAAAGATCAGTTTGTTTTATTAATGGATAAGGGTTTTTTGTATAATTAAGAATTTTTACAGTATTTTGCAGTTTGTTATTTGTAATATATTTTTGTAGTTTGTTTTTAAGCTTGCCTCTGCCAACAATTCGTGCTTCAAAATTTATTTTATCTTTAATAAAATTTAATGATTTTAGAAATGTTAATTGATCTTTTTGCTCTGTGAGTCTTCCAATATTCAATATTTTTAGTTTTTTTGAGTAATTAAATATATTGTTTGATTTAATTTTAGATTTTTTCCTGATTTGCTCTTTATCAAGGGGATTATAAATGCAAAAAGCATTTATATTTAGCTGATCTTTTAAGTTTTTTTTGAATTCAAAACTATTTACCAGAACTTTATTTGATAAATTTAAAACTAATTTAAAAATTAATCTTTTAAAAATATTTCTAGACCAACCAATAGGTGCTGTATTAGATCTTGCTATCACTTTAACAGAAAATATTTTGCACACTAAAATACAATAGATATTTGCTTGAAAAGAAAATACTATTGAGGGTTTATTCTTAATAATTTGTTTTATAAGTAAAATTAAAGCAAGAAAGTATTTTATTTTTCTATTGAGACGATCCCACATTTTTGATTTTAAGGAAACTATTTTAATCGACTTATCAAATTTGTTAGAGTATTTATTTGAAATTGTTATTACTTTTAAATTATTAATTTTTTTAACTAAAAAATTACACACTAAAAAGAGATTTTTTTCAACGCCACCGCCTTCTATTGACGGCATAAAAACAATTAAATTTTTACTCATGAATAAATATGCTTAAAAGTTCATTTTGATATATAGATGCTAGACAAGATATTTATTTATTATAAAAATACAATAGCAAATGAAAAAAAGTATAGTTTATTGGTCCCCATGTCTTACCAAGGTCGGAACAATGAAGTCAACAATTAACTCATCAATATCGCTTGCAAAATATTCAAAAAATTGTGAAGTTACAATTTTGAATGTTTTTGGAGAGTGGACTAAGTTTGGTGAGTATTTAAAAAAAAATAATGTCAAAATAAAAAATCTTACTTTCAATTATTACAAATTACTCCCAAAAAAAGGTTTTTTTAAAAGCAGGTTATCTTATATATTAATCTTTTTAATTTCAGCTATTCCACTATTTTTTTTTATTAGAAAAAATAAACCAGATTATTTTATTGTACATTTAATCACCTCATTACCTTTATTGCTTTTAAATTTTTTTAAAATTAAAACAAAAGTAATACTAAGAATTTCTGGTTATCCTAAATTAAATTTCTTAAGAAAAAAACTTTGGGTAATTTCACAAAATAAAATTTATAAAATTACTTGTCCTACCCAACAATTGAGAAAAGATTTAGTAAATAATCAGATTTTCAAAAAAGAAAAAGTTACGATATTGTTTGATGCAATAATAAATATTAGGGAATTTATTGAAAAAAAAAAAACTAAGTTTACGAAACCGAAAATTATTTATAGTGATTTTTTTTTAGCAGCAGGCAGGTTTACTAAACAAAAGAATTTTATATACCTAATCAAAGAATTCGCAAAGTTTATTAAAATTCATCCTAATGAAAAATTATTAATATTAGGTGAAGGTGAACTAAAAAATAGAATGCAATATGAAATAGATAAATTAAATTTATCCAATAATATAAATATATTAGATTACACAGATAACATTTATGATTTTATGAAAAATTCAAAAAGTTTTATCTTATCCTCAATTTGGGAAGAAGTCGGTTTTGTTATAGTCGAGGCATCTTTTTGTAATAGCTTTATTATTTCAAGTGATTGTAAAAATGGCCCTGAGGAATTTTTAGATAATGGGAAAGCTGGATTAATCTTTAAAAGCAACACTAAAGATAAATTGTTTGAAAAATTATTGGAATTTAAGAAGCTGGATAAAGATAAAGTTTTAAAAATGAAATTTATAGCAAAAAAAAATTGTTCGAAATTTACAATGTTTAATCATTTTCTAAAACTTAAATATATTATTAATGAAAATTATTGAGAACAATTTTTTATTTATATTTATTTCTTTGTTACCTTTGACCATTATTATAGGTCCTTCAATATCACTAATTTCTATTTTATTGATAATTATTATATTTTTACCAAAATTTTTTAATAAAGATATGTTTAAAGTTTATACTAGCAAAGTTTGTGTTCTACTTTTTGTATTATATCTATATTTAATCTTTAACACATTAATATCATCTGATCCCTTTTCTGGTATATTTAGAAATTTGGGTTTCTTAAGATTTCTGCTACTTTTTGTGGTTATAAATTATTTTTTTTTCTCAAAATCTAATGGAAATAATGTCTTTATTTTTTGGACCATTATTTTTTCCATATTCATTATTGATGTTTTTATAGAAAGATTCTCTGGTACCAATATCATGGGTTTTGGCTCAGAAACAGCACACGGCATAAACCAAACTAGGGTCGTCAGTTTTTTTAAAGATGAGGCAATAGCAGGTGCTTTTATAAATGGATTTATCTTTGTTGTAATGGGATATCTTATAATGACTTCAAAAAATAAAAGTTTCGTCTTTGTTATTACTACTTTATTTTTTATATCAAGTTTAGTGGCTGTGCTGTTAACAGGTGAAAGATCAAATACTATTAAGGCATTTATTGGTTTTGTAATTTTTTTATTTTTTCTAGATTTTATAAAATTTAAAATTAGATTATTTTTTTTATTTTTTTTAACTGGATTACTTACGATAATTATTTTAAGCTCTGATTATTTAAAATTAAGATATATAGGGCAATTTTACAAATTTCTGTCATCAAAAGAAACAAGGGAGAAGTCTTTTGAATATAACGTTTATATAGAATTATACAAATCTGGTTTTGAAGTTTTTAAAAATCATCCGCTCTTAGGAGTTGGTGCTAAAAATTACAGAATTGAAACTTGTAAAAAAAACACTCAAGACTCAAATTATGTTTGCAATACACATCCTCATCAAATCTATGTTGAATTACTTGCAGAACACGGTATCCTTGGATTTATTCTAATTTTATTTATATATTTTTTCCTAATTTTTAGAATATTAAAACAAATTATAATTTCTAGAAATCATATTCAGATAGGATCGTTTATTTATATTTTGGTTAATTTTATTCCACTATTACCTAGTGGGTCATTTTTTAGTGATTTCAATTTGACCTTATTCATGATCAATTTTAGTATTATGTATGGGGTAAACAATAAAACAAATATTTTTTCTTCAAAAAATTGATATAATAAAATGGTTTATTTAAGTCTAGGGCCGTTAGCTCAATAGTAGAGTACTGCATTGACATTGCAGGGGTAGTTGGAGCGTAACCAACACGGCCCACCATAAAATATTATCTAATCTAATTTAAATTCTGATTTATAGTCTTTCTTAAGATTTTTATCTTGCTTGTTTTTATCTAAAATACAGTTGCCAATTACAAGATAGTCTAATTCGGTACCCATAAAACAATTAAAAGCATCGGTAGGTGTATTTACGATTGGTTCGCCTCTAACATTAAATGAAGTATTTATAATTATTGGACAGCCTGTCCTTTCTTTAAATTTTAGAATCAAATCATAGTATCTATTATTAATATCTTTAGTTACAGTTTGAATTCTTGCTGAGTAATCTACATGAGTTATAGCTGGGACTTCTGACCTTTTAATATTTAGCTTATCTATACCAAAAAGTTTTTTTTGTTCTTCAGTCATTACAATTTTTTTATCAGAATTTATATTTGCTACCAGCAACATGTAAGGACTTTCAACATCTATGTCAAACCAATTAGACACATCTTCTTTAAGAATTGAGGGAGCAAATGGTCTAAAACTTTCCCTATACTTTACTTTTAAATTCAAATTTTTCTGCATCTTATCAGATCTTGGATCGCCTAAAATAGATCTACTGCCCAAAGCTCTTGGTCCAAATTCCATTCTTCCTTGAAACCATCCAACTACTTTCTCATTAGATAAAAATTCTGAAGTTTTATTTATTAGATCTTCATAGTTTACCTTTTCGAAATTAGCTCCAATTGATTTGAGTTCTTTCTCAATTTCACTTTGAGTAAATTCTGTTCCTAGATAAGAACCTTTCATATCATCATTTGTGTCTACGTATCTTTTATTACCTTGATCTACATACCAAAGTGCTAATGCTGCACCCAAAGAACCTCCTGCATCTCCAGCTGCTGGCTGAATCCAAATGTTATCAAAAATTTTTTCTTTAAGAATTTTACTATTAGCTACACAATTCAAAGCAACACCACCAGCTAAACACAAATTTTTAACATTGTACTGCCTACGCACTGATTTAGCTAATTTAACCATTATCTCCTCAGTTATCTTTTGGATAGAGGCAGCTATATCCATGTGAAATTGAGTAATTTTATCATTTTGAGGATCCCTAGGTTTTTGACCAAATAATTTATTAAAATTATTATTGGTCATTGTCAGCCCAGTTGCATAATCAAAATATTTCTGATTAAGTCTAAAAGTCCCATCTTCTTTTATGTCAATCAACTTTTTAATCTTATTTTCATAAATAGGACTTCCGTATGGGGCTAAACCCATCAATTTATACTCTCCACTATTTACTTTAAACCCAGTGTAATAAGTAAATGCAGAATAGAGTAATCCAAGTGAATGCGGAAAGTGAATCTCTTTTTTAATTTCTAAATTATTATCTTTTCCTATAGCAACTGTTGTTGTGGCCCATTCACCAACACCATCTGCAGTTAGTATTATAGCCTCGTCAAATGGCGATGGAAAAAAAGCACTTGCAGCATGACTTAGATGATGATCAGAAAAAAAAATATTTTGATCAGATCTATAATTTTTGTCATGAGCTTTAAGTTTATTAAATAAAAAATTTTTTTGAAAAAGTTTTTCCTTAATCCACAAAGGCATTGCCTTTGCAAAAGATCTAAAACCTCGTGGAGCAAAAGCAACATAGGTTTCTAGTAATCTTTCAAATTTTAAAAATGGTTTTTCAAAAAATACAATTTGATCTACTTCACTTAATCTTAAATTTCCATAATTTAAAACAAAATTTACTGCATGATGTGGATATCTAGGATCGTGTTTTATTCTAGTGAATCTTTCCTCCTGAGCTGCTGCAATAATTTTACCATCTTTTAAAAGACAAGCTGCACTGTCATGATAAAATGCAGAAATACCTAAAATATATGTCACTTTAAAAAATTGTGTAAATAAATGGAGCTACAGCTGATCCTTGGGTCAATACAATTAATCCACCAAACAAAACAAGAACCAAAATTATTGGTAAAAGCCAGTATTTTTTTCTAATTCTCAAAAACTTCCAAAATTCTATTAAAAAACTCACTTTAAAACTGATCCTTCATTTCACTTTTTGGACCAGCTTTTTCAATCCAATAAGATTTATTGTTATTATATTTTAAATTTAAAATATCTTTACCAAAAAAACGCATTATTAAGCCAACTGGTGTTACCACAAGAAAAAAAATTAATCCCATAATTAGTGGTGAAATTAATTTTCCTAAAAACAATCCAAATTTAAACCAAATTTTGTTTAAAGGTGACAACAATTTTGAGTCAACAAAACCTAAGATCAAAAAGATTAAAGATATTAATAAGGCCCATAGTATAATGCTCTCATCATTTATTAGCGGGTATAAAGATATCAATAAGAAGACTATTGAGAATACTATTCCAAAACTGCGATTTGATCCAATTTTAATTTCACTCATTTTAATATATCATTTATAAGTTAACAAATAAATTTAACTATTTATAACCTTTAAAATTAAAAAGATTTTATACACCAATTTGTTGAATTTACATGGAAAAAATTAAATATGTATTCAAGTACTAAAAATATACTCCATAAAAATTGTAAAATTTGAAAGACTTTAAAATAGATATTCTTGCTGAATAAATAAAATTGTTGTAGAACCTAATCTGTCAAGTTGGGCCTGTAGCTCAGTTGGTTAGAGCAGTACACTCATAATGTATTGGTCCCAGGTTCGAGTCCTGGCGGGCCCACCAAATCCAGTAAAATCAACGTTTAGAAATTTAAGTTTCTTAAAATTTTAGCAAATAACCCTCTAAAAATTTTTTCATTGTGTACGAGATTGAGTCGAGTTAATTTTAGCAATGTACTAGTCAGTTAATACGTTAATGAGAAAATAGTAAATGGTAGATATTGATAAATTAAAAAAAAAATGAAAAAATTTGAATATAAAAAAATTCGTGGAGATGAATTAATTGGTTTAAATCACAAACTTCATTCTAAAGGTGATCCAAATTGGGATAATATGCCTAAATCTGACTTAGAAAAAGAAGCAGGAATAGCACCAAGAGATTATACGAAGTATCATAATGACAAAAGTGTTGATGAAATTATAAAGTACGATTTTAATAAAGCTACAGAGTTTGCGTTAAATGAGCTAGGAGATGATGGCTGGGAACTCATTTCTATAGAAAAAATCAAACCGCAAGGATTTGATATAATGAAATTTGGAGCAAATAAGATGTATAATTTTAAGAGAATAAAAGAATAATATTAATGAATTTCATTCAAAACTATTTTCAAAAAATGACAAATAACTCTGTTGCTAGTCTTGATTATGAATTGGCAGAGCAATTTATGAATGCTGATTTTAAGTTTGTAGAAAGAGATTTAGATGAAAATGGGCAATATGATGGAATATTAATTGGTAAAAAATTTTTTCATTTAGAGGGAATTTTTCTATTTCTTACAGATAGAACATTGAGCCATCCAGAAGTTCCATATGCACACGAAGAGAGAGGTGGAAAATTTGCAAATATTATTAAAGCAGTTGGTGTAGGCAATAGAAAGGTAATTTGGCAACCTTCTGATTTATTTGATTTAGATACTTATTTAGATTCTAATTGGTTTCCAGAGCAATTAAAAATGTATCATAGAGAATATGATGAATTACTAGAAGCAAAAGAACTTTATAGCGAGAGAGCTATAAGCTTTTTAGATTATTTCTTCAAACGTTTAGATACTTACTATGTTTGTGAAATGCCAACTTTTATCAAATATTATCGAGGTGTTGATTTAGAAAAATATAAAGATAAAATTAGAAAAATAACTAATGACTTTCCACATTTAAATGAAAAGGGAGAGGTAATTTAATGGAAAAATTTATATTAGAGATTTTGAAAAAATATCCGAAGAAAAAGAGAGTAAAGATAAAATTTAAAGAGACTTATCTTTATAAGTTTTTAAGTACACTTTAATTTTGAGATTTTAATTTTTTCATTGTATACCAAATTGTGTACCAGCTGATATCAAAGTAAAATAAACCAATTGTTATAATGTTAATTTAAGTTCTTTCAGGACTCTCATAATGTATTGGTCCCAGGTTCGAGTCCTGGCGGGCCCACCAGCAATTTATTTATTATTATATTCTTTTAAAGTTGCGAAGAGAGCCCCTATATCTCCATCATTGTTTATAATGATAGAATTAAACTCTTCTTTTTGAGCCCTAGCTAAACTAACACCCTCAATTACCAGATCTCTTATCAACGGTTTAGCTGGATCTTTTGTATAAACTCTCCAGTCAATTGAAATCTCTGGTCTCTCAGCTGTAGCTAATAATTTTGAGTTAACGATTGTATATTTTTCATTTTTTACATCTTCAGATACTACTACTATTTTTGCTTCATCATATTCAACCATAGTTCCAGAAAAATATTTTAGAAAATATGTACGAAATATTTTTTTATATTCGATTTTTTGTTCTTCATTCAAATTTTTTCTATGTTTACCTAGTATATAAAAGCCTATTCCGTCAATATCTGTAGTTTCTTCTCCAATTTTTATTAGTTGTTCAATTTTGAGTTCTTTTGTTTGGTTACTTGATAAAATATTTGATGCTTTATTTACGATATTATTTATGAATTCAGATGATATATTTCCAAAAGAATTCGTTGTTACACCAAAGAAGATGAATATTAATATGACTAAATTTTTACTGAATTTTAACATCTTAAATTATTTAATTATCTAGATCGTCCCAATCACTATCATCCATAGTATCAGTTTTTACTTTAAGATTACTTATTTTTCTCTTTCTATCTTGTAAATATAAGCTTCTTACAGTTGCGTAAAAATCAATTGAATTTTTTTCTAGGCTATCAAAAGACTCTAAATTTTTAGCTCTAAAATCTACACCTTCACCTAATTTTGAAAAATAATAATCAGACTCATTAAAATATCGAGTATCATTTCTAATAGTAACATTATACCATGCATCACCACCGGTCATTGATATTAAAGATCCAACAGCATCTCTAACGGTTGATGGTCCAATTACTGGCAAAACCAAATAACAACCTTCACCTATGCCCATAGTACCAAATGTTTGGCCAAAATCCTCTTTCTCTAATTTTTCAAACCCTAAAGCATTAGCTGGATCAAATATACCAACTACACCTAGAGTAGTATTTATTATAAACCTAATGGAATTATTTCCCGCTGCCTTGAAATCACCTTGTAAAATATTATTTGGAATTGTTACTAAATTAGATAAATTATTTAATGCGTTACTCGTTCCTGTCCTAATGGGTGAGGGCAACTTTCTGTAACCAATTGCCACTGGTCTAAATAAAACTTTATCTAATGCCATATTGAATGCAAAAGTTGCCCTATTAACCTTCTCAAAACAATCTTTGACATTCTTTTCCTCGCTATATGAAATAGATACAACTGTTAATTGTATCAAAACAACAGAGAAAATAATTTTAATAAATTTAAACATTTATGTTCCTATAATCTATATAATAGCAAAGTAAATTGATAATTTAAATATATTTTAAGTGTTAAATTACCTGTAAATGAACCATATCGAACAATTTTACTCTCCAAATTTTGAGCTAGTAAAAAGAAAAAAGAAAATAATAAAATTTTTAGTTTTTCATTACACAGGCATGAAAAATGAGTTGTCAGCTCTCAAAAGATTATCAAGTATAAATTCTAAAGTAAGCTGTCATTACTTTATAAAAAAAAACGGTGTTGTAGTTAATTTAGTCCCGGATTTATATATATCATGGCATGCCGGAGTCTCATTTTGGAAAAATCTAAAAAAAATAAACAAATACTCAATTGGAATTGAGATACATAATCCCGGTCACCAATTCGGATACAAACGTTTCAATAAAAAACAAATAAATTCGATCATCAATTTGTCATTAAAATTGGCAAAAAAATATAATTTAAAAGATAGTCATTTTTTAGGACACTCAGATATTTCACCAGATAGAAAAAAAGATCCAGGTGAAAATTTTCCCTGGGAGCTATTAGCAAAATATAGTATTGGTATTTGGCCCTGTCTTAACAAAAAATTATTAAAAAAATATAGGCTTATAGAGGTGAATATTTTAGAGAAAAAAAAATTTTTAATTTATTTATCAAAAATTGGCTATTTTTTTAAAAAAAATAATATTAAATCAATCTCATATGCAGTTAAAGCTTTCCAAAGAAGATTTAGGCCGAAATTGATAAATGGTAAAATTGATTTAGAATGTTTAGAAATAGCCAAAAATTTAGTTAAATCTGGTTTTAATTAGTATTGAATAATTAAGAAAATAATATAATTTCATTTTGCCAGATAAATGACTTATCGCTTTATAATCTTATAAAGAGGAAAGTCCGGGCTTTACAAGGACACAGTGCCAGATAACACCTGGCGGGGGCGACCCTAGGGATAGTGCCACAGAAAATAAACCGCCTTATCAAGGCAAGGGTGAAAAGGTGTGGTAAGAGCACACCGGCTTGATTGGTAACAATAAGCGCATGGAAAACCCCACTGGAAGCAAGACCAAGTAGAGGTGACATTGTTAATAACAGAAAGCAGTCTTTGGCTAGTCATCAGGGTTGGTTGCTCGAGCTTTAAGGAGACTTAAAGCCTAGATAAATGATAGGTTTAAATGACAGAACCCGGCTTATATTTTATCTGGCATCTCTATAAACTTTCATATCAAGTTTTTATTTTGTTCTCACTAAGAGTTGATCATTAAAAACAACTATTGACTGTATTAAAAAAAACCCATAATATCCCATAAATTCCCAAAACAGGGAATTAGTGAAAATATGGAATATGTTTTTATCTACTTTCGAAAACAAAATGGACAAAAAAGGAAGGGTATCTGTGCCAGCTAGCTTTAGATCATATCTTTCAAATTTAGGATACAATGGAATAATTTGTTATCCATCATTTAATAATAATTGTATAGAAGCATGGCCTCAAGATAGAATTGAAAAAATTTCAAACGCAATAGACTCACTAAATCCATTTGAGGAAAAAAAAGATTATTTTGCCACCTCAGTACTTTCGGAGAGCACTAATTTACAATTTGACAGTGAAGGTAGAATTTTACTAACAAACAAACTTTTAAATCATGCAAAAATTAAAAATGTCATGTTATTTGTAGGCCAAGGAAAAACTTTTCAAATATGGGAGCCTTCAAATTATAAGAAATTTAAGGTAATCGCGAAAAGAAAATCTAACATCCATAGAGCTAGCCTTAAATGGGAGCAAAAAATTTAATTAATAAAAAGGGGGAAATATGACTATTAACTTTAAAGTGCCGGAAATAAAAGAACTTAAACCAAGAATATTAGTTCTTGGCGTAGGTGGAGCTGGTGGTAATGCAATAAATGAAATGATAGATGCAGGTGTTGAGGGAGTTGAGTTTGTTGCCGTTAATACTGATGCACAAGATCTTAAAACAAGTAAAGCAAAAACAAGAATTCAAATAGGATTAAATGTTACAAAAGGATTAGGTGCTGGAGCAAAGCATGAAATAGGTCAAGCTGCAGCTAATGAGTCTTTAAATGATATTATAGATTTATTGAAAGGCGCTAACATGGTTTTTATAACCGCAGGCATGGGTGGTGGAACAGGCACTGGTGCTGCTCATATAATTGCAAGGGCAGCAAAAGAATTAAATATTCTAACGGTTGGAGTAGTAACCTTACCATTTTTATATGAGTCATCATCTAGAATGAGAAGAGCCCAGCAAGGTCTAGATGAATTAAGAAAACATGTCGATACTATAATTGTTATTCCAAATCAAAACTTATTTAAAATTGCTAATGAAAAAACAAGATACACAGAGTCCTTTCAACTTTCAAATAGTGTATTAAGACACGGAGTTCAAAGTGTGACTGATTTAATGGTAAAAGATGGTTTAGTAAATTTAGATTTTGCAGATGTTGAAACCGTTATGAGCTCGATGGGCAAAGCCATGATGGGAACAGGAGAAGCCGAGGGCGAAGGCAGAGCTGTAAAAGCAACTGAAATAGCTTTAAATAATCCTTTAATTGATGACTATTCATTAAAAGGTGCTAAAGGGCTTTTAATAAATATAACTGGGGGAGATGATCTTACTTTGTTTGAGGTTGATGAGATCGTAAATAAAATTAGGTCAGAAGTTGATAGTGAAGCGGAAATAATTAACGGCTCAATTATAGACCCTAGTCTAGACGGTAAAATACGTGTTTCTATAGTTGCGACTGCACTAGACGGTCAGCAACCAGAGTCTAAATCGGTAATTAATATGGTCCACAGGATTCAAAATAGAAACCCAGGTTACTCGGATTTTGCTAACACACAAAATAACGTCCAATTGAATTCCATAAGATCTGAAACAATACCAAACACTAGTGGAGCTAATGCACTCAAATTAGATTCAATGGAATTGAAGAATACTGAAACTGAAATGTTTAATTCAATGGTAGATGAAAACATGGTATTAAATAGCTCATCTTTAGATAACGAAGTAAGTGAGATTAGTAACAATTCAAATATAAGTGAAGATAGTCCTCTGAACTTGGAAAAACAATCAGAATTTAACCAGGACACAAATGGTGTTGAAAATTCAAATGGCCTAGAAAATTTTGAATTAAGCGAAGACAGTCCTCAACTTTTTAACTCTGATAGTGAAAACATAGATGAAAAAATTGATGAAGTTTCAGATAAAGATAATGAGGAAGATGAATTAGAGATTCCTGCATTTTTAAGAAGACAGAAAAATTAATGGTCTTTGAAAAAATAGATGAGAGCCACCATTGCATCGGATGAAAATTTACATTATCCGGTTTTACTTAATGAAGTATTAAGTATCATTTCCCCTCAAAATGGTGGCACATTTATTGATTGTACTTTTGGTCAAGGTGGATACACAGAAAAAATTTTAGAATTTCCTAAAACTAAAGTTATCGCTTTTGATAGAGACTCGAAGTCTAAAAATATTGCAATTAAATTTAAACAAAAATTTAAAAATAGATTTGAGTTTTATAACAAAAAATTTAGTGATATCGATAGTATAAAACTACCAAAAAATATTAATGGTATAATTTTTGATTTAGGTTTTTCCTATAATCAAATCAGAGATAAATCAAAAGGTCTATCTTTTAATCATACAGGGCAACTAAATATGAAAATGGGTTATAACAAGATTTCTGCAGACGATATAATAAAAAAACTTCCAGCCAAAGATTTAGAAAAAATATTTAAATATTTTGGAGATGAGAAAAATTCAAAAATAATAGCTAGAAAAATAGATAAAGAGAGAAACATTAAAAATATAGATACCGAAGGCCTTGTAAAATTGATAAATTTATCAAAAAAAAATTTTACAAAAAAAAACAAAGCGACAAAGATATTTCAAGCATTAAGAATTTTGGTAAACGAAGAAATAAGTGAATTAATTTCTGGGTTATCAAAATCGTGTAATTTAATATCAGATGGGGGAATTATTATAACAGTTACATTCCACTCGATTGAAGATAAAATTTGTAAATTTTTCTTTAACACAATTTCTTCCTACAAAGCAGTCTCAAGATATATACCTATAAATAAAAATAATGATAAATTAGCTTTTAATTTAATTAATAAGAAAATAATTACTCCAACAAATGAGGAAATAGAAATTAATCCTCCCTCGCGTTCAGCTAAATTAAGAGCTGTTAAAAGAAATAACACAAAAAAAATAGATACAAAATTTTTATTCAACAAATTTGAAAATTTACTTAAAATAGAAAAATTATCTAAAAAATTATGAAAAAGTATTTAATTTTTTTTTTAATAACATTTTTGATAATAACTACTGCTCTTATTAAAAACTCTACGAGGGAATTAGAAACTAAAATATTTAACTCGAAGGAGAGTATAAAAATTCTAACAAATAAAAAAGAAATAATTTTGTTGCAAAATAATTATCTAAGTTCACCACAAAGATTGTTTGAATTAAGAAAAGAATATTTTGGTGAAAAGCTAGAAGTTCTAGAACTTAAACAATTTAAAAAATTTAATTTACAATGAAAAAAGATGAATTAGATAAAATTGTTATCAATAGTTCGAATTTAGATATAGAAAATTTCGAAAGCAACAAATTCAAAATAAACTTAAATCGTATTGCCTTAATATTTATAATTATATTTATTGTGATCTTATTATATTCTACCAGAATTATCTTTTTATCCTCAAAAACACTCGAAAAAAAAAATTATTCCTTAAATGAAATTAATAGAGCCGATATAACTGATAGAAATGGAAATTTCATTAGTAAATCAGTGTTTACTACAAATGTTGGGATAGATCCAAAATTAGTTAAAGACAAAAAAAAGTTGTTAATAAAATTACAATATACTTTCCCTGAAAAAGATATGTTAAAAATTAAAGAAAAACTTGATGGAAAAAATTTTTTCTATTTAGAAAAAAAAGTAACACCTGATAGATTTAAAAAAATTAAACTGTTAGGAGAAAAATCAATTAGACTTGAACCAAAAATAACAAGAATTTATCCTGACAAAAATCTTTTTTCACATATATTAGGACAAATTGATGATGATAATAATGGTATTTCAGGAATTGAGAAGTCGTTTGATAATAAGTTGAAAGATGGAAGAAAAAAACTCGCAACAACATTAGACAAAGAATTACAATTTATAATTCGAAACGAATTATTAAATGCACAAAATATTTTTAAAAATGTTGGTGGAGCGGGTATTTTAATGAATGTAAACAATGGCGAAATTTTATCTTTAGTTTCGCTGCCAGATTTTGATTTAAACCAAAGAGGGGATATTTCTGACAAAAAATTCATTAATCGTGCAACAAAAGGAGTCTACGAACTTGGGTCAGTTTTTAAAACATTTACAATTGCTGCGGGTTTTAATTATAAATTAATTTCACCTTCAGACATTTTTAAAAACCTAGAAAAAAAAATGAAATGTGGAGGAAGAAGTATATCAGAATATGATGAGAACTTACCAAAAGATTTAAGTGTGGAGGAAATATTAATGTATTCAAGTAATATAGGTTCGGTAAAAATAGGTCAAATTGTAGGCAAAGAAAAAATGAAAGAATTTTTGGGTTTAATCGGAATATTGGACAAAATGGAATTTGATATTGAAGAGGTGGGGAGACCATTATCTTTTAAATGGAGAGATTGCAAGCTTAAGACAGTATCATATGGACATGGAATTACTGTAACACCACTTCAACTCGCTAAAGGCTATGCTATTTTGTCAAACGGCGGGTATCAAGTTAATCCCACTTTGATTAAAAAATTAGACTTAACAAAAAGAAAAAAAATACTAAATGATGATACAAGTTCTAAAATAAATTCAATTTTAAGAAAAGTGGTTATTAGTGGGACAGCAAGTCTTTCTGATGTAGATGGTTATGAAGTAGGTGGAAAAACAGGTACAGCTCAAGTTGTCGAAAATGGACTATATACAAAAAAAAAAATTAATACTTTTGCTTCAGTATTTCCTATTTCAGATCCAAAGTATGTTTTAGTAATACTTTTAGAGGATACTAAATTATCAACTGATTATGTATATATGTATCGCAATAAGCCTGGATATTTTAAGGGTACGCCATTTAATACTGCTGGGTGGACATCTGTAGAAATAGCTGGAAAAATTATTGATAAGATAGGACCTATTTTAGCCACAAAGTACTAAGAATTTAAATTAATGTTACTAGGCAAAGTATTAATAAATATAAAAAAGAAATATAAAAAAATTTATTTTAAAGATATAAAATTTAACAGCAAAACTTGTAAATTAAATGATATTTTTTTTGCTATAAATGGTAACCACTCAAAAGGTAATTATTACATTAATGATGCAATAAATAATGGAGCAAAGATAATTATTTCAAACTTAAAATTTGAGGGTTTCGATAAAAAAAGAGTATTATTTATCAATCATAAAAATCCCAGAAAATTATTATCGGAAGTTTCTAGTAGATACTATAAATTAAAACCTAAAAATATAATAGCAGTAACTGGCACAAACGGGAAAACTTCGGTTGCTAATTTTTATGAACAAATCTTATCAATATGTAATAAAAAAGTTGCATCAATTGGAACATTAGGTGTATTTTCAAAAAAGCTAAAACTAAATACAAATAATACAACTTTAGACCCCGTCAGCATTCATAGAATTTTGTATAAATTAAAGAAATTAAAGATTGATAATGTGATATTGGAAGCATCAAGCCATGGGCTAAAACAGTATAGATTAAATAATATAAAATTTAAGTCAGGAATATTTACTAATTTGTCAAGAGATCACATCGATTATCATAAAACTTTTAAAGATTATTTTAATTCAAAACTTAAGCTATTTAATGAGCTATTAAATTATAAAGGTAATATGATTTTTGACAATAACATTAAAGAGTCACCCATATTGAATAAAATTTCAAAAAAAAAAAATTTGAAAAAATATACATTAGGTAATTCAAATTCATTTATAAATATAAAAGATATAAAAAAAATTAATGAAAAAAAAAAAATTGATTTTACAATAAGTAAAAAAAATTATTCTATTGAAACTTCACTTATAGGTGATATTCAAATTAAAAATTTAATGTTCGCAATAGTTGCAGCTTATTTATCAGGTATTAAAATAAATAATATTATAAAATCAATACATAAAATTAAAACAATTAGAGGAAGGCTTGAAAAAGTTGGAAATTTGAAAAATAAAGCAAGAGTTATACTAGATTATGCACACACACCACATGCTCTTAAAACTTTAATATTAGATATAAGAAAGGAATTTCCTTTAAGTAAAGTTTCTTTAATCTTTGGTTGTGGAGGAAACAGAGATAAAGAAAAAAGATCAATGATGGGCACTATAGCAAGAAAATATTCTAATAATATTTATCTAACAGATGATAACCCGCGTTTTGAAGACCCAGAGTTAATAAGAAATCAAGTTAAAAAAGGCCTTAAATCAAAAAAATTTTTTGAAATTCCTTCAAGAGCAAAAGCTATAGATACAGCCATTCAGAAATTAAATTCAGGTGATGTTCTAATAGTAGCGGGAAAGGGACATGAGAATTATCAAGAATACAAAAAAAAAATTTTCTTTTCTGATAAAACTGAGATTTTAAAAGCAATTAAAAAAAAAAATAGAAATTTATCAAATTCAATTAAAACAAATATTCTGAATGAAGTATTGGGTTATAATATTATTAATAAAAAGAAAATTCTTAAATCAGCTGCGATCAATTCAAAAAAAATTACAAAAAGCTCAATATTTTTTGGAATTAAGGGCAAAAACTTTGATGGAAACAAGTTTGCAGTTGAAGCAATAAAAAATGGTGCAGTTCTAGCTATAACAAATAGAAAAATTAAAAATTCAAAAGCAATATTTTATAAAAAACCATTAAAATTATTTAATAATATTAATTCAGCTTTAAGAAAAGCAACAAATATAAACACAATAGCAATAACTGGCTCAGCAGGAAAGACATCAGTAAAAGAATTAACTGGATTTTGTTTAAAAAAATTGGAAAAAACATATTTTTCAAAAAACTCTTTAAACAATAAATACGGGGTCCCCTTAAGTATATTTAATACACCGGAAAGTGCAAAATTTGCTGTATTAGAGGTTGGTATGGATAAAAAAGGTGAGATAGATTTTTTGACTAAACTAATTAGACCTAACTTAGGTTTAATTACAAATATTTCATATGCTCATATTAAAAATTTTAATAATTTAAATCAAATTGCAAACGCTAAGTCGGAAATAATTAATAATATTATTAGCAATGGAACAATGATTATTAATATGGATGAAAAATATTCTAATTATTTCATGAAAATATCAAAAAATAATAATCTTAAAATTGTAAAATTTAGTAAAGTCGATAAAAAAGCTGATATTGTATTTCATAGTCAAAGAAAATATAAAAAAAATCTTATAATTAAGATTAAAATTAAAGGGATAATGAAATCTTTCTTAGTACCAAAATACCTATCTAGTTATATTGATAATATCCTTGCCGTTGTAAGTATTCTTAGTATTTATTTTGACACAAAAAAACTCAATCAAAATTTATTTTCAGATTTTTATATTCCTAAAAGCAGGGGATCATTAATTAATCTAAAAAAAGGTAAAAAAAAATTAACAATCATTGATGAGAGCTATAATTCAAACCCTCTATCATTAAAATTTGCTTTAGAAAGATACGATGATCTATATAAGAAAAATGATAAAAAATTTCTGTTAATAGGTGACATGCTTGAACTTGGGAAGTATTCAAGAAAATTGCATATTAAAATTGCAAAATATATAAATAAATCAAAAATAAACAAAATTTATGTTTATGGTAAACAAACTAAACATACATTTAACAAATTAAAACCACAAATCAGAGGGAAAATACTAAAAAATAAAATAGATATTTATAAGTTAATAAATAATGATTTACCCAATAATAGCTTTCTAATGGTAAAAGGATCAAATTCAACAGGATTAAATGATATAATTAAAAGATTATAATGCTATACAATTTATTAATTAATTATTCTGATACATATTCTTTTTTAAATTTTTTTAATTTCTTAACTGTGCGGACTGGCCTAGCGGTTATTACTTCAATGGTAATTGTTTTTTTAATTGGAGACAAGTTCATAAATTATTTTTCTACAAAAAAAATAACAAATCCAATTAGGTTAGATGGACCACAGGATCATATTATTAAAAAAATAGGCACACCTACGATGGGTGGTGTCTTAATATTAATAGGACTTTTCGCAGGTGTATTTTTATGGTCAGATTTGTATAATCCTTATAATTGGTTATTAATCTTTATAACATTTTCATTTGGAGTATTAGGTGCTTTCGATGATTATAAAAAAATTAAGAAAAATAACTCAGTTGGGATTTCGTCAAAATTAAAATTTATTATACAAATTGTTCTTAGTCTAATTTCTTTAATAATTTTATATAAATTCATAGATTCGGATTTAACTAATAATTTATATCTTCCCTTTTTTAAAAATTTAGTAATAAATTTAGGATGGTTTTTTATTCCATTTTACTTATTTGTAATCGTTGGCTCATCTAATGCTGTTAATCTAACAGATGGTCTTGATGGATTAGCTACTGTGCCTGTAATTTTAGTTGCAGGTTGTTTTGCATTTATCAGCTATGTATCGGGCAATATTATTTTTGCCGAATACCTTCTAATACCTTATATTGAAGGAGTAGGCGAGATTGCTGTTTTTTGTGGAGCGATCATTGGGGCGTCAATAGGTTTTCTTTGGTTTAACGCACCACCAGCAAAAATATTCATGGGCGACACTGGTTCCTTAGCATTAGGAGGTTCTTTAGGAGCTGTAGGGGTTGCTACAAAACACGAAATTGTTTTAGCAATAACAGGAGGGCTTTTTGTTTTAGAGGCTGTATCTGTAATTGTTCAAGTCATTTCCTTTAAATTAACGGGAAAAAGGATATTTATGATGGCTCCGATACATCATCATTTTGAGAAAAAAGGATGGGCAGAGTCTACGGTTGTTATAAGATTTTGGATCATTTCTTTAATTTTAGCAATGATTGGACTTGCAACGTTAAAATTAAGGTGATGTTACCTAAAATCTTTACAAAGAAAAAAATACTTATTTACGGCTTAGGACTTTCAGGCAATTCATGTCTAAAATTTTTAAAAAAAAAAAGTTTTGTTAAAATATTTGATGACAACTATTCACTAAAAAATAAAAAGAATGAAAAAATTTTTTTAAAAAAAAATGATATCCTTAATTTAAAATTTGATTACATTATTTTAAGCCCAGGAATAGATATTAAAAATTGTAATCTCAAAAGTTATTTAATAAAAAATTGGAAAAAGATTATTACTGAGCTCGATATTTTTCAAAAATGTTATCCCAAAAATACAAAAATTACTATTACAGGAACTAATGGAAAATCTACTGCTTGCCAGATGCTCTATAATATTTTGAGAATTAAAAAAAAAGATGTTAGATTGGTTGGCAATATAGGAAAACCTCCTTTACAAGAAAAAAAAATCAAAAAAAATACAATTTTTATTGTTGAAGCATCATCTTATCAAATTTCTTATAATAAATTTTTTAAAACTGATTATGCAGCTATATTAAATTTAAGTGTTGATCATTTAGAAAGGCATGGAAATTTAAAGAAATATGCAAAAGCCAAAATTAAATTAATTAGTGATCAAGAAAAAAATAAATTTTCATTTATAGAAAAAAAAAATGATATAATTAATAAACTTATATTAAACAAAAATATCAAGTCCAAAATAATCAAAATAAATTACAACAATATGAATTTTTTTAAAAAAAAAATTAATAATAGTTATTTGCTAGACAAAAATAATTTAAAAAATATTCATTTTGTCTATAAGATATCGAAGCAACTAAAAATATCCGATGAGAAAATATTTAAGTCACTTAACTTATTTAAGGCTTTAAAATTTAGAAAAGAAATTATCTATGACAAATCTAATTTGAAAATAATTAATGACTCAAAATCTACAAGTTTTTCTTCAACCCACGGTCTTTTATCTTCCTATAAAAATATTTATTGGATTGTTGGAGGTCTTTCTAAAAAGGGAGATAAATTTATTTTAGAAAAAAGATATTACAAAAATATTTTTGCTTATATAATTGGATTAAATAAATCCTATTTTATAAATCAGTTCAAAAATAAAATTAGGTTTGAATATTCAAAAAACCTAAAGAATGCAATTTTAAAAATTAAAAGTGATATAAAAAAAGATAAAAAAAAAAAGACTATTTTATTTAGCCCTGCCGCTGCTTCATTTGACCAATTTAAAAATTTTGAACATCGTGGAAGATATTTTAATTTATTAATCAAAAAGGCAAGTTTGTATGGAAAGTAGAAATATTTACGATAATTTCATTTATGATTGGTGGAAAAATCTTGATAAAACAATCTTTTTTTTATTTATATTATTAATTTTTTTAGGAATTTTTTTTTCCTTAGCATCAACATCCTTAATTGCATCTTCTAAATTGGGCACAAATAACTACTATTTTTTTTTAAGGCATTTGATTTATGTAATTATTGGCTTAACTTTAATTATATTTTTTTCAGCTATTTCAGAAAATAGTGTTTATAAAATAGGCGTTATTATATTCATCATTTTTTTTCTGTCGCTATTATTAGTTCCTTTTTTTGGAGTTGAAGTAAAAGGTTCAAAAAGATGGTTAGACTTTCCGATAATACCAAGATTCCAACCAATAGAGTTTTTAAAGCCATTTTTGATTATTTTTTTGTCACTAGTAATTGGATCCAGATTTACATCAAATAATTATTTAAGATTCTTTTTAAGCACTTTGATTGTTATACCTATTTTATTGTTTTTAGTTTTTCAGCCAGATATTGGTCAAACTTTATTGATTAGCTGTGTATGGTTAAGTCTTATATTTGTATCAGGTATTAATTTATATTTATTTAATTTTTTAATATTAATGTTTTTGTCAATCGTAGGCTATTTAGTTTTTTACTTGCCAAAATTTTCCTATATCAAATACAGGATATCAGCTTTCTTTGACTTAAAATCAAAAGGTAATTATCAATCAGAAAAAGCTACAGAAGCTATTAGTGATGGGGGGTTTTTTGGAAAGGGCATTGGAGAAGGAACACTAAATAAAAGAGTTCCCGAAGCTCACACAGATTACGTTATATCAGTAATTTCTGAAGAATTTGGAGTTTTTCTCACATTGTTTATTTTATTAATTTTTTTGATTTTAATATTTAGAGTATTTAAAAAAATTCCTTCAGAAAAAAATAATAGTAATAAACTGGTATTAATTGGTTCAATATTGTTGATTATATTTCAGGTATTAATTCATTTTGGTGTTAACATAAGATTTTTACCAGCAACAGGAATGACTTTACCTTTTTTAAGTTACGGTGGATCTTCGTTATTGAGCTCCTCTATTCTTGCAGGATTAATATTAAACTTTACAAGAAGAAAAATTTAAATTTATGAAAAAAATAACTATTAGCACTGGAGGTACTGGAGGCCATGTTATACCAGCGCAAATTTTATATGATTATTTGGAATATAAAAACCAGATTGTTATAACCAGTGACAAAAGGGGAATTAATTATCTTAATAAAAAAAAATATAAAATAAAACAAATTGATGTACCAAAATTAAATATAAATATAATAAGCTTCATTCCATTTTTAATTAAATTTATTTTATCAATATTAAGGTCATATTTATTTTTATATAAAAATAAAATTGAAATATTGATATCAACTGGAGGCTACATGTCAGTTCCTGTTTGCATAGCTGCTAGATTTCTAAATTTAAAAGTTTTTCTCTTTGAGCCTAATTTAATCATAGGTAGATCAAATCTATTTTTGTTAAATTACTGTGAGAAAATATTTACATATAATAAAAAAATAAAGAATTTACCAAAAAAAATGTGCCACAAAAATTTTGTTATTAAACCATTAATTAGAAAAGAAATTTTTCTATCGAAAAAAAAATTAAAACAAAACTCAAAATTATTCTCTATCTTGATAGTAGGGGGAAGTCAGGGAGCAAGAAAATTTGATAATTTGTTTAATGAGGATTTAATTAAATTATCAAAAAAACTCAAAATAAAAATTTATCATCAAACGAGTGTTAAAAATTTAAGAGAACTTAAAAATTTTTATATTTCAAATAATATAGATTTTCATGTCTTTTCTTATACGCACAACTTGCATAAAATTATAAAAAAATGTGATTTTGCTATTACAAGATCTGGAGCTTCTACTATAAACGAATTAGTATTTTTAGAAACTCCTTTTCTAGCAATTCCTTATTTGTATGCTAAAGATGATCACCAATTTTTTAACGCAAAATATTATGTAAATAAAAATCTTTGCTGGTTAGTTAGGGAAAATAACATTTCAAAAAATTTTTTATATAAATTTGTTCTAAATTTGATTAGAAATAAAAAATTGATAATTCAAAAAAAAAAAAATATGCATAACTTTCATAAGAAATATGATTGGAAATTAAATTCTAGTCAATTAAACAAATTATTATCAAAATGAATATAAATTTAGCAAAATCTGAATTAATACACTTTGTTGGCATAGGCGGAATAGGCATGAGCGGACTAGCATTAATAATGAAAGGATTAGGTTTCAAAGTTCAGGGCAGTGATAAATCCCCTAGTAAAAACATTGAAAGATTAAAAAAAAATCAAATTAAATTTTTTTTAGGACATGCATCATCAAATATCAAAAACGCTACAATTTTAGTAATTTCTTCAGCAATCAAGAATAACAACATTGAAATTAAAGAAGCAAAAAAAAAAAATTTACCGATTTATAAAAGAGGGGATATGTTAGCCCACATCACATCACTTAAAAAAAACATAGTAGTTTCAGGATCTCATGGCAAAACCACTACCACATCTTTGATAGCATCTATTTTTGCCAAAGCTAAACTAGATCCAACCATAATAAATGGAGGTGTAATTAATTCTTTAGAAAACTCAGCTAAACTTGGAAAAAGTGAGTGGAGTATATTAGAGTCGGATGAGTCCGATGGAAGTTTTGTAAAAGTTCCGTCAACTTATGCTGTAGTAACAAATATTGATAGAGAACATATGGATTATTATAAATCTTTGAATGACCTTAAAAAACATTTCATAAAATTTATGCTCAAAGTTCCGTCTTTTGGTAAAACGTTTGTTTGTTCAGATGATAAGAATACTAAAGATATTTGTAAAATAAGTAAAATTAAAAATATACTTACTTATGGATTTAGTAATAATTCAAATTTTAAAATTAAAAATTTATTATTCCAAAAAAATAAATCTGTTTTTGATGTTGAAATGTGTCTTCCAAATAAAAAAAAAACTATTCTAAAAAAATTTGAAATTCCTTTAATAGGATCTCATAACGTCAAAAATGCTACAGCAGCAATAGCCGTATCTTATTTCATAGGTGTATCTCCAATTATATTAAAAAGTGGTCTAAAAAACTTCAAAGGTGTAGAACGACGATTTAACAAAATATTTACATACAATGGTGCAGAAATTTACGATGATTATGCCCATCATCCTACAGAGATTAGAGAAGTTCTAAGTGGAGTTAGTAATAGTTATAAAGGAAAAAAAATATTATGTATTTTTCAGCCTCATAGAGTATCTAGATTAAATGATTTGAAAAATGAATTTTGTTATTCTTTCAAAAAAGCAAACTCAGTAATATTATGTCCTATTTATAAAGCAGGTGAAAATTTGAGATTAAATTTAGATTATTATAAATTTGCTGATCAAATTTCAAAAAAATCAAAAGTGAGGGTATTCTTGGTAAATAATCAATATGAGTTAGCAAAATTTTTAAGACAGTTTTTGAATAAAGAAGATATAGCTATTGGGATGGGTGCAGGATCAATTTCAAATTGGATTAAAGAATTACCGACTTTAATGAAAAAATAATGTTGAAAGATTTAGACATTTTTTCAAAAAACATAAAAGGTAAAATTAAATTCAATTATAGCTTAAAAAATCATACTTGGTTAAATATTGGTGGAAATGCAAAAATTTTTTTTATTCCAGAAACATTAAGCGAGCTAAGAGAATTTTTATTATATTTAAAAAAAGAAAATAACAATTTATTTATTATTGGAGCAGGTTCAAATTTATTAATATCAGATAATGTTCAAAATCGTATCTTTATTAAATTAGGCAAAAATTTTAATAAAATATCACTGACAAAAAATAATGTTGTAATTGCGGGTTGTTCAATTTTAGATAAAAATGTATCAAATTTCGCGTGCGAACATAACTTAAGTGGCTTAGAGTTTTTATCATGTATACCAGGGACAATAGGCGGTGGTATTCGAATGAACTCCGGATGTTTTGGCACAGAATTTAAAGATGTTTTGCTCTCAGTCCAAGTAATGGATTTTAGTGGGAGAGTATATACAATTAATTCAAAAAATATAAATTTTGAATACAGGCAAACAAATTTACCAAAAAACCTCATTTTCTTAAGTGCATCCTTTAAAACTAATAAAAAAGATAAAAAAGAGATCGAGGAAAAGATCTATAAATTTAAAGAAAAAAAAGAAAGATCTCAACCACTAAGAGTTAAAACTGGAGGGAGTACTTTTAAAAATCCAAAAAATCCTTTAGGAAAAAAGGTTTGGCAAATTATTAAAGAGAATGTGGACAATCAAACTAGTTTTGGTGACGCGAAAATATCTGAAAAACATAGTAATTTTTTTATTAATATTAACAATGCTTCATTTAAAGATATGCATGATTTGATAAATTTTGTAAAAAAAAAAGTAAAAGAGAAAACTGGTATTTCTCTTCAGCTAGAATTGGAAATTGTAAATTAAATGAAAAAAAAAATTCTGGTTCTCGGCGGTGGATACTCAAAGGAGCGCTCTATTAGCCTTAAATCAGCGAAAGCTGTCATTAAATCAATTAAAAATAAATATAAGGTAAAATTTGCTGATCCATGTAACAACTTCTTTAAAACAGTTGAAAATTTCAAACCAGATGTAATTTTTAATGCATTACACGGAAGATTTGGTGAAGATGGATATATTCAATCAATTTTAGAGACATTAGCAATTAAATATACACACTCTGGTGTAAAGTCTTCTATGTCAGCGATGGATAAAGAGATTTCTAAAAAGATATTTTTAAAACACAAAATCCTAACACCTAAATATATTAAAATAAAGAATAACATAGAAGACTTAAATTATAAAAGAATTAAAAAATATTTAAGTTATCCGGTTGTTATCAAACCCATAAATGAGGGATCTAGCCTAGATGTTTTTATTTGTGAAAATAAATTATCATTATCAAAAAAATTAAAAAAATTGAGACATTATAGAGAATTACTTATTGAAAAATTTATTCCAGGTAGAGAAATTCAAGTAGCAATAATGGGAAACAAAATACTTGGACCTATTGAACTTAAACCTAAAAGAAAATTTTACGATTATAAAGCTAAATATAACTCAAAGGCTAAAACTGAGCATATTATTCCAGTCAATTTAAATAAAAAAAATTATCAAAAAATTAATACAATTGCTTATAAAGCACATAAATTATTAAATTGTAAGGGAATAACTAGATCTGATTTTAAGTTTTATAAAAATAAATTTTATTTGCTTGAGCTTAATACCCAACCAGGGATGACCGATCTTTCATTAGTCCCAGAAATAGCTGCTCATAAAGGTATAAATTTTGAAACATTAATTAATTGGATAATAAAAGATGCATCAAAAAACAGATAAAAAAATTAAATTAATTTTTTATACTCTTCTTATAATAATATTGACATCTATAAACAATTATAATTTTAAAATTCAAAATATATTTAATATTAAATACATTCATATAGATGGTCTTTCTAAAGAGAAAAATGACATAGTTAAAAGTGAAATTAAAAAAATATTAGAAAAAAATATTTTTTTTATAAATAGAGATTATTTTTCAAAATTAATTGAAAGAAACGATACAGAATATTTAGTTGTTAAAAAAAAATTTCCAAATAAATTAATAATTAATTTCACCCCTGCAAATCCAATTTGTATAGTTAAAACAAAAGATAAGAATTTTATTTTAGGCAGTAATGGTAAAATCTTGGATACCAAAATCGATGAAAAAAAAATACCAATAGTTTCAGGCTCAAATAATTTAAAAAATATTTTCAATGTTGTAAGTCTTATAAATAAATCTAATTTCAATTATACTTCGATAAACAAAATCATTTTTTTTAAAAGTGGCAGATTTGATATTAATTTAAGAAATGGCGTTGTCCTTAAATTTCCCATTAAATTCGATAAAAAAATAATTAATTATGGAAATAATTTGTTGTACGAAAAAAAATTTACTAATTCTAAAATAATTGATTTAAGAATAAAAAATAAAATAATAATAAATGAGTAGCTCTGATAGAGGAAATTTTTACTTTGGAATTTCAGATAAAAAAATTTATATTTGTTATATTGAAAATGGTAAAACCTATTATAAAGAAAATATTAATTTTGAAATTCCTGATAATTTAAGCAATGATTTAAATTTTGAAATCATTATAAAGTTACTTAAAAAAAATATTAGGAAAATAGAAAAGAAATTAGGTTTTTTTTTAAATAGTGGAAATATATCAATTAAATCTAACTCATATCAAAGTATTTTATTTAGTATAAAAAATATTTTTGACGAAAAATATCTAGATAAAAAAGTTATAACTAATATTTTACAGAGCGGTATTCAAAAGTTTTATATTGATGAAAAACATTTATCTATTGTCCATATAATAATTAATAAATATATCGTTGATGATAAAGTATTTATAAATTTTCCAAATAATATAAAATTCAAAAAAATTATTTTAGAAATTGAATTTATATGTTTAAACAGAAACCTCGTAAACAAAGTAAAAAATTTATTTAGTGAATGCAAAATTAATATTAATAAAATTGTATCACACGAGTATGCAAATAGAATGTTAAATAATGTATCAGATGACACGATATGTCTTTCTGCTCATAAATTCATCAGTGACTCAAATCAATCTGAGGTTTTTCTAGAAAGCAATTTTCGAAAAAAAAAGGGCATTTTTTACAAGATTTTTAACTTTTTTGATTAGTCATTCGTAGTGTTTTGTAACATTACTTGTTTTTTCATATTTAAGGTAGACATCTATAAGATTTTTAATGTCAGTATTAAATCAAAAAACTATAAACAATATAATAAAATTTAATGGTATAGGCCTTCATTCAGGTAAAAAAGTAAATATGATTTTATCTCCAGCCTCACCAAATTCTGGTATCATTTTTAAAAGATCAGATTTAAAAAATAATAATTTAATTTATCCAAATGTATTTAATGTCTCAAGCGCATCTTATTGTACAAAAATAACAAACGAATATGGAGCAAGTGTCTCAACTGTTGAACACTTAATGGCTGCACTATATGGATTAGGTATTGATAATCTTTTAATTGAATTAAATTCGGAAGAACTGCCAATTATGGATGGCTCGTCAAAAAATTTTGTAGAGGCTATAAGAAACATAGGATTTAAGGTTAGCGATCAACCAATCAGAATTATTAAAATTAATAAAAAAATTACACATGAGGATGGTGAAAAATTTATTACTTTTGAACCTAATAAAATTAGTTTAGAGATTGATTTTGAAATTAAATACAAACAAAATTCGATTTTAAACCAGAGAAATAAAAAAAATATATATATGGATGATCTAACCGATATTTATAATTCTAGAACTTTTTGTTTGTTTGAAGATATTGAAAAACTTAAAAAAATGGGATTAGCACAAGGTGGAAGCTTAGAAAATGCAATAGTCTTGAAAGGCAATGAAATACTTAATGATGAAAAATTAAGAAATTCAAATGAGTTTGTTAACCACAAAATTTTAGATTGCCTTGGTGATATTTATCTTGCTGGTTATAGAATGGTTGGCAAAATTACTTCAAGTCAAGGGGGCCATAATTTGACAAACCAAGGTTTAAGAGATTTACTAAGCAATAATGATAATTTTTCAATTATCGAATTAAAAGAAAAAAATATACCACATTCTTTTTTAATCAAAAATCCATTAAAATCAATTGCTTAAATATTTAAGCTTTTAAAATTATCTGTTAATAATCTAATGATGAAAACTTTAAATAAATTTATTGTATTAATTTTTATATCATTTTTAATTTCTTGCTCGAGTGAAAAGAAAGTTTCTATAGTTAAAGAAAAAAATATTCAAACCCAAATGGTAGAAGCTTTTCAAGAGGGATATCAAGAATTAGAAAATGGTGACGTTTTATTTGCTGCTAAAAAATTTAATGAAGCAGAACTTTTATATCCACAATCTGAGTGGGCACCTAAAGCGGCATTAATGGCAGCGTACGCATATTATTCTCAAGATTATTATTTTGATGCTGAATATGAGCTTAATAGATTTTTAAAAGTTTATCCAAACGAAAAAAATGTGCCATACGCTCATTACTTATTAGGCATGGTTTATTATGAGAGAATTATTGATGAAAAAAAGGATTTAGAACCTTTAGTGATGGCAGAGAAAAAATTTAAATTTATTGAGAAAAATTATCCAAATACCGATTTTGCATTAGACTCATCTTATAAATTAGATTTAATTAAAGATTATCTAGCTGCAAAAGAAATGTACATTGGAATTCACTACATGAAAAAAAATAAATGGATTGCAGCAATTAATCGTTTTAAAAATGTTGTAGATAAATATGACGAAACTTCATTTATTGATGAGGCTCTACATAGATTGGTTGAGCTTCATTATAAGCTAGGTCTTTTAGAAGAGTCTCAAAAATACGCATCATTATTAGGATATAATTATCAATCAAGCGAATGGTATTCAAAAAGTTATAAACTTTTCAATGAAGATTATAAAACTAAATTTGAAATTAAAAAAGAAAAAGAGGGAATATTTCAAAAATTTAAAAAACTTCTTTATTAATAAATGAAAGATACGTTTTCTGAAGAATATAAAAAAAAAATAAGGTTATTAGATAAATATAATAAGCAGTATTATCAAAATCAAAAACCTATAGTATCTGATAAAGAATACGATGAATTAAAAAATGAAATTTTACAGCTAGAAAAAAAACATAATTTTAGTCATTTAAAATCACCAGGCATTAAAGTTGGTTATAAACCTTCGAAAAAATTTGAAAAATTTAAACATAAAGTTAAAATGTTATCTTTATCAAACGCATTTAACCAAGAAGACTTAATTAATTTTCAAAAAAAAAATGCGAATTTTTTAACTTTTAATAAAAATTATGAATTTGAATATAGTGTTGAACCTAAAATTGATGGTATCTCAGCATCTCTTACTTATAAAAATGGAAAATTTGTCAAAGGTCTTTCAAGAGGAGACGGTGAAGAAGGTGAGGATATAACTGCTAATTTAAAAACTATTAAAGATATACCTTTAAAAATTTCTCACACAGATTTTCCTGATGAGATAGATATTAGAGGTGAGGTCTTTATAGAAACTAATGATTTTAAAAAAATAGAGAAAGGTTTTGCAAATCCAAGAAATGCAGCCTCTGGATCATTAAGACAAAAAGATCCAAAAAAAACAGAATTAATACCTCTAAAATTTATCGCATACACTTTTGGTTTTAGTTCAGAAATGAAAGTTGGAAAACAAAGTGATTTTATAAAAAGACTAGATAATTGGGGTTTTAAAACATCTGAATTGAATAAAACAATTAAGGGTGTTAATAATTTAGTTAAATATCATTCCGAAATAGAAAAAAAAAGATTTAGTTTGAACTATGATATTGATGGAATTGTATACAAGATTAATGATTTTGGATTACAAAAAAGATTAGGTTTTATGGCTACAGCACCAAGATGGGCTGTAGCTCACAAATTTTCTGCTAATTATTCAATTACTAAAATTATAGATATTGATATTCAAGTTGGAAGAACAGGTGCTTTAACGCCAGTTGCAAAAGTTAAACCTGTTAACATAGGTGGTGTAATGGTTTCTAATGCAACATTACATAACGAAGATGAAATAATTAGAAAAGACGTTAGAATTGGCGATACTGTTAAAATTGAAAGAGCTGGTGATGTAATTCCACATGTAATTTCTGTAGATAAAAAATTAAGATCATCAAAATCAAAAAAATATATATTTCCAAACAAGTGCCCTTCATGTGGATCTAAAACTATAAAAGATTATAATTCTGTAACAAAAAAAATTGACGCAGTTAGAAGGTGTAGTAATGAAGGATATGGATGTGAAAAGATATCTATTGAAAAATTAAAACATTTCGTATCAAAAGATGCTTTAAATATAGAAGGACTTGGAAAAAAAGTTATAGAAAAATTCTGGGATTTAAAGTTTATAAAATTTCCTGATGATATATTTAACTTAAACTTCCAAACAATTTCTAGATTAGAAGGATGGGGAACCCAATCGGCAGAAAATCTTAAGAATTCAATTAATAAATCAAAAAAATTAAAATTAGATAAATTTATTTATTCTCTTGGTATTAGGCACATTGGCCAAGAAAATGCTAAGTTAATCTCTGAATTTTTAGGTGATTATTCTAATTTTATAAAATTAAAAGACCAAAAAAATATAGAGGATCTGTCAAATATTGATGGTATTGGAGAAACACAAATCTCATCCTTAAAAAACTTCTTTAAAAATAAAATAAATTTAAAAGTTGTTTTATCTTTAAGCAAAATTTTAACTTTTGAAAAAAATGTTATAAAAAAAATGGCAGGGGTATTTTCCAATAAAATATTAATGTTTACGGGAAAATTAAACAATATTAGTAGAGCTGAAGCAAAATCAATTGTGGAGAGTAATGGGGGAAAAATTGTAAGTAATGTGTCAAAAAAATTAGATTACCTCGTTGCTGGTGAAAAACCTACCTCAAGAAAAGTTAAAATGGCACATGATTTAAAAATCAAAATATTAAACCAAACTGATTTCGAGAAAATATCAAAATTGAGACAATAACCAAAATTTTTCCTCATAAGTTAAGTATTTTTCAACATTCGTATAAATTTTCAGATTATAATTTATTAAATAATCTTTTTCTTTTTTAGTAAGAATTTTAAAATTGATTAATTCTTTATCGAAAGGAACCATAGTTAAGTTTTTGAAATATATTTTATTTTGTAATTTTTCTACATAAATCATATTTTCTAACCTAATTCCAAATTTACCCTTCATATAAAATCCTGGCTCATTACTGATTACATGACCAGGTTTTATCAATATTTTATAATTCTTAGAGATTCCAATAGGCCCCTCATGAACATTAAGAAAATAACCCACACCATGACCCGTACCGTGGGAATAGTCTAAACCCTTTTCTTTTAAATATTTTCTAGCAAAAGCATCTAATAAATGCGCGCTTGTAAATTTGTTTAAATTTGCATTAACAACAGCAATGTGACCTTTTAAAACATATGAAAAAACATTTTTAATTCTATTTGATTGTTTTCCTAAACTTATTGTTCTTGTAACATCGGTAGTCCCATATTTATATTGCCCCCCTGAATCACATAAGAAAATATCGTTTTTTTTTATCAGTCTATTTGATTTTTTATTTGCTCTGTAGTGAATAATTGCACCGTTTGGTCCCGAAGCAGCAATTGTATTAAAACTCGGAAACAAATAGTTTTTGTTTTTCCTTCTAAAAAAATTTAATTTTTTTTCAGCTTTTAATTCAGAAATATTTGTTTTTAATTTTTTAATCCAATACAAAAACTTTATTACAGCAACACCATCTAGAATATGTGATTTAACAAAATTTTTAATTTCAATATTATTTTTTATAGTTTTCAAATCGTAAATAGGGTCGTTTTTATTTGATACATTAATTTTATTTTTAATTATTTTTTCAAAAGCTAAACAACAACTCAATCGATCTAGAATAATCTTTTTAGAACTAAGTTCTTCCAAAAAAATATTTATTTTATTTTCATCAATTACCTTTATTTTTTTTAAACTATGGTTTGAAAATAAATTGTGTATTTTTGATTTATTTGTGAATAAATATATTTGACCATTTTTTTTTAAAATTAATCTGCAATTTGGAATTGGACTGTATGGATTGTCTTTGCCTCTTAGATTTAACAACCAGGCAACATTTTCAGGCGCAGTAACAAAAAGACAGTCTGATTTGTCTTTATGAAGAAATTTTAAAACTTTATTAATTTTAGATTTGGAGCTCTCTCCTGTGATATTATCTGCTAGTAAAAAAAATTTTTTATTATTTTTTCTTTTTACATTTTTAGTTATTAAGTCATTGTAAATTGGCACAAGTACAAAATAATTTTTGAAATATCTTCTTAATTTTAAATTTGTAAAACAATAGGGATTATAACCTATTCTGATTTTGTGCTTTAAAACTTTCCATGGTAATTTTTTATGAATTTCAACAATATTAAAGTTTTTTCCAGACTGAGATTTAGCTTGTATTGTATACCTTCCATCAATAAACAAGTAATTTTTATCTTTTAAAATTACAGCTAACCCAGCAGATCCATCAAAATTAGATATTAACTTTAGTCTGTCAGGTGACGAATATTCACCGAAATATATATCGTTTTTTGGAACAATATATCCATCTATATTAAATTTAATAAATTTATGTCGTAACTTCTTAATTTTATTAGAAATCATTTTAATCGTTTTTGATATCTCAACCAACCTGGACTTCTATAAACATCTTCCTCGTTTTCTAAATCTTGATTAAACTCAAAAAAATCTTCTTTCTCTTCTTCATAATTATTAATTTTTTTAATATATTTCTCAGGCAGTTCATCTATAAATCTTGAAGAAATACTATCTATCCAATCTCCTTGGTAAAATCTATTAAGTGAAAATGATATATATACATCGTGTTTGGCTCTTGTGATACCAACGTATGCAAGTCTTCTTTCTTCTTCAAGGCCTTGTTGACCTTTTTCATCAATTGATTTCTGATGTGGAAATAATCCCTCTTCCCAACCCGGAAGAAAAACTGCATCGAATTCAAGTCCCTTAGAGGCATGCATTGTCATCAAGTTAACTTTTTCTCCATCCCAATCGTTATCTATTGATGTTGCTAGAGAAACATGTTCTAAAAAACTCTCTAAATTGTCAAATTCTTTCATAGCATTTAAAAGTTCTTTTATATTTTCAAGTCTATTTTCATTCTCTAAATCTTTTTTGTTTTTTAATAATAGTGAGTAACCTGACTCGTCTAAGATTGTTTGAAGCAATTTTACATGGTCCACTTTTTTGTTGAAATGGTCGCTTCTCCATTTTTCCAATAAATTCAAAAAATTAAATAAACCAATTTTCGCTTTTGGCTTGATTTTATTTAATTCGATCAAATTCTTTGATGAATTTTCAAGGGAAAAACTATTTTTTTTTGCGTGCTCACTTATCATTTTAAAAGAGGTATCACCAATTGATCTTTTAGGCACATTAACAATTCTTTCGAAGGCTAAGTCATCCTTGTTTTGGTAAACTATTCTAAGATATGCGATACAATCTTTGATTTCTGCACGCTCATAAAATTTAACACCACCAATTATTCTATAAGGTAAACCAACTTTTAGAAATCTTTCTTCAAATTCTCTAGTTTGGTAAATTGCTCTAACTAGTATAGCTACATTATTTAATTTATGTTTTTTTGAAATTTGATTTTCAATAATTTTTGAAACACTTATTGCTTCATCTTTTCCGTTCTTAAAACAATTAAGGTTTACTAGTTCCCCTTGATTTTGATTTGAGATAAGTTCTTTACCTAATCTATTCTCATTTTTTGAAATCAGCTCAGATGCTACGTTCAAAATATTTTGCGTGGATCTATAATTTTCCTCAAGCCTAATAATTTTTGTATTTTTATACACTTTATCGAATTCTAAAAAATTTTTGATTTCAGCACCTCTCCAACTATAAATGGATTGATCATCATCACCAACACAGCAAATATTGTCATGATTTTTTGTTAAAAGTTTTAACCATTTACTTTGAATAAAATTTGTATCCTGATACTCGTCTACCAGGATATATCTAAAATTTTTTGAGTACATTTCATTTATATCTATATTTTTCTCAAAAATAGACACACAGTGCAGAATTAAATCTCCAAAATCACAAGCGTTAAGATTTGTCAATTTTGATTGATAAATTTTGTATATCTTTAATAAGTTTTTTTCAAGATTTTCACCTTTTTTTAAAACTACATCATCAGGATACCAACCAAAATTTTTCCATTTATTAATCAATGCAATAATAAAATTTGGTGAGATTTTTTTTATATCTATGTTTTCTGCATTACATATTGATTTTATAAGCCTTACTTGATCGTCTTGATCTATAATAGTAAAATTTTGATTTAAATTTACTGCTTTCGCGTGTCTTCTCAAAATTTTGGCGCATATAGAATGAAAAGTTCCAAGCCAGGGTAGGCCTACTTCTTTATTACTAAGAATTTTGCTAACTCTATTCTGCATTTCACGTGCAGCTTTGTTCGTAAAGGTTACAGATAATATTTGATTAGGAAATGCTTTTTTTTCAGTTAAAATATGGGCAATCCTAGAAGTGAGCACTTTTGTTTTTCCTGATCCAGCACCAGCAACAATTAAAAGTGGACCGGATATACATAAAACTGCTTCCTTCTGAAATTTATTTAAATTATCTAAATACTTAAGATTTTCCATTTAAATTATAAATTAAACTTATATAAATTATTTACCACATTATGAAAAATTTTAAATTGAAATTAAATTTTTTATCAAGTTTTTTAAAAAAAAATAAGACACTCAAAAATGCTAACAATTTTTTAGAAAGCTTAAAAAACCACTTTAAAATACAAAATTTTAAAAAACAAATTTTAGATACATATAAAGATTTTTATATAAAAAAGTTTAAGATAAATTATTTAATCTTTTTTTTAAGTTTAATATGTTTTTATTATCTTATTTATTTGTCTTTTCCTGGCATTTTACACAATAAATCAGACCAAAATTATTTTAGTGAAGAACTAAAAAAACAATATAATTTGGAATTCTCATTAACACCTGAAATTACATATTCCATACTACCAAAACCACATTTTCAAATAAATGATGTTATACTATTTAATAATAACAACAACTTCCAGAAAGAAGTAGCACAGATTAAAAAATTGAAAATATTTCTCCACCAAAAAAATTTTTTTAAAAAAAGGAAACTAGATATAAAAAATATTGAACTTTTCGAAACAAATTTTTTTATCAATAAAATGGACTTAGATTTTGTAAAAAATTATTTACATAATGGATTTATTAACAATCCATTGATTATTAAAAGAGCAAATTTATTTTACCAAGATATGGATAAAAAGACTATAACATTTTTAAATTTAAAAAAAATTAATATGGAATTTAATGATAAAATTGATAATGATGTAGTAACTGCAAATGGAGAAATTTTTAATATTCCTTTTAATATAACTTGGAAACAAAATTTAGAAAAACAACTAAGAGTATCAAACTTAAAATTTAAAAGAATTAATTTAAATATATTAAATTCAACTAAGTTAATTAACAAAAACAATAGAAGTAAACTACAGGTTTATTTAAATAGATCAAGATATGTAATTGACTATGATTTAGATGATAATCAAATTAATTTTGAATCTAATAACTCTTTTATTGGAAACGATAAATTTATTTTTTCTGGAAAAATATATTTAGATCCTTTTAATTTTAATGTTAGTTCTTCACTAGATAGTCTTAAAATTAAAAAATTATTATTGAATAGTTTACTTTTGAAAGAGATCTTAACAAAAGATTTTTTTTTAAATGAGAATTTTAATGGTAACGTTAATTTAATTATTAAAAATTTAGAAAATAATCCTCTTTTTAATAATTTAAATATAAATCTAAATTTCAAAGGTCAAACATTGGAATTTAATAATTCAGTTTTTTTAAATGAAAAAATTGCTAATTTAGTTATTAGAAGTGGTATTTTGTTTGAGGAAAAAAATAACTTATTGTTTAGGGGTAATGTAGATTTTATAATTAATGATATTAATAAATTGTATAATAAATTTGTTGTACCAAAAAAAAATAGAAAAGACTTACAAAAAATAAATTTTGAAGTGCTAATTAATTTAACAAATAATGAATTTAAAATTTTGAAAATAACAAATGAAAGTTTTAAAGATAAAGAGTTTGAAGGTATTGACGAATTAATCTATGAATTCAATAGTGGTGGTATCAAAATTTCTAATTGGATAGAATTTAAAAATTTTGCAAATAAAATAATCTCATCTTATGCAGGCTGAATCATCTTCCTTGGATCTACTATTTTGTGATATTCATTTTCATTCATCAATCCACTTTTAATTATTTCATCTTTGAGAGTAGTATTGTTTTTTAAGGCTTTTTTTGCAATTTCAGAAGCTTTATCGTAACCTATTTTTGGCGCGAGCGCTGTCACTAACATTAAAGAGTTATCTAAATCTTTTTTTATTTTTTCTTTGTTTGCCTTTATACCTTTAACACAATACTTAGCAAAATTTTTGGAGCTATCAGAAATAAGATCAATTGATTGTAAAATATTATGTGCAATTAGTGGCTTGAACACATTAAGTTCAAATTGACCTTGAGAACCTGCAATAGTTATCCCAGTATGATTGCCAATTACTTTCACACAAACCATCGTAACCGCCTCAGATTGAGTTGGATTTACTTTACCAGGCATTATTGAAGATCCAGGTTCGTTAGAAGGTAAAGTTAATTCACCATAACCCGCTCTTGGCCCGGATCCGAGAAATCTAATATCATTTGCGATCTTTAATAGACATACCGCAGTAGTGTTAAGTGTGCCTGAGAAATTTACTATCGAGTCGTGTGCAGCAAGTGCAGCAAATTTGTTATTGGATGGCTTAAAATTTATATTAGTTAACTTACTAATTTCTCTACAAATTTTTTTGTCAAAATTTTTTTTTGTATTAATTCCTGTACCTACTGCTGTACCTCCCTGTGCCAAAAAATATATTTCTTTAATTGCTATTTTAATTCTATTGATACAATCTTGTAACTGCGATTGATATCCAGAAAATTCTTGTCCAAGTGTTAGAGGTGTAGCATCTTGTAAATGAGTTCTTCCAACTTTAATTATCTTATTAAATTCTTTAACCTTTTTTTTTAGTTCTTTATTTAAAAGATTTAAACTTGGTAAAAGTTTTTTATTAGTTTCTAAAGCCACAGCTATATGCATTGCAGTTGGAAAAACATCATTTGTAGATTGAGATTTGTTTACATGATCATTTGGATGAACAGGTTTTTTTGAACCTAATTTGCCTCCTAAATACTTTATAGCTCTATTTGATATAACCTCATTAACATTCATATTTGTTTGAGTACCAGAACCTGTTTGCCAAACTTTCAGAGGGAAATTGTCCTGTAGCTTGCCAGATATTATTTCATTTGATGCTTTTATAATTGCATTAGCAATTTTTGAATTTATTTGTTTATCTTTTCTATGAACAATCGCTGCGGCTTTTTTTATAACTGCAATCGATTTTATTAAAATTTCTTGCACATAAATTTCTCCGATATCAAAAAATTTTTTTGATCTTTCTGTAGATGCACCCCAATATTTATCACTAGGAACTTTTATATTTCCTATGCTATCGTATTCTTTTCTAAATTTCATTTGGATAATTTAATTTATCTTATACATTAAAATTAAAAAGAATCATATAGGAGAGCTATGACAAATTTTGAAAAAGTTGGATTGTTTATGACAACATTTGGACAAGAAGTTAAAAAAAGACCAAGTTTAAGTAGTGACAAAATTAATAATTTAAGAATAAATTTAATTCAAGAAGAGCTTAATGAATTTATAGAGGCTATCTCAAATAAAGACTTGAAAGAGGCTGCTGATGCATTAACAGATATATTGTATGTAACTTATGGCGCAGGACATGCCTTTGGTATTAATCTTGATAATTGTTTTGATGAGGTTCAAAGATCAAATATGAGCAAACTGGGGAATGATGGAAAACCAATTTATAATGAACATGGTAAAGTAATGAAAGGCCCAAATTATTTTAAACCTGATTTAAATAAATTTTTGACTTAATTTAATTACTTAAAATAAACATAAGTACATCGCTTATTAAATACATAGAAACAGTAAATCCTATAAAAAAATTCCAATACATAAATGAAACAGTTCTATTTCTTATTCTTCTTTTTTTTACAAATTCTTTATCATCTAAATCAGAAATGTCCCTAACACCTTTCACTTGATAATCATATGACCAACGCCAAATAGAATTGCCAAATCTTTCATCTGTTTGGTTATAATATCTGATCCACGCAGTTATATATTTATGTAAGAGATAAATTATAAACAAAGTTACGAAACCTAAAAACATATCTTTAATTTATAAAATTATTTAACAAAAAAAAAGGGGCGTTCTGTTGCCAGGTGCCCCAAACCCCGTAACTTAATTAAAAAAATAATTAAGCTGCAAGTGCAAATTTATTATTTGCAATTATAATTAGCCCGTTACGGTGGAACTATTCCGAACGAAAGAAAGACTTTTAGACATCCGTCGATCCTAGTTCACCCCCATAAGTTGAATTTTTTGGTGGAGGTGGTGGGTACTGCCCCCACGTCCGCAATGTTTATTACGAAATTCGTTTATCGTCGTAGTTGGAAAACCAACAGACATAATATAGAACTAAAATTATAATTTACAATAATTCTCTTAAATTTTATGTCAAAAAATAGTAATTATTTTTTTTTATTTCTTTTGGCTGCCTCAGTAATTTTTCCAAAATGGATTGTAACAGGAATTTATTTCGATAATTCAATTTTAGTAGATACAATTTTTAATGTCGAGGATATCCAATATTTCCCTATTATTATAAATTTATCTGATTTTATTCTTAATCCTTCATATTTAGAAAATATAAATGAAAATAAAATTTTACCATTTCCTACATATGGTATTTTAATTCATTCTTTATTTTATAAAATATTTAAAATTTACTCTTTTTTAATATTGGAAATTATATTTCAATTTACTTTTTTAGTTATTTTTTTTAAAAGTATTGAGAAAATTTTCATTAACAAAAATTATTCTTTTTACTTTTGTATTCTGACATTTCTACTTATATCATTACTTGAACTAGCTTCATTTTATGAAAATAATAAATATATTAATTTTTTTTATAACAATTTGAATGAAAATTTAGGCCTAAGATTACCAAGACCATTATTTACAGGTATAGTATTTTTTTATTTCTTTTTTATTTTGTATTCATTTCAAGAAAAAATAAAAAAATTTGATTTAAAGTTTTTTATATTAATTTCTTTTTTGTTGTCGGTATTTTTGAATAGTTTTTTTTATTATTTCGTTAATTTTTCTATTCTTTTAATTTTTTTATCAATTAAGTATCAAAAAAAAAAAATACTTGAAATTTTAATTGATAATAAACTAAAAATACTAATTGTTTTGTTAAGTTACATTATTTTTAGTTTACCGTTTGTATTACAATTTATTTATGGGGAGCAAGATTACTCAGAAAGAATTGGTGTGATACAATTAACTTTGAAACAAAAATTATTTTTATCAAACTATTATTTATCAAATCTTTTAAGACTTGAAAGTTTTGTATTAATTATTTTAGCATTTATTATGCATTTTTATTTAAATAAAAAATACTATTACATACGCGATCAGATTAACAAAATTAATATTTTTTTTTACTTTGTAGTCGTTTCAATTATAGCGCCTGTCATTTTTTTTTTAATTTCACCTAAAATAGTTTCAATATATCATTTTTTAGATATTTTAAGTTTTATCATAGTATTTTATTTAATTTTATCATTTTCATTTATTTTTTTTCAAAAAATTAAATTTGTAGGGAATTACGATAAAAAAAATTTGTTTAAATATATTTTAATTTTAACTCTTTTTTTTAATAATGTTTTTATAGCACAAAAAATTACACATGAAAATCAAGTAAAATTAATCGAATTAAACAAAATTCAAAATTTTTTTAAAAAGAGTAATTTTGTAAACTCAAAAAAAAAACTTTTTAGTGATGATTTAATTATTATGAATCTATGGTTATTGAACGGCAACAAACAATTATCTATATCTGATGGTTTTACCAATTCTCTTAAGAATAAAGACATAGAGTTTAATCTTGTTAATAACCTTAAAAATTTTGGAATATCAAGTTCGGAATTTAAGAATATTTTATCATTTGGTCAGAGTGAATTAAGAAATGACTTTTTAATGCGGTTATTTATCTACAAGTATCAAGCAAATTCATTATTCACATATTCAGAAATATCAAATTATACTGAAGATTTTAAAGATAAGATTCTTAAAACTTCCCCTTTCAGAGCTCAATCTCAAATAATGCCTGAAGATGAAAAGAATAGATTAGTTAAATTGTTTAATAAAATTCAATTAGATAAAAAATTTTTTTCTGATTTAATAATAATTAATAGGGTTAATACTTTAAAGAATTTAAAAATTTATAACCGGGAATATAAATTGGTTTTTTCAGGAAATATATATGATATTTACTTAAAGCCTTAATTATTTTTCCACAATTACTAACAAAGATTTACCAAAGGTATTTAGAGTGACTTTGTCTAAAAGTTTAGAAAAAAAAATTAAACTATTCCAAAATTTAATTTTTTCCTCAAAATTTTTTTTATAATTTGTAATAAATAATTTAGACATTAGAGATAAAATATAACCTATCGAGTCATAATATCTAAAAGTGACTTTTCGAAAGCTTAAATTTTTCAAAATTTTTATAAAATCATTTTTTGAGTATCGCTTATAATGTCCAACATCTCTATCAAAATTTGAATAAAGGTGAGAATTTGCTGGAACATTAATGATCAACTTCCCGTTTTTTTTTAGTAAATTTAAAGCTTTTCTTACTTCTTCTTTATCTTTTTTGATATGCTCTAATACATCTAGATAAATAATTGTGTCATATTTTGTATTACCGCCAAAACTCCGATTAAAAATTTGTATTTTTTTATTTTTCCTAAAAGTTTTTTTTAAATTTTTATAATGTTTTTTTGAAGGTTCAAATAAATCGATCTTACTTGGATTATTTATATAGTACGACAAATTTGTACCGTTACCTGGCCCAACCTCTGCTAAATGTCCAAGTAAATATTTATTTATTAATTGTTGTTGGTATATACGAAAATTTTTTGAATTATCAAAAAATTTTAGTTCCCAACCGTTGTAATTTTTATTTGACATAATTAATAATTTAAAAATTTAGTTTATAACTTTAAATACATAAATTCTTGAATCTTTATTTTTGTATCTATAGTATGCCCCGCCAGTTGAAACAACAACTAAGTACTGATCACCATTATAAGAAAATAAAGTTGGTGGCGCACTTCCAGCTGCATTCATTTCATATTCCCATACAATCTCTCCAGTAATAGAATTAATACCATAGATTAAATTATCATGTGTACCTGTAACAAAAAGTATTCCACCTGAATTTAGAGCCGATCCCCCAAAAATTGAGGTTCCAGTAGGTTTATCAATATTCAAAGTTTTTTCATATCCAACAGGTGTTTTCCATAAAATTTTTCCTGTTTTTAAGTCTAGTTTTGCTACATAACCCCATGGAGGATTTGATGCCGGGTTTCCATCGCTTGTAGTGAATTCACTCCAAGCCAATCCGTTAGCTCTAACTCTTATTTTATTTTTTTCTATTAACTTTTTATCCCAAGTAATAAATAAATTTTTTAATTCCTCATAATCTTTAGAATTTATATCTAGATCTTTGTGTTTTTGATTTAAGTAATTAAAATCAAAATTTTTTTTGTAATGATCAAGCAATGTTATTCCAACTAAAGAAGGTATATACTCTAGTTGTTTTTCTCCTTTTTTTATGTTAACTCCATTTCTAATTTTTCCATGACAAGATGAACAATTATTTAAATAAATTTTCTTTGCTGATTGAAGTTTTTCATCAAATTTTGTTGAAACTTCAGTCGAGTAGAAATAAGGTTTTAATTTCCATGGATAATTATTTACTGGAACATATATAGTATCTTCAAAAGGATCCATTGATCCACCATACCATTCTCCTCCACCATGAAGACCAAATATAATTGTAAATTTATCAAATGATGGTGGTGGAAAATATCCAATTCTAGAATTTTTTAATTGAAGTTTAATCTCATCTTGTTTTTCAGGACTTAATTCTGAATAATCTTTGTGTGTATATTCAATCTTAGAAAGTTTTTCAGGTAATAAATATTTTCTTTGATAAGAAGAATTTTTTTCACCTTCAACTATTGATTTTTCTACATCAACAAACTCGACATCAAACAATGGCAAACCATTGAATCTATTAAGGGTTATTGCGTTACCAGTTTTAGATGCAAGGACAACTACAGGAAATTTTTTTCCATTAACTTCTATATCATCTAAAAAGGGTGGAAAGGCTAAATCATAATCCCACAAATCATGAAATACATCCTGAAAAGTCCAAATTATTTTATCTTTATTTAAGTCAACTGCAATTATGCTAGATGATCTAAAATTAATACCTGGTCTCTTAACACCATAAAGACTAGGCTGAGGGTTTCCTGTAGGAATATAAATTATTTTGTTTAAATCATCATATGCTACTCCAGCCCATGGAGTTCCACCGACAAAATTTCTATCTTTAGGATCAAATAAAGGAATAGAATTAATGATTTTTCCATCATCTAAGTTAATCTTGTAAACTGCTTTATTTCTATGATTGGTTATAATTAAAATATTTTTTTCTAAATCTACAATTGGGCTAGTAATAGTAGATGTATTTATAGAACCGTTTTCACCAAAAGATTTAACTCTTTTTCCTGTTTCTAAATCAATTTTGTAAGTTTTGCCTCCAATTGGAAGGATAAGATAATCTGTTTCATTTTTTGTATACGCTACAATGCCTCTTCTTGAGGGGGGAAAAATAGTCTGCAGTTCCCAGAGAACCTTTTTACTCTCAATATCAACACAAACTACTTTCCAGTCTGCACTTATAAAAACTAATTTACCATTTAAAAATATTGGATTGACTTGTATATTTTGTTTCCATTTATTTTTTAAATTTTTTTTATTTAATACATAAGGTGAATGTGCGCTTGAATCAGTAAACTTATAATCATCATCTATTGTAGAATAACTCCAAAAAAGTTTTAAATTTTGAATATTATCCAAATTTATATTGTTATTATTAAGAAATTTTTGGTTATAATTATTTCCATGAGACCTTGTCCAATTTTCAAACGTTAGTTTCTCGAATGACTTGTAATCAGTTTTATGATTAGATAAATTATTGTTTATTAAACCCTCTATTTTTTTAGGCTTTTTACTATCTGATGCAAGATTTATTAAATCTTCCGATTTAGGTGGTTTGTTAAGTTCAAAATCTTTTATATTTTTGTCTTTAAATGATGCTGCTAAATTAAATAGTAATGGATAATCTCTTAAAATTTCTTTCACCGATTGTTTCATTTGATAACGACTAAAACAATCGTTTATTTGATTTAGGCCAAAATCTCTCACTGAATAAATTATTTTATATGTTTTGCAGTAAGACGAACTAAATAAATATAATGGAATTAATGAAGTAATTATTAAAAATATAAAAATTGTTATAAAAAATATTTTTTTGTTAGTAAAAAATTTTAATTTCATGCTAATTGATTCTTGAAACTATCAATATTTATAGTTCAACAATATTAATAAGTAAAATTTTTTTCAGACGCATTAAGATATCTGTTATTTTTCAAGTGCTTATCATTGAGTATACAACTTTTATACCCTCGCTTAACTATGTTCAAATATCTTTGAGCAGGAAATTGAAAAATAGTTTTTTTGGTTCAATCGTTATTTTTTTATAATATTAATGGCATTTATATTATAAAATTAATTTTTACTCTTAAAAGTTGTAAAATAAAAAAGCAAAAAGTTGTAGTTGTTGGAAAAAAAAATAATTTGAGGTAGAAGAGATTAGGTTCAATAAATAACCATGAAATTAACTAAAGAGCAAATCAACGAGATAAAGGTACTTCAGTCACAATCTAATCAAACAAAAAGGGTAATTGCTCCGGAATTAGAAAAAATTCTTTATGAAGCTATTCCAGCATTAGATCATGGTTTCGTGAGAGTTATAGACTACATGGGCGATGACACGTCAATTGTTCAAGCAGCTAGAGTTTCATATGGAAAGGGTACTAAAAAAGTTTCTACAGATAGTGGATTGATAAAATATTTAATGCGTCATTGGCATAGCACACCATTTGAAATGTGTGAAATTAAATACCATGTGAAGTTACCAATATTTATTGCAAGACAATGGATAAGACATAGAACAGCCAACGTAAATGAATACTCAGCACGTTATTCTATTTTAGACAAAGAATTTTATCTTCCAAAAAACGAACATTTAGCTGCACAATCAAAAAGTAACAGACAAGGTAGAGGAGATGTTCTTCAAGGAGAACAAGCTAAAAAAGTTTTAAGCCTTTTAAAAAATGACGCAGAAAGAACTTATGAAAATTATGAAACAATGTTAAATGAACGATACGATGGTTCAATTGTGGATGAAAATGAAACTGGTCTTGCAAGAGAGCTAGCTAGAATGAATTTAACTTTAAACACTTATACACAATGGTATTGGAAAACTGATCTTTTAAATTTAATGAACTTTTTAAGATTAAGAGCTGACCATCATGCTCAGTATGAAATAAGAGCTTATGCCGATGTAATGTTGGATACTTTAAAAAGATGGGTGCCAACAACTTACGAAGCATTTATGGATTACAGAGTAGGTGGCACTGAAGTATCATCAAAAGGTAAAATAATTATCCAAAAATTAATAAGTGGTGAAAAAGTAGATCCCGAACAGTCAGGCCTTTCAAAAAGGGAGTGGAATGAGCTTATGTTGGCTTTTGATCTTAAAGATAAATTGATATAGTTTCCAGAAAAAAATAAAAACTATAAATGAAACTTATAAATAAAATAACTTTCATAATCATTTTCTTGCTTGTAAATATTAATGCTTTTGGAGCTGTAAGTGGATTTGTTGACAGTAAACAGGTCAACCAAAATATTCCAATGGCAATAGCCTTTAATCCAAGTGGAACTAAAATGTTTGTTGTTGGAATGAGTCAAAATAAAATTTTTGAGTTTGATTTGACCACTGGTTTTGATGTTTCAACAGCTACAAAAAATTCAAATGTGTGTTCATTTATAGGTTTAGCAGACGATGCTGTAGATATAGATTTTAATTCAGATGGAACTAAATTATTTCTTGTAGACGTAGACGGAACCGGAGATGATGAGCACGCAATAGAAGAGTTTAACTTAACTACTGCATATGATGTTTCAACCTGTGTGCATGCGAATGAACATTTTTTGGATGAATTTAAATTAGTTGGTATCGAATTTAATGCAAGTGGAACAAAATTATTTATTTTTGATGAAACAGGTGGGAGTAGTTTGATAAAACAATATTCACTAAATAGTCCTTATAATCTATCAAACCCAACGCTTCAAAAACAATCAACTGGAACAATTGACACAACCTATGAAGCTATTGAAGACTCACCAAAAGGATTTGCTTTTAGCTCTGATGGCTCTAAAATGTTTATGACTGGAAGAGAAAGAGATAAAGTTCAAGAATTCAACTTAAGTACTCCTTTTGATTTATCGAGTGTCTCAAAGACGGATGCTTATGGTATTTCAGGTCAAATAGACGATGTTGGTGGAATATCATTCAGCAATGATGGTCTTAAAATGTTTGTTTTAGATGCAGATAATGATGCTGCTAATAAAGATGTTAATGAATACAACCTAACTTGTGGGTTTGGAGTAATCAATTGTATTGATCCAACAGCTAATAAAGATGATGTTGCTTCGATAGAAACTCAATCTGAAAGTGCAAAAAAATTAATACAACATACTACATATCCAGTGATAAATCGAATGCAATGGTTAAGAAGGAACACCAACAGGGGAAACTTAACTAATCAAAATATTAAAATTCAATTTAATAATGAAATTTTAAACTCTTTGTCTAAAACATTATTGCCAGTTTATTTATCTAATTACAATTCTTCAAATACCAATAATCAAAATTCTAGCTGGTCCCTTTGGAGCGAAGGAACAATCAGTGTAGGCCGAATAGGCGATACCTCTGTTTCATCCTCAAAAGATATAAATACTTCAGCAATCACACTAGGCGCAGACAAAAGAGGGAAAGATAACATAATGAGAGGTATTGCATTAAGATTTGGAAGTGATGATGTTGATGTGGGAGACCTAGGAAGTGCACTAAATATGAATACATTTGGTCTGACTTTTTATGAGACCAAACCTAAAGGAGAAGAAAGATTTACTGATCACTTGTTAGGTTTAAGTTTTATAAATTCTGATTTAATTAATAATAGTGGTTCTACCTCAACTAATGGCGAGAGATCAGGGGAGCAAATTTATGGCTCTTTTAGTTTAAGAGATACTTTTTCAAAAAATAATTTAAATTTTACACCTAAAATAAAAATAGATTACGGTGTAACACACTTTGCAGAGTATATAGAAACGGGCGCCGAGGGCTTAAATTTAAAATTTAAAGACCAATATATTGGAAATTTTATTACCTCAGTTGGTGCTAATATTGATAAAAAATTCGATTTAAAAGATAAGTCTTTTTTACCTTATTTTGACTTTATTTACTCGGCTGATATGAGCCCGTCAACAAAACAAAAATTTTCGTACGCATCAAGTGGAGATAAATACACCTTAGATAACATCAATAATGAAACTCATAGTATTCACACTAGTATAGGTTTTGATTTAATTACAGATAGTGGTTTTAATTTAATGACAAAGTATACTAGAGACCAATCTACAGGAGGCAGCTATAATGATAATTTTACAATTGCAGGAGATTATAGAGCTTCTTATAATTCAACGTATGCTCTTTCTGTTCATGAAACTTCAACTGAAATAGCTTATAAAAGCAAGCATAATAATTTAAATGTTGATGTGACCAGTAATTTAGACTTTTTTGCCGATGATCCTGAATATGGTATTTATTTAAAAGTCTATAGTTTAAAATAAAATCAGTTTTCTATAAAAGAAGATTTAATTTTTTTTGCAATATCTAAATAAATTTTAGAAATCTCATTATCTGGATTACTCTCAACAATTGGCTTACCTTGATCACCAGATTTACCTACTTCTGGATCTATTGGAATTTCGCATAAAAATTCTTTGCTAAATTCTTCTGCAGTTCTTTTAACTCCGCCCTCACCAAAAATTGGATATTTTTTTCCGTCCTCTCCCTTAAAAAAACTCATATTATCTACAAGACCTATAATTTTAACTCCCAATTTATCAAACATTCTTATTCCTCTTTTAACATCTTGAAGTGCAAGTTCTTGAGGAGTTGAAACTATTATTGCACCATCCATCTCTATCTCTTGTGCAAATGTTAGTTGAGTATCACCTGTTCCAGGAGGCATATCTACAATAATAAAATCAAGATTATTCCAACTTACTTTTTGAGCAAAAGTTTTAATAGTACTTGTTACCATTGGACCTCTCCAAATCATTGGAGTTTGCTCATCGGTTAAGAAACCAATTGACATACATTGAATGTCGTATTTAAGAATAGGTTTTAAATTTGAACCATCACTCTCAGGTTTTTGATTAATTGAAAAAAGTTTTGGTAAGGAAGGACCATAAATATCAGCATCTAATAGTCCTACTTTGCAACCCAAATTTTTTAATGCTAAGGCAAGATTTGTTGCAAATGTAGATTTACCAACACCACCTTTGGCACTTGAAATCGCGATTGTAAATTTAGTGCCCGAAATTGGGTTTTTGACAAAGGTTTTTTTATAAGGTTTTCCTATCATTGCTACATTAAGTCCGAATTTTTAAGGGTTCTTTTAACATACTAAACTTGTTTTTCCCAACAAAGACACTATATAAAGTGCATGGTTGACGATTTTAGAAGCAGAGGTGGCAGTCCGTGGGGATCTCCCCCAGGAGGCGGAGGCAACGGTTCAGGAAGAAGAGGACCTACTCCCCCAAACATCGATGAGATAATAAAAAATTTACAAGATAAGATTAATAAATTTTTACCAGGTGGCGCATCTAAAGGTGGAAAGCCACTAATGTTTGGAATTTCAATTTTATTAATAATTTATGCTTTAAGTGGTTTATACAGAGTTTTACCAGATGAACAGGGTGTCGTTTTAAGATTTGGAAAATTTGTAACAACAACTCAACCAGGTTTAAATTACCACATACCTTTCCCAATTGAGAGCGTGCTTACTCCAAAGGTAACAAAAGTAAACAGAATTGATATTGGTTTTAGATCAGAAAGAGATTCAGGATTTAGTTCAGGTGTAGTAGCAGACGTTCCAGAAGAAAGCTTAATGTTAACTGGAGACGAAAACATTGTGAATATTGATTTTTCAGTTTTTTGGGTAATAAAAGATGCAGGTAAATTTTTATTCAAAATTCAAGATCCAGAAGGAACAGTAAAAGCCGCAGCGGAAACAGCAATGAGAGAAGTAATTGCAAAGAGCGATATACAACCAATTTTAACTGAGGGAAGATCAGTCATTGAGCAAGAAACAGAGACTATTATTCAGGAAATTTTAGATGAGTATCAAAGTGGTATTCAAGTAACACAAGTTCAAACACAAAAAGCAGATCCACCAGATCAAGTTATTGATGCATTCAGAGATGTTCAAGCAGCAAGAGCAGACATGGAAAGATCAAAAAATGAAGCCGAAGCTTATGCAAATGATGTAATTCCAAGAGCAAGGGGTGAAGCAGCAAAGATATTACAAGCAGCAGAAGCATACCAAAAAGAAGTTGTTGCAAAAGCTGAAGGTGAAGCAAGTAGGTTTTTGTCTATATTTAATGAGTATAGAAAAGCTAAAGAAGTAACACAGGAAAGAATGTATTTAGAAACAATGGAAAAAGTCCTAGCTGATATTGATAAAGTTATAATTGATAAAGACTCAGGATCGGGAGTTGTTCCTTATCTTCCATTACCAGAACTAAAAAAGAAAACTAATTAAAATGAAAAAATTTACTATACCAATAATTCTAGTTTTAGCGTTCACAGCTTTCTTTTCAATTTTCATTGTTAAAGAAGTTAATCAAGCTATTGTTTTACAATTTGGTGATCCTAAAAAAATTATTTTAAAACCAGGTATAAATTTCAAATTACCTTTCATCCAAAATGTAGTTTATTTGGATAAAAGAATTTTAAATTTGGATACACCACCTGAAGAGGTAATTGCATCAGATCAAAAACGTTTGATCGTTGATGCTTTTGCGAGATTTCAAATCATTGATCCACTAAAGTTTTATATATCAGTTGGTAACGAGAGAGTTGCTAGATCAAGATTATCAACAATCATAAATTCAAGAATAAGAAACGTCTTAGGTCAGCAAGAATTACAAACTCTATTATCACAGGATAGAACAAAACAAATGTCTTTAATACAAGAGGGTGTAAATAATGAAGCTGAAAACTTTGGTATCAAAATAGTTGATGTAAGAATTAAAAGAGCAGATCTTCCTCAAGCAAATAGTGATGCAATTTATAGAAGAATGCAAACTGAAAGAGAGAGAGAAGCAAAAGAGTTCAGAGCAAAAGGTGCAGAAATGGCTGTTACAATTACGTCTACCGCGGATAAAGAAGTTACAGTAATACTTGCAGATGCAGAAAAAAAATCTCAAATTATGAAGGGTGAAGGAGATGGGAAAAGAAATAAAATATTCGCAGACGCTTTTGGACAAGATCCACAATTCTTTGCGTTTTATAGAGCAATGCAAGCTTACGAAAAAGCTTTAATAGGTGGTGAAACTTCTTTAATCCTTTCACCAGATAGTGAATTTTTCAAATTCTTCGGGGATATAAAAGCGAAACAATTAAATCAGTAAAAAAATGAGAGAAATAATAGTCGCTTTTGGACTATTCTTATTTATAGAAGGTGCCTTGTACGCCTTATTTCCCTCAAAAATGAAAAATATGTTAGAAAAGCTAAAGTTGATGAAAGACTACCAACTAAGATTTGGAGGAGTTATATTCGCGTTAGTTGGTTTTTTAATCATCTGGTATATGAAAGTTTTATGAAAGTAATATTAAAAAAATATTTTACTTTAATTTTGTTGTTTTCGTTAGCAACTATTTTACCAACAAACTCACAAGATAGACCAGCTTCTTTTGCTGATTTGGCAGAGGAGTTAATGCCATCTGTTGTAAATATTTCAACAACAACAACTGTCGTACAAAATACGAACCCTTTCCCTTTTGAATTCCCTCCCGGATCTCCTTTTGGAGATATGTTTAAAGAATTTGGTTCACCACAAAAAAGGAAAGCCAGCGCTTTAGGTTCAGGTTTTGTTATAGATAGTAATGGAACAGTCATAACAAATAATCATGTAATTAAAGGTGCCGAAGATATAGTGGTTAGATTTAGCAATGATAAAGAGTATAAAGCAGAAATAATTGGAGCTGATCCATTATCAGATGTTGCAGTTTTAAAAATTAAATCTGACGATAAATTTCAACCTGTTAAATTTGGAAACTCTGACAAGGCTAGAATAGGTGACTGGGTTATAGCAATTGGAAATCCATTTGGTTTAGGAGGCACAGTTACCTCAGGAATAATTTCAGCAAGAAATAGAAATATTGGATTATCAAGATATGAAGATTTTATCCAAACAGACGCATCGATTAACACAGGAAATTCTGGTGGACCTTTATTTAATATGGATGGAGATGTTATAGGAATAAATACAGCTATACTCGGTCAACAAGGGTCTATTGGAATTGGTTTTGCAATTCCATCGAATAGTGCGAAACAAGTAATTGATCAATTAATTGAGTTTGGTGAAACTAAAAGAGGTTGGTTAGGTGTTAGAATTCAAAATGTTTCAAAAGAAATAGCAGAAATTGAAAAATTAGGAAAAGCAAGAGGTGCATTGGTTGCAAGTGTTGCTCCAGGAAGTCCTTCAGACAAAGGAGGAATTAAAGATGGGGATATCATATTAGAGTTTGATGGAAAAAAAATAAATGAAATGCAAGAACTTCCATTAATAGTTGCTCAGACTAAAGTTGGCAAGGTTGTTAAACTTAAAGTTTGGAGAAATAAAAAAGAGATAACAAAAACCATTACCCTTGGCAGACTTGAAACTTCAGAAGATTTTAAAGCTGAAACTCCGAATATACCAAAGATTGAAGTTATAAATGCTTTAAAAATTGAAGTTAGACAAACAACAAAAGAAGATATAATTCAAAGACAACTACCACCAAATGTATCAGGTTTAATGATAACTAAAATAGAGCCAGATAGTCCTATAAATTATTTAAAAGTAAATGACATAATTGTAGAAGCAGGCAAAAGAAGAATTAAGTCTGCTAATCAATTAAATAATTTAGTTAATACAGCATTAAAGTCACAAAATAAAACTATACTAATTGCAATATTTAATAATCAAAATCAAAAAAGATATATTGGTGTAAAATTGGATTAGTATGGACCTAAAGTCCAAAATAATTTTAATTTCAGGACCCACAGCATCAGGCAAATCTAAATTTGCACTTAAGCTTGCAAAAAAAATTAATGGAGAAATTATCAATGCTGATAGCATGCAAATATTTAAAGAAATAAAAATTTTAAATGCAAGACCAAGCACAAAAGATAGATTAAATGTTAAACATCACTTATACGGCTTTATAAGTGTAAAAAAAAATTTTTCAGTAGGTGACTGGTTAAAAAAATGTCTTATAAAAATTTCAGAAATAAAAAAAAGAAGGAGAGTACCAATAATAGTTGGTGGTACTGGTCTTTATTTCAAATCTTTAGTAGATGGTTTAGCAAAAATACCAAAAATCACTAAAAGAAATAGGGATAAAGTCAGAAATTTACAAAAAAAAATTGGTCAAAAAAGTTTCTACAAAAGATTAATTAAATTAGACCCTTTGTGTAAAAACAATATCAACCTCAATGATCAAAATAGATCAATTAGAGCTTATGAAGTTTATATTCAAACCAATAAATCTTTGTATAATTGGATTAAAAATACAACAATTCATTTTCAAGATAAAGACTTTGAAAAAATATTTATTGATATTTCAAGAGATGAAGTTGTAAAAAAATTATCAAATAGGATAGAAAAAATGATCAAAGCGGGAGCCATCCAAGAGGTAAATAGATTTAATAAATTAAAAGTAAAAAAGGCGAATAGCTCATTTAAGATAATAGGGATAAGAGAAATTAATGAACTAAAACCTGATAAGACCAATTTAAGTCTTATCAAAGAAAAAATTACCATAAAAACTAGGCAATACGCCAAAAGACAGATGACTTGGGCAAGAGGCCACATGAAAGACTGGCATAGAATTGCTCCTAACAATCTAAATTCTTATCTAAATAAGATTAGTTAAACTTGACCAATTAGCACAACTTCAGCTAGATTGGTTAAATGTCAAAATTATATACAGGCGCAGAAATAGTTTTTAAATGTATGGAGGATCAAAAAGTTGAATTTATTTTTGGTTATCCCGGTGGCGCTGTATTACCAATTTATGATGAATTAAAAAATCACGATAGCATTAAACATATACTTGCACGACACGAGCAAGGAGCAGGACATGCTGCTGAGGGTTATGCAAGGTCATGTGGAAAACCTGGTGTAGTTTTAGTTACATCTGGTCCTGGTGCAACAAATGTTGTTACTGCTTTAACAGATGCTTATATGGACTCTATTCCATTAGTATGTATTTCAGGACAAGTTCCAACGCATTTAATAGGCACTGATGCTTTTCAAGAATGCGATACCACGGGAATTACTAGACCGTGCACCAAGCATAATTGGTTGGTAAAAGATGTTAAGGAATTAGCAAAAACAATTCACAAGGCTTTTGAAGTTGCAACTACTGGAAGGCCTGGACCAGTTTTGGTTGATATACCAAAAGATATTCAATTTCAAAAAGCTAAATACACAAATTTTAAAAAACAAAAAAAACTTAATGGAAAATCAAATAATAGATTTTCGCAAAAAGATATCGACAAACTTATTGAAATGATGAGTAAAGCAAAACAACCGATATTTTATACAGGTGGTGGTGTGATTAATTCTGGTCCTAGGGCAAGTGAACAATTGAGAGAGTTAGTTTCAATCACTGGTTTTCCTATAACATCAACCCTACAAGGTCTTGGTTCATTTCCAGGAGATGACAATCAATTTTTAGGTATGCTAGGTATGCATGGCACATACGAAGCTAATAATGCTATGCACGATTGTGATCTTATGATTAACATAGGCGCAAGATTTGATGATAGGATAACAGGAAAAATCGATGAATTCTCTCCTAAATCCAAAAAGGTTCACATAGATATAGATCCATCTTCAATAAATAAAAATGTGAAGGTAAATCTTCCAATTGTAGGCGATGTCTCAGAAGTAATTTCGTTACTAATAAAGACAATTAAAAAACATAAACCAAATTTTTTAAAGTCTAATAAAGAAAATATTTCAAAATGGTGGGAACAAATTGGAAAATGGAGATCTGTTAATTCTCTAAACTTTATTAATAGCGATAAAACAATAAAACCACAATTTGCAATTCAAAGACTTTATGAGTTAACCAAAAATAAAGATACATTTATTACAACTGAGGTAGGTCAGCATCAAATGTGGGCTGCTCAACATTATAAATTCGATAAGCCAAATAGATGGATGACATCAGGTGGTCTTGGTACAATGGGTTACGGTTTACCAGCTGCAGTTGGTGTTCAAATAGCTCATCCCAACAAATTAGTAGTTGATATTGCAGGAGAAGCTTCAGTTCTTATGACAATGCAAGAAATGTCCACAGCTGTTCAGTATAATTTACCAATAAAGATATTTATTTTAAATAATGAGTACATGGGGATGGTAAGACAATGGCAAGAATTACTTCATGAAAAAAATTATTCTGAGAGTTATACTGCAGCTCTCCCTGATTTTGTAAAACTAGCAGAAGCTTATGGATGTGTTGGAATAAGAGCGAAAACTCCGGATGAATTAGATCAAAAAATTCAAGAAATGATTGACGTAAAAAAACCTGTAATATTTGATTGTTTAGTTGATAAAGAAGAAAATTGTTTTCCAATGATTCCTTCAGGCAAACCTCATAATCAAATGTTATTAGGCCCTAATGATCAAAAAGAAAATAAAATTACAGGAAAAGGAAAAACTTTAGTTTAATGGCTAAATCTAAATCAGCTTATAGCGATCCAGGCAAAAAAGGTAAACTAGATACGCATATAATAGTAGTATGGGTAGATAATGAGGCTGGAGTTTTAGCTAGAGTAGTGGGTCTATTCTCTGGCAGAGGATATAATATAGAGTCCTTAGCTGTTGCAGAAGTTGATCCTAAAAGAGGTATATCAAGAATAACTATTGTAACTACTGGAACACCCCAGGTAATTGAGCAGATTAAATTACAATTAGGTAAACTTGTGCCAGTTCATAAAGTTGCAGATTTTATGAGAGGTGATAAAAAAATTATATTTAAGGAAATGGCTTTATTAAAGCTTGTTGGGAATACTTCTAAGAGAAATAAAGCATTAAAGGTTTGCAAAAAATTTAATCCAGTAGTATTAGACAAAACTCAAAAATCAGTTGTACTTCAAATAACTGCATTGAGAAGAGAAATAGATATTGTGATGGGAGATTTAAAAAAGTTTGGATTAGTTAGTGTGTCTAGAACTGGCGCAGTAGCTATGACAAGAGGATCAGAAATTTTTAAATAAAGGAGAGTTGAGATGAAAATGTTTTATGAAAAAGATACTAACGTAAATTTAATAAAAGAAAAAAAAATAGCTATATTTGGATATGGAAGCCAAGGTCATGCCCATGCATTAAATCTAAAAGATAGTGGAGTCAAAGAAGTAGTAGTAGCTTTAAGAGATGGGTCTTCTAGCAAAGAAAAGGCAGAGTCAAAAGGCTTAAAAGTAATGAACTTATCAGACGCAGCAGAGTGGGCTGATGTCATAATGATATTAACCCCAGATGAACTTCAAGCGACTATTTATAAAAATCACATTGAGCAAAGAGTTAAGGAAGGAACTTCAATCGCCTTTGCTCATGGTTTAAATGTTCACTACGATTTAATTAAAGCTAGAAAAGATTTGGATGTTTTTATGGTTGCCCCAAAAGGACCAGGTCATTTAGTAAGAAGTGAATATGAAAAAGGTGGAGGAGTTCCATGTTTATTTGCTGTTCACCAAAATGGATCTGGTAAAGCTAGAGATTTAGCAATGTCCTATGCATCTGCAATAGGCGGTGGAAGATCTGGAATAATTGAAACAACATTTAAAGATGAAGTAGAAACTGATCTTTTTGGTGAACAAACTGTTTTATGTGGTGGATTAGTTGAATTAATTAAAAATGGATACGAAACTTTAGTAGAAGCTGGCTATGAACCTGAAATGGCATATTTTGAAACTGTTCACGAGGTCAAACTTATCGTTGATTTAATTTATGAAGGTGGAATAGCAAATATGAATTATTCTATTTCAAACACTGCTGAATATGGGGAGTACATGTCAGGACCTAGAATTATTAATAAAGAAGAAACTAAAAAAAGAATGAAAGAAGTTTTAGAGGATATTCAGTCTGGTAAGTTTACTAGACAGTGGATGGATGAGTGTAAAAATGGACAAAAAAACTTTCTTAAAATAAGAGAAAAGTTAGCTGAGCATCCAGTTGAAAAAGTTGGAAAAAATCTTAGAGCGATGATGCCGTGGATTTCTAAAAAGAAATTGGTTGATAGCGATAAGAGTTAAAAAAATAACATATAAAACCCATAATTGACTGTTTTGTTTTGCAATCTCTGCTAGAGATTGTATTATCCGGAAAAAATAATTTACAAAAATTATGAGCGATAAAGATAAAGTATTTATATTTGATACGACTATGCGTGATGGAGAACAATCTCCTGGCGCCTCAATGAGCGTTGAGGAAAAAATTCAAATTTCTAGAGTATTTGATGAAATGGGAATAGATATAATTGAGGCTGGCTTCCCTATATCATCTCCAGGAGATTTTGAAGCAGTGTCTGAAATTAGTAAAGAAATTAAAAATTCTATACCTTGTGGTTTAGCTAGAGCTTTAAGAAAAGATATTGATGCATGTCATGAGTCGTTAAGACATTCAAAAAGATTTAGAATTCACACATTTATCTCAACTAGCCCTGTTCATATGAAACACAAATTAGATATGACAAATAATCAAGTTCTAGATGCTATAAAAGATAGCGTAACTTACGCAAGAAAATTTACAAATGATGTCGAATGGTCATGCGAAGATGGAACTAGAACAGATTTAGATTTTATGTGTAAAACAATTGAATTAGCAATTAAATGTGGAGCTACAACAATAAATATACCAGACACAGTTGGCTACTCAATACCTGAAGAATTCGCAAAAACAATAACTCACATTAAAAATAAAGTACCAAATATAGACAAAGCTATTATATCTGCTCATTGTCATAACGACTTAGGACTTGCTGTTGCGAATGCTTTAGCTGGACTATCAGCAGGTGTAAGACAAATTGAATGTACAATTAATGGTATTGGTGAAAGAGCTGGAAATGCGGCACTTGAGGAAATTGTAATGGCGATTAAAACAAGAAACGATTTAATGCCATATGAAACAGGTATTAAAACTGAACTTATAAGCAAAGCATCCAAAATTGTGTCAAATGCGACTGGCTTTCCAGTTCAATTTAATAAAGCAATTGTTGGAAAAAATGCTTTTGCTCATGAGTCAGGTATTCATCAAGATGGTATGCTTAAAAATAGAGAGACTTATGAAATCATGACACCGGAAAGTGTTGGAGTTAAGAAAACTTCTTTAGTAATGGGCAAACATTCCGGCAGACATGCATTTAAGGATAAATTGAGCGATCTTGGTTATACAGATTTAACCGATGATGTTATTCAAAATGCATTTGGTAAATTTAAAATTTTAGCAGACAAAAAAAAACATGTTTACGATGAGGATATACTTGCTTTAGTGGATGACAGTTTAATTGTTGATAATAAAATTAATGCAATAAATTTAAAATCTCTAAAAGTTTTTGCTGGAACAGGGGAGCCTCAAAAAGCAGAAATGACTTTAGATGTTTTTGGTGAAATTAAAAAGACTTCTCAAACTGGAGATGGTCCGGTTGATGCTACATTTAAGTGCATAAAAGCATTGTATCCTCACGAAATGAAACTTTTATTATATCAGGTTCATGCAGTAACCGAGGGCACTGATGCTCAAGCAACCGTAAGTGTAAAGATTGAAGAAAATGACAGAACAACAGTCGGTCAATCTGCAGATACTGATACATTAGTTGCTTCAGCAAATGCATATTTAAATGCATTAAATAAAATGCTTATTAAGCGAGAGAAGAAATCTATGAATGAAAGTATTAAACATCAAAAAGTGAAAGGAATATAAAATGTCAGTATTTGGAAAAATTACGAGTATTTGGAGTCAAGATATGGCAATAGACCTTGGAACAGCTAATACTCTAGTAGTTTTAAAAGGACAAGGAGTAGTGTTAAATGAACCATCAGTTGTTGCGGTTGTTGACAATAAAGGAAAAAAATCTGTTTTAGCTGTAGGAGATGAGGCAAAAACTATGCTTGGTAGAACACCTGGAAATATTCAAGCTATTAGACCATTAAGAGATGGGGTAATTGCGGATTTCGTAGTCACCGAAGAAATGATCAAGCACTTTATCAAAAAAGTTCATAAAAGAAGTACATTTGCAAATCCTAGAATTTTAATTTGTGTACCAACTGGATCTACTCCAGTTGAGAGAAAAGCTATTCAAGATAGCGCCCTTGCTGCAGGAGCAAGAAGAGTTCAATTAATTGAAGAACCAATAGCTGCAGCAATTGGTGCGGGATTACCAATATCTGAAGCAACAGGCTCTATGGTCATAGATATTGGAGGTGGTACGACCGAAATTGCGGTAATGTCTTTAGGAGGTGTAGTGTACTCTAATTCATTAAGAGTTGCCGGAGATGCAATGGATGGTGCTTTAGCTAATTATATGAGAAAAGAATATAATTTAATGATTGGGGATAGTACTGCAGAAAAAATTAAAAAAGAAATTGGTACTGCAATTGCAACAAATAACAACACTTACGCTGTTAAAGGAAGAGACTTAAGATCAGGAACCCCTAAAGAAGTAAATATTACTGAAGAAGATACAGTGGAAGCTCTAAATCCAATACTTAAAGAAATGATTAATGGCATCAAAGATGCTCTTGAAAATACTCCTCCAGAACTATCAGCTGATTTAGTTGATATGGGACTCACTCTTACAGGTGGTGGCGCATTATTGAAAAATATTGATAAAAGATTGTCGAAAGAAACTGGGCTACCTGTGCATATTGCTGAAGACCCATTAGCTTGTGTAGCGGTTGGAACTGGTAAAGCTTTAGAACAAGAGGAGATCTTTTCAACAGTACTATCTGAATATTAGGATAAAATGGAAACAAGCAGAGATGATTTCATAATTGCAATCAGATCTGCCTTTCTAAAAAAAGGAACTAAGCAAAGATTTTCATTAATAGTATTATTATTTTTCTCAATAACTATTTTAGCATTGAGCAAATATAATTTTAAAGGGATAAGTCTTTTAAAAGTAGGTTTAAACGAAATTGTTTATCGAGCTTCTTTTATAATTTCAGCACCAGAAAATTTTATTATAAATACTTACAGATTAACAATGTCACATATTAATTTGTATGATGATCATAAAGAACTTAAGAAAAAATACAAAGCATTGAAAGCTGAAAACTTAAGCAACAATTTTATAGTATCTGAAAATATAATGCTTAAATCTAAAATAGAGGATATTGTAGATATCTCATCTGAAATTCTGGCAAAGGTATTAGTAGATAAACAAAGCCCATTTCTTAAATCTATTATTGTCAATAGAGGAAGTAAAGATAAAGTAAAATTAGGGATGGCTGTTTTAGATGGAGATTTTTTAATCGGAAAAGTTGTAGAAGTTAATTATTTAACTTCAAGAGTATTGCTATTATCTGACTTGAACAGCAAGGTTCCAGTATCTGTTGAACCTAATAGCATCCAATCTATTTTGACAGGGACTGGGGAAAAATTTGGAAAACTACAATATACACAATTAGAAAGTTTTGATCTAAATAATGGTGATCAAGTCTACACCTCAGGCTCTGGTGGAATATTTAAATCAGGTATTCCTGTTGGTGAAATAAATATAATTGAGAGCAAGGAAAGCTATGTATTGTTTCACTCCAATTTTTCGCAGTTAAGATTAGTAAAAATTGTTTTATATGAAAATATAAATTGAATTTATGAGTTTAACAAAACTACCATTTTCAAGAAAACTTCTATCATTAGGTCCGATTATTTTACTTTATATCTCAGTACTAAATGAGTTTGATTTTAATTATTTAAATTTAAAATATTTTTCTTTTAATTTCCCGTATATTTTAATTTTTTATTGGAGTTTAAAAGGAGAAGGAAGATTAAGTTACGTATTAGTGTTTTTCGCTGGTCTAATAAATGATGTTGTAATTGGATTACCTTTGGGAATTAGTAGCGTTACCTATCTATTTATTTGTGTTTTTGCGGTTTATTTAAGAAATATTACATTAAGAGTTAGTCTAATAAAAGATTGGTTTTTCTTCCTTTTTACTATTTTAGTCATAAACTCAATCTTTTATTCAATTCTAGTAGTTTTTTTTAATGTTAAAATTGATTATTACAATTTACTTTTTAATGTCTTTTATACTTTCTTGTTCTATTATTTTTTTTCGTATATTTTTGGTTATTATTTAAATTTACTTAGAAGAACTAATGATTAGTGGTGGCTCAGATACTAGTTACAGAAAACAAAGCGTGGTTGGTAGAAGAATGTTTATTTTATCTGCTGCTAAACTAGTTGTTTTTGGTGGAATAATTGCACAACTATTTTCACTTCAAATAAATCAGAATAAAAAATATTTAACTCTCTCAGATAAAAATCGATTGAGGGAGTGGAAACTTCCACCAATAAGAGGAGATTTCCAAGACTTTTTTGGAAATACAATCGCCGGTAATTTAAAAGTTTATCAACTTCACATTATACCAGAACAAGTCGAAAATTTTAATAATTTAATAATTAGAGTAAAAGACATCTTAGAACTAGACCAAAATACTTTTAGCAAAATTATAAAAAAGAAAAACTCTCAAAAGCCTTGGGAAACATTAATAATTTCAGAGAATCTATCCTGGGATCAATTTGTTAAAATAAATTTTTATTTACATGAACTTTCAGGTGTCAAACCAGTTTTGTCAGTAGCAAGAAGCTATCCTTACAACGAAAATTATACCCATCTTTTAGGCTACGTTGCACAAGCAAGTCAAAAAGATCTTACAAATAATGATGAAATTAAAAAGAAACATGTGCCTGGATTAAGAGTTGGAAAAATAGGATTAGAAAGATCCTTAGAAAATGATTTAATTGGCATGAATGGAGTTCAAAGATACGAAGTCAATGCATATGGTAAAAGAATAAATCAAATAGATCATATAGAGGGTCAAAAAGGTAAATCAATTAGATTAACAGTAGACACAAAAATTCAACAGAAGTGCAACGAGCTTTTAAAAGATAGAGCAGGATCGATCAGTGTAATGGATATATACACTGGAGATATACTTGCAATGCACTCATCACCGTCTTTTGATCCAAATTTATTTTTATATGGAATAAGTTATGAAAATTGGGAAGCAATTAGAAATAATCCAAAAAAACCACTTATAAACAGATCGATTACGGGATTATATCCTCCTGGTTCAACAATAAAACCGATTGTTGCATTGTCAGCATTAGAAAACAATATTATTTCCCCAAATTTTAAAGTTAATTGTTCAGGAAAAATTGAGATGTATGGGCAAACATATAATTGTTGGAAAAAGGAAGGGCATGGAGTAGTTAATCTTAGAGATGCTCTAAAAGTTTCATGTGATACTTATTTTTATGAAATGTCCAGAAGATTGGGAGTCGATCGTCTAAATGAAACTGCAAAAAAATTTGGTTTAGGTAATAAAGTTTTTAATGATATTTTCAATGAAGAAAAAGTAGGATTAGTCCCCTCAACAGAATGGAAAAAAAACGCTCTTGGAAGAGGATGGGTTCTTGGTGAAACACTTATTACAGGAATTGGTCAAGGTTATATCCAAACTACTCCGTTACAGCTATGTTTGATGACAGCACAATTAGCTAATGGTGGTTTTAAGATAAATCCAAAAGTGATTGTAAATAAAGATGATTTAACTTTTGAGGAAATAAAATTTAAAATGAGCGAGAATTTAGAAAAAAAAATACAAGGCCCAGATTTTGATAATGCATTGGTAGACCTTGGAACGTCATCTAGTAAAGAAGACAATTTATTTAACCCTCTTTTTAGAAATCAAGAAAATGTAAAATTTGTTTTAGAAGCGATGTTTGCTTCTACAAATGAAGTTAGAGGAACATCTTATTCTTCAAGAATTGAAGATAAGAAATATCAGTTTGCAGGAAAAACAGGAACTTCACAGGTAAAAAGAATAACTGAAGCACAAAGAGAACTGGATTTAGATATTTCTCAAATTCCTTATGAGGATAGAGATCACGCTCTTTATATTGCATTTGGACCTTACAAAAATCCAAGATATGCAATGAGTATTTTTATAGAACACGGTGGCTCTGGTGGTTCGACAGCAGCTCCGATGGCTAAAAAATTGTTTAAGGTTGTAATCGATCAGCACGAAGAAAGAGAAAAATTCAAACAAAAAAATATTAATTTTGTAGCATAATGTTTCAAGAAACAGCACTAAGTGGACAAATCACCTTCTTTCAAAAACTTAGATCATTAGACTATATTTTGCTTTTTTGCTTATTAATCCTTGGACTTATAAGTTCCTTGTCAATGTATTCAACAGAGGGAGGAGAAGTCCTTTACCATACAAAAAGTCATGTAATACGATTTATAGTTTTCTTTTCCATGATGTTGATATTTTCCTTTGTGAATTTAAAACTTTGGCATTCAATCGGCTATATTTTTTACTTTGTGGTTTTATGCTTATTAATTTGGGCTTCTTTGTACGGAGTAAAAGCTTCTGGCTCTCAAAGATGGGTGGACCTGTACTTTATTAATCTTCAACCTTCTGAATTAATGAAAGTTGCAATAATTATGTGTTTTGCTAAATTTTATCACCGAACACAAATTCATTTAGTTAATAGTTTTAAAAATATAATAGTTCCAATGGTAGTATTAATTGTACCAATTCTATTAGTTGTAAGCCAACCAGATTTAGGCACCTCAATTTTAATTGGTTTGAGTGGTTTGGTTGTTCTATGGCTATCTGGAGTTAATGCAAAATATTTCATTTATTCTTCTTTAATTTTATTAATTTCTTTACCGTTTGTAATATCATTTTTAAAACCTTACCAAAAACTTAGAATATTAACTTTTTTTAATCCAGACAGAGATCCGCTTGGTGCAGGATATCAAATAATACAATCAAAAATTGCCGTAGGTTCAGGTGGTTTATCAGGAAAAGGTTTCCTTAAAGGAACGCAAAGTTATTTGGACTTTTTACCTGAAAAGCATACAGATTTTATATTTACATTATTTTCAGAAGAACATGGATTTATAGGTTCAGTTTTATTACTTTTTCTTTATGCAATTATAATTTATAGAACTGCAAAAATTGGTGCGTCTGCTAGAAGTTTTTTTGGGAAACTATTTTGTTACGGATTCGCATCTTCTATATTTATTTATGTTACAGTTAATATGAGTATGGTTTTAGGACTACTTCCAATTGTAGGATCACCTCTACCTATCATGTCATACGGAGGTTCTTCAATGCTAGCTACAATGATAGGTTTTAGTGTTGTAATGAGCACAAAAATTTATCAAAAACAGATTATTGCATAATTTGTCGCGATAATTTTTTTTTCTCATGATGTAGATTATTTTAATGTCAAAAGGTGAAGTAGCTATAATTGGTGCTGGTATTCAAGGTGTCTGCAATGCTTTATTTTTACAAAAAAAAGGAATAGACGTAACTTTATTTGACAAAGATGAACCGGGTTGCGCAGCTTCTTATGGAAATGCAGGTCATTTTTCTCCATATGCCTCCTTACAGTTAAACAGATCAGATGTGCTATCTGACGTACCTGCTATGCTATTAAGCAGTAGAGGACCGCTAGCTTTAAAATGGAATTATTTTGTTAAAATGCTTCCTTGGTTTTCAAAATATATTATGAACTGCTCAGAAAAAAAAATGATGCATACCGCAAAATATATGCACCAAATTTTGGATATCTCATTAGATGCATATGATGAACTGTTTGCAGATATTAATTTAGACGGTCTAGTTGAAAAAAAAGGAATAATGTATGTATGGGAAAAAAAAGGAATTAAAAGTAGAAAGATCGAAATTAATATTCGAGAAAAATTAGGTGTAAAACAAAAAATTTTAAATCCAAAAGAAGTTCATGATTTGGAACCAAATTTAAAGCCATTTTATGACGGAGGTGTATTTTATGAGTACGCTAGACACGCAAGAAATCCAAAAAAAATTATTGAAAAGCTATTTGCAGATTTTTTAAAAAAAGGTGGGAAATTTAAAAAAACAAATATTAACAACATAAATTTTGAAGACCAGAAACCTATTTTAATTACAGAAAGCGATAAATTATTATTTGATAAAGTTGTCATAGCTTGCGGTGCTTTTTCAAAAAAGCTAACTGACAAATTAGATGAAAAAATTCCACTAGATACTGAAAGAGGCTATCACATTCATTTTAAAAATTACTCCAATCTATTATCCAGACCAGTTGTTTGGGCTGATAGAGGCTTCGGTATAACACCTATGGAACAAGGTTTGAGAGTTGTTGGAACAGTTGAATTTGGAGGTTTGGAAAACCCTCTATCTAAGTCGAGAATTAAAAATTTAATATTAAATGCAAAAGATATGTTAAATGGTTTGCCAGAAAATGAGGATCATGAAGATGAATGGCTAGGTTTTAGACCAACATTACCTGATTTTCTTCCAGTGATTGGTAAATCAAAGAATTATAATAATGTTTACTATTCTTTTGGCCATCATCATTTGGGATGGACATTAGGTGCAATTTCAGGGAAAATAGTATCTAAAATGATTATTGGTGAAAAAACTAATTTAGACTTAACTCCTTATAGTTCATCAAGATTTAATTAAGGATTTATTTTTGTCAAAAAATTACTTAGCTTATACTTTGCTTGTATTTGCTACATTCTGTTGGTCAGGAAATTTTATAGTAGGTAAATATGCATATCTATATGAAGTACCCCCACTGACTTTAAATTTTTTTAGATGGATTTCAGTCTGGTTGATTTTAATACCGTTCACATACAAAGAAATTTTCAACAATTGGACTTATATTAAAAAAAATTTGATTGTAATAAGTTTTATGGGGATAATGACAATAAGCACATTTAACTCAGTAGTGTATTTTGCATTGAACTACACACAAGTAATAAATGTAGCTTTAGTTTTAGCAGCTATTCCGGCTGTAACAATAATTGTCTCATCATTTATGAAAGTAGATAAAACAAATATTTTTCAACTAATTGGATTATTGTTATCTGTAATTGGAATTAGTTCAATTATTTCAAATGCAGATATAAATAAAATTCTATCTTTAAATTTTAATAAAGGTGATCTTTGGATGTTAGTTTGTGTTATTTGTTGGTCGCTTTATTCAACACTACTTAAAAAGCATAGTTTTAAGTTTTCGCAATTTACATTAATTCAATTGATGGTTTCAGTTGGAATTTTATTCTTAATACCACAATTTTTTTATGAAAAGACAATTGGTCTAGAAACAAATTTTAATATACCATTTTTTATAATCCTTTTTTATGTTGTAATGTTCCCTGCTCTAGCTGCTTATTATTGTTGGCAGAGGGGCATAGAGATAGTGGGGCCAAATCGTGCTACAATGTTCATCCAATTAATGCCACTACTGAGCGCAGTCCTAGCAATCATGATATTTCAAGAAACATTTGAACTATACCATTTTATAGGAGCATCATTTATTCTTTCAGGAATTTACTTATCTAATAAAAAAACTACTAAATGAAATTACCAGTAGTCAACCACCAGGATTATGTCGCAAAGATAAACGATGACAATAAGTTCCCAATAAGAAAGTTTGGTGAACTTGCAAATTATTTAGTTAACCAAAAAATAGTAGATAGATTTTATAAACCTGACTATTGTTCTGAAGAGACTTTGAGTAGAGCGCACTCTTTAGAGTATATTGCTAGTATAAAAAAAAAAACTATAGATACTAAATCCCAAAAAAAAATTGGTTTTCCAATAAATGATAGTGTGGTGAATAGATCTTTTAGGGCGACTGGTGGAACTGTCTTAGCAAGTAAACTTGCTATTGATCACCGTATTGCATGTAACACAGCAGGAGGAAGCCATCACGCAACCTATAATGAAGGAGCAGGTTACTGCGTTTTTAATGATGTGGCAGTTGCTACAAGATATTTACAATCTAAAGGTTATGTAAAAAATGTTTTAATAGTTGATCTCGATGTTCATCAAGGAAATGGAACTTCAGATATTTTCAAAAACGATAAATCTGTTTTTACCTTTAGTATGCATTGTAAATCCAACTATCCTGCAAAAAAAAACAAAGGTGATTTAGATGTAAGTTTAGATGATAATATTGAAGATGAGGAATATCTAAAAAAGCTAAAGGATAATATTTTATTATTAAATAAAGAAAAGTATGATTTTGTATTTTATGTTGCAGGAGTTGATATACATTTAAATGATAGGTTAGGTAAATTGAAAATTTCAGAGGATGGAATAAAGAGAAGAGACGAAATGATAATAAACAACTTTTTTGAAAAAAATGTTCCTATTTGTGGAGTTTTAGGAGGTGGTTATAATAAAGATTTTGAAACTTTAGTAAGGCTCCATGCTATATTACATAAAACTTGTGCTTCTGTTATATGAAAAAAAATCCAAATTTATCTTCTGAGCAAAAATTAATTTTATTTGAAGAGGGAACAGAAAGACCTGGATCTAGTGAATTAAATTTTGAAAAAAGAGAAGGCAATTATCATTGTGCAAATTGCGATGTAAAACTTTTTGAATCAAAAAAAAAATATGAAAGTGGCTCTGGTTGGCCATCGTTCTTCGAATCTTTGCCTGATGTATTTGAAACAAAAACAGATCACCATGTTGGTTACGCAAGAACTGAGTATCATTGCAAGAGTTGTGGCGGGCATCATGGACATATATTTGATGATGGTCCTCAACCAACAGGTAAAAGATATTGTAATAATGGTTTATGTTTAGTATTTAAACCTAAAAAATTTAAATGATTATAAAATATTTTACTTTTTTAATTGGGATTATTTGGTCTTATTCTATAATTAAAACTCAATCCATTTTTAGTAAAAAAGCTGGCCTTTTATTTAAAATATTTATCTCCAAAGTATCTTGGTTTACTTTTTTAGCCGCAATTTATTTTGGTTACAAAAACTTCCAAATTAAATTTGTTTTAATAGGATTAATTATTGGATTGATAATTGTTAATTTAGGATTTTATTTCTTAAGAAAAATAATAAATCAGAAGTTTAGTGAAAAACAAATATTAAATTTTAAGAGGTTTTTTGAATATACACTTATATTTTTAATTATTTATTACGTTTTATTTTAAAAGGTCTTGTAGCTTATTATCTTTTTCTAAAGCTCTGATTTCTTCATAGCCACCGATGTGCTGATCATCAAAAAAAATTTGTGGAATAGTTCTTTTACCGTTTGCTTTCTTAAGCATTTCATCTAATGCTCCATCAACTTCAGCAATATTAATTTCAGAATATGATGCATTATTTCTCTTTAATAATCTTTTTGCAGCATCGCAATAATTACAAACCGGACCAGTATAAATGGTAATTTTTTTCATTGATTATATATAATCATTTTTTTTAATTTTTCTTCTTATTTCTTTTCTTGTTTCTTCAAATTTTTTTCTGTGCTTTATACTTTGACCTTTAGCCCTCTTTCTCCAAAGCCTAAATGACGAAGGTTTAAGTGATCTTCTCATAACTTTTATAACATCGCCTTCTGATAAACCTGTTTTTGATTTGATGTCTTCGAAAGTTATTCGGTCTGCCCAAGCAGCCCATACCACCCAGCTCTCACTGCTCACTTTGGGTTCAGGATTTTTAACCTTTGTGAGAGGTCTGCGACTTTTTTTCATAAATTCTTAATAAATATCAAAAAAATGATTAATGCAATTTTTACTGACTATGTTATTGTAGCTTAGATAGTCCTATCTAGCCATCTTTAGCTCCCGGTTTTTTAGGACTATCCCAAAAATGCTCCCCTTAGATTATTTTCTCTTTTTACAAATTATACTTTTTTTATTTATAACTCCAGGCACACCAAGAATTGTAATTATTTCATATGCGATGAATTATGGAACAAGAAATTGTATTTGGATTGCACTAGGTGATATTACTGCAAATCTAATACAAGCTACTTTAGTAATATTTTTTATAGGATCCTTCATCGCTAATAATAGTGAAACATTAAATATTTTGAAATGGTTTGGTGTAGCTTATTTATTTTATCTGTCTTACGATATCTATAAGTCTAGACCAACAAATTTTAACAAAGCATCAACAAAATCAAAAAAATTGTTATCTTTTTTTAAAGATGGATTTATTGTAGCTGGAACAAGTCCAAAAGCTTGGATATTTTTTCCATTAATCTTTCCACAGTTTATAAATTTTAATGAAAATTATATTTTCCAATTTTTAATTCTTATAATTACATACATGGTATTAGATTTTCTTTCACTAATTGGCTATGCAATCTTAGCCAAAAAACTTTTGACATGGATCAATGCAAATCCAAGAGTATTAAACACAATTTCGGCGTGTGTATTGATTTTAATTGCTATTTTTATTGGATTTACACAAAATTATTAACAACTATATTAATTTATTATGAAAATCGGTTTCATAGGAACAGGACAGATAACAAAGGCAGTTGTAACAGGTGTAATTAAATCTAAATTAAAAATTTCAAAAATATTTGTATCTGAAAGAAATAAAAAAATTTCAAGAATTTTAAAATTTAAAAGTAAAAAAATTAAAATAATTAAGAATAATCAAGATATTATTAATAAATCTGAATGGGTCTTTCTTGCGGTAACACCAACCGTTGGAAATAAAATTTTAAGTAATTTAAAATTCAATAAAAATAAAATGATAATTAGTTTCATTTCAACAATTAATTTAACTCAATTAAAAAAAATTACAGGATTAAAATCAAATATTGTTAGGGCAATACCATTACCACCAATTGCGTTATGCAAAGGGCCCGTACCAATTTATCCACCTAATAGTAAGGTTAAAAAGTTTTTTGATAAGTTAGGATCTACAGTTGAAATCAGCAATGAGAAGTTATCATTAAATTTTTGGACTACTTCTGCTATGATGGCTCCCTTTTATGAAATCTTATACTCGTTATCAAATTGGTTAATTAAGAGAGGAATAAAAAAAGAAAATGCACAAAAATATATATCATCTCTATTCCTTGCGTTATCAGAAGACGCCTTTAATCATAACAAAAATCTAAAAAAACTTGTTGGAGAATCGCAAACACCCGGTGGCCTGAATGAGCAAGCTGTTAAAGATTTGCGAAAAGCTGGTTTTTATAGATTGCTTGAAAAAACATCTAATAGAATAATAAAAAGGTTAAAAAAGTCACAATCTAATTAAAACAATTTAGTTTATAAATTAAAAAATGACCAAAAAAAAACCATTAAAAAGAAAAATAAAAGTCGCTTTAAAAAGAAAAAGCAAAATATTCAAACGATCAATTACAAAAAAAAAGGATTTAATATCTAAAAAATTTAATACTTCTATTAAAGGTAAAAAAATTGATATTGGAAAATCTGTAAAAAATTTTTTTGACTGGATTAAAGGCGCTGAAATTGTTGAGTTGCCGAACTGTAATACTAATGAGGATCCAGTAAGACCAGAATTAGATAATGAGTTTAGAACAAGTTTTGGAAGAAAAATATATGGCGTGAAGTATCAAGATGAAATACATGCGGTAATGTGTTTTGCATTTACAAATAGCATTCCAAAAACTGTAGAAGAGCTAGATATGATGAGTAAAGATGCCTATCTTCAGAGCATCAATAGAGACTTTAAAGTTGGTCAAATTGCTATTGCATATACTGTTTGGTCAAAAAAAAGAGGTGGTGGAAGATTAATTGTTAAAGAAGTTTTCAAAAAAATAAAAAAAACTAATCATTTAAATAGATTAGTAACGCTATCACCTCTTACTGATATGGCTAGGAAATTTCATTTAAGTAACGGCGCCATAGAGATTGGAGTTAATGAAACCACTCAAAATTTTGAGTATAAAATGTGATTATTGGTATTTATTTTCCAAATAGTAGTCAAAGTAATTTGATAAAAGTTTATCTATTTTATAAAAATTTGGTACTAGGAATGGCCTTCTAGCATGGACTCTATCATTTACCCAATGCTTTGACCATTCAGTAGTTGTTTCTAAGCATTGTTTTGGAAATTCATTAATTTTATATTTCTCCTTAATTTGAAAACAACCACCTATGAATAAATCGACATATGATTGAACAATTGGATGACTCTTAGTTGGTTTTTTTATTTTTCCTGGATTAGCTGCATAAACCCAAAAGTTTTTATTTTTAGTTTTAATTTTTTTTCCATAAAAACTTAAATCTTTGCCTTCAACTTTTACTCTACAATAGCCACTCTCTCTTTTATCTGTCTTATTCAAGTCCTTTATTGAAACCGGGTAATAAACTGCATTAACAGCTGAGTTTTCTTTTTTAATGATTGTCAAAAAAGTAATTTTGTACATTCTCCCCTGAAGGCCCCAAGTTCTTTCAAAACCTTTAATCAAAATAGGTTTAACTACAAAAGCTGATTTATTTGTTCTAATTCTCGATTCTTTATCCATTAAGGATCCATAGCCAATAATATAATTTTTACTCCCTCGCTCTGGATTTAAATTACATTCCTGACTTTGTGCTAAATGTGTTGAAAAAATTAATACTATAATGATTAAGAACTTTTTCATATTAGATATTTAAAAATATTTTTTAAATTCCTCATTCACTCGTAAAATTTCTAAATCCACTAATCCACCTATTATTAATTGAATAGCAACAAGTAAAATAAATGCTAAACCCACATAAGCAATCCATAAATGTTTTTGAATATAGTTTGCAAGATAAGTTGCAAGTGCTCCAGTTAAAATAACTGACAAAACTAAACCAAAAATCATGAAACCAAAATAACCTTTGGAAGCTCCAACAACACCAATAACATTATCAAAACTAATTGTTATATCTGCAAATAAAACTTTATACACACTTTGTATATATGACGGCTCCTTAGAAACTTTTGTTGGTGATTTTACTTTCTTAATTTCAAACAAGTCTTTTCTTAAATCATAAACTATCCAAATTAGTAATAATCCACCTAAAATTTTTATAAAATAAAACTTAAATAAATAGGTTGCAAAAATTGCAAAAATAACTTTAAAAATTAATGCACCTGCTACGCCCCAAAGTATAATTTGTCTTCTATGTTTTGGAACAAAGTTAGCAGCTATTAATCCAATTATTATTGCGTTATCTGCAGCCAAAATAATATCGATGAATATTATTTGTAATAAAATTAAAGATTGCTCAAAAAATAGTGATTGCTCCATTAGAATTCTTAAATAATAAATGAATATTGAGATTTTTCAATTAAAAGTAGACAATTTTTTTATTGATTTAATATTAAATTAATAATCAAATATATTTTTAAAAAGAGGAGGTGAAATGAGAATAATAAAATACTTTATTTCAATATTAACATCACTATTTTTACTTTCAAATGTATCATATGCTGAAAAATGGGATATGGCGTTAGCTTATGGTGCAGGCAATTTTCATTCTGCAAATGCAACAGAATTTGCAAAAAATGTAACTGAAAAAAGTGGTGGAAAACTAACCATAGTCACACACCCAGGTGGGTCATTATTTAAAGGTGGAGAAATTTTTAGAGCAGTAAGAACAGGACAAGCTCCGATTGGTGAAAGATTTATGTCGGCATTAGGTAAAGAAGATCCTTTACTTGAAATCGACTCTTTGCCTTTTTTAGCTACATCCTACACAGATGCTATGAAATTATATAAAGCATCAAAAGCTGAAATAGCAAAAAGTTTAGATGCTAAAGGTTTAGTATTTTTATACGCAGTGCCTTGGCCTGCTCAAGGATTATATTCTAAAAAAGAGATAAATAGTGTTGCAGATTTAAAAGGATTAAAGTTTAGAGCTTATAATGGTGCTACAATTAGAATTGCTGAGCTGACAGGTATGGCTCCAACCAAAATTGAAGCAGCAGAAATATCTCAAGCATTTTCTACAGGAGCTGTTGAAAGTATGATTACTTCACCAACAACTGGAAAGAATAGTAAGATTTGGGAAAACGGCGTTAAATATTTTTATGATATAGCTGCTTGGTTTCCAAAGAATATGATAATTGCAAATAAAAAAGCTTGGAATAAATTAGATAAAGAAACTCAAGACTTAATTATGAAAGAAGCGGCTCTTGCTGAAAGAAAAGGGTGGCAACTTTCAAAAATGGGAAACAAGAATGACAAGAAGGCTTTAGCTGATGCTGGAATGAGTGTTGGTAAAGTCAATTCTGCATTAAAGCAACATTTTGAAAAAGTTGGATCTCAAATGGCATCTGAATGGACAAAGAAAGCTGGTGCTAGAGGTCAATCTGTTCTATCTGCTTATTAAATAATCTTTTCTAAAGGCCGTTAAAATTTTAGCGGCCTTTAATTATATGCTAAATAAAATCAATTTTTATCTAGAAAAAATCTATAAATTTTCAGGGTATATTGCTGCTTTATTTTTAATCTTTATAGCTATTTTTATATTAATAGGAATTTCCTCCAGAATTTTTGGTTTTTATATTCGAGGTTTGTCTGAATACTCAGGTTATTGTATGGCCGCTTCCACATTCTTCGCTTTAGCTTATACATTCGGCGAAGGAGGACATATAAGAATTACATTATTTATAGAAAAACTGAACAAGAAATTTAGAAAATTATTTGAAATTTGGTGTCTATCGATTGCTTCAATATTTTCAGGTTATTTAGCATATTATTTTGTTAAAATGCTTATTATTTCTTTCAAATTTGAAGAGCGAAGTGAAGGTGCTGACGAAATATTAATATGGATTCCTCAATCACCATTAGCCATAGGTTCAATTATTCTTTTTGTGTGTATTTTACATAATCTATTAAAATATCTTATTAAAAATGACTGAAATATTACTTAGTGTATTTTTTATTTCAGTTCTTTTAATTTTCTTAAGTACTGGTGTATGGGTTGCCTTAAGCATGATAGGTGTTTCTACAATTGCAATGACTTTATTCACTACAAGACCAGTTGGAGATGCAATGGCAACAATAATATGGGGCACCTCTTCTTCATGGACTTTAACAGCTCTGCCACTATTTGTTTGGATGGGAGAAATTCTTTTTAGAACTAAATTGTCAGAAAATCTTTTTGAGGGGTTGTCTCCCTGGATGCAAAAATTACCTGGCGGATTAATTCATGTTAATGTAGTTGGTTGCGCACTATTTGCTGCCATTTCTGGGTCTTCGGCTGCTACTGTCGCCACAGTTGGAAAAATGTCAATTCCAGAGCTCAGAAAAAGAAATTATCCAGAAAAAATATTATTAGGTAGTTTGGCAGGCTCAGGGACTTTAGGATTATTAATTCCACCTTCTATAATATTAATTATTTATGGTGTAACAGTTCAAGAATCTATAGCGAAATTATTTGTTGCTGGAATTATTCCCGGAATAATGATTGCACTTATTTTTATGGGATATGTAATTTTATGGTCTCTATTCAACAAAAAAGAAATGCCATCTATTTTGACTAGTTATAGTTTTGGAGAAAAAATTAAAAGATCAGGTCAATTAATCCCAGTTATACTTTTGATTATTTCAGTAATTGGTTCTATTTACACAGGTATTGCAACTGCAACAGAGGCTGCATCATTAGGAGTTGTTGGTGCTTTAATACTTTCTTATTTTCAAAAAAGTTTAAATTGGAATACATTTAAAAATTCTTTGTTGGGAGCCACAATCACATCATGTATGATTTCTTTTATATTAGCTGGCTCTGCTTTTTTATCTCTTGCAATGGGTTTTACAGGACTTCCAAGAAATTTAGCTTTATGGATTAATAGTCTTGATCTTTCTCCATATATTTTAATTTTTGCTCTAATGATATTTTACATAATTTTAGGCATGTTTTTAGATGGAATATCTGCTGTAGTTTTAACAATGGCGATTATAGAGCCGATGATTAGACAAGCCGGCTTTGATATGATTTGGTTTGGAATATTTCTTGTAGTGGTCGTAGAAATGGCTCAAATTACTCCACCAGTAGGATTTAACTTATTTGTACTCCAAGGAATGGCAAAAAAAGATATGGGTTTTATTGCTAAAAGCGCGTTCCCATTATTTTTATTAATGATTTTTGCAACAATTATATTAATAGTTTTTCCCGAAATTGTAATCTGGCTACCAGAACAAATGATACAAAAGATTAATTAATATTTTGATTGTTTTTTTCCATCAATTACTTGTTTAAGCTCGTTGTATTCTTCACAATTACAATCTTTTAAAGCTGCTAACCTTTTTTTTGCTTCATCCATTCTATTTGTTGCAACAAATAATTCTCCCATGTATTCATTTATACCAACATGCTTAGGATTAATTTCTAATCCCATAGAGTAATAAATTTCAGCATTATCATAGTCGCCGATCTTTCTGTGAGAAAAACCTAAAAGGTTTAATATATCAGGATCGCTTGGATTTTGAGAATTTGCCTCAAGTAATTTTACAATTGCTTTTTCGTACATTTTTTTAGCTTTGTTTTGCTTATTCTTTTTTTCTAATTTTTTTGCTTTTGAAACAAATTTTTTTCCAATATCAAATTTTGTTGCTGCCTTAACACCTTTACTTGCAGTATCTTTACCATCTGGAACAGGTCCAGCCGAAAATACAATTGAACTATAAAAAGATATAATA